>NZ_CP107982.1:10132466-10475789 GCF_036104975.1 Amycolatopsis sp. NBC_00355 | reverse complement strand
CCGGTCCGCTGCAGGAGGAAACCCTGCAGGCCCCGGCCGCGGTACTCGTCCGTCAGCCCGACGAGGTAGACGGGATCGACGCCGGCCGCGGGTGCCGCGTCCGCGAACGCCGCCCGCGCCGCGGCCCGGTCTTCCCGGGCGCCGAGCAAGTGCGGCACCGACGTCGCGGTCAGCAGGACGGCCACGCCCAGGCCGACCCCGGCCGCGGTGAGCGCGAGGCGCACCAGGGCCGTCCGGGCGCCGCCGCCGCTGAGCGCGAGCCGCATCCCCAGCACCAGGTCGTCGCACCAGCGCCGGATCACCCGGTCACCTCGAGCTCGCGGGTGCGGCCGTCGCGGACGACGACCTCCCGGTCCGAGTAGGCCGCGACGCGGGGTTCGTGCGTCACGAGGACGATCGCGGCGTTCCGCTCGCGGGCCGCCGCCGTCAGCAGCTGCATGACCTGTTCGCCGTTGAGCGAGTCCAGGGCGCCGGTCGGTTCGTCGGCGAAGACGACCCGGGGCCCGGTCACCAGCGCGCGGGCCACGGCCACGCGCTGGCCCTGCCCGCCGGACACGTCACCCGGCCGCTTGCCGGCGATCTCCGTCAGCTCGAGCTCGGCCAGCACCTCCCGGGCGCGGCCCGCGGCGACGCGGCCGCGCTCGCCGTTCAACCGCAGGGGCAGGGCGACGTTCTCCAGGCAGGTCAACTCCGGCACGAGCTGCCCGAACTGGAAGACGAACCCGAAGTCGCTGCGGCGCAGGGCGGAGCGGGCGCGGTCGGTCATCCCGGCCAGGTCCGCGCCGTGGTACCGGACCGTCCCGGCGTCGGGCCGGACGATGCCGGCCAGGCAGTGCAGGAGTGTCGACTTGCCGGACCCGGACGGCCCCATCAGCGCGACGACCTCCCCCGCCCGCACCCGCAGGCTCGCCGCCGCGAGCGCTTCCGTCGGGCCGTACGCCTTGCGGAGATCGGTGGCTTCGAGCAGGACGCCGGTCACGCGATCTCCTTCGCCAGCTGGTCGAGCCGGGCGGCGGTCAGCTCCAGCCAGCGGAGGTCGGCCTCGAGGTGGAACAGCGCGTGGTCGCAGATCAGCTGGTCGACGAGGTCGCCGCCGGTCTTGCGGCGGGTCAGCTCGCGCATCGCGTCGAGGTGCGCCGAGCGCTGGACGTCGAGCACCTCCGACGCGGGCCGGCCGGACAGCAGCGCGAGCACGACCTTGGTGTAGAGCGTGTTCTGCAGGTACGCGTCCGGCTTTTCCGCGGTGGCGAGCCAGCCGCCGACGTCGGCGACCCCGGCGTCGGTGATCGCGTACCGCTTCCGCTCGGGCCCGCCGTCGACCTCGACGCCGTCGGCCTCGACGAGCCCCTGCTTGAGGAGCCGCGCGAGGGTCGAATACACCTGCCCGTAGTGGACCTGCCGGTCGTGCCCGAACCGGTCGTCGTAGGCGCGTTTCAGGTCGTAGCCGTGGCGTGGGCCACCTTCGAGGAGCCCGAGCAGGGTGAGTCCGATCGACATGCGCAGGACTATACACCGCGAGTATATCGCGGGTTTATACACCCGGTTCATAGCGCGCGATGACATCGAACACCACGGTGGTCGTCACGATTTCGCGGACGCACGGCCGGCTGCCGGGGACGCACGCGGTCCCGATCCGGCGCACCGAAACCTCGCGCCAGGACCAGGTGCCGGCCGGCGTCCCGGCCGCGGCCGGGACCGGCGCGCCGAGCGCGAGAACGGCCAGGACGGCCGGCAGCAGCACCGTCCCCCGCAGGCCGCGGCGCCGTTCGCGCGTCAGCGGACCGGCGCCCGGCCGGGGGACCCGCCTCGTGCTCGGCTCATCGGAAACCTCCCCGTCCCCGGCTCCGCGGATCGGAGCGCCGGGACAGCGTGCCGGGAGGGCCGTGCAGATTTCTTGCACGGACCTGCAACGCGCAGGTCAGCGGCTTGGACACCGGCAGTTACACCAGGGCTTTGTCGACCTTGAGCGGCTTCTCGGCGGTCTCGACCGCCGGCGCGATCAGGACCGCGCACAGCGGCACCGCCATCGCGATCGCGGCGAGGACGAACACCGGGAACAGGAACGAGAACACCTCGGTGCCCGCCGGGTCCGGCGCGGACATGTCCATCTGCATCCGGACCGCGGCCATGCCGGTGTAGTGCATGCCGGTGACGGCCACGGCCATCACGAACCCGGCGGCCACCCGCAGCACCAGGCGGTTCAGGACGATCGCGAACCAGAGCGCGGCCGTCGCGGCGACCACGGCGATGACCACCGACAGCACCACCAGCGGCGTGTCGTAGGTGAAGCCGCCCTTCACGCGCAGGGCCGACATGCCCGTGTAGTGCATGACGTTGACCGCGAGCCCGGTGATCAGGCCGCCCAGCAGCAGCCGCCAGCCGATCCGGGCCTGGCTGCCCGCCACCAGCAGGCCGACGAACACCGCGGCGACCGCCAGCAGCGCCGACAGCACCGTGCGGAAGACGTCGTAGCGCACCGGCATCCCCGGCGTGCTGAAGCCGAGCATGGCGACGAAGTGCATCAGCCAGATGCCGACCCCGCCGATCGACACCGACGCGAGGCCCAGCCACCGGAGGCGGTGGCGCGGGTCCGCCGCGTGCCGGGCCTGCACGGCGCAGGCGAGGCCGAGCACGCAGCCGACCACCGAGGTGAGGTAGGCGAGCACGAGCAGCCAGCGCCCCAGCGCGAAGTTCTCCGCGTGGTCCATGGTTCAGTCCTTCCTCAGGGGCACGGCGGGGTCAAAGATCCTTCAGACCGTGCAGCACGCGTTCCATCAGGTCGTGGCGCTCGCCCCAGGACGAGGTGTCCGAGAGGGTGTCGCGGACGATGACCAGCCTGTCTTCCATCAGGTCCGCGACGAGCACGCGGACCACCCCGAGCGGCAGCACCAGCAGCGCCGCGATCTCCATCAGCGACCGGGGGCGGACGCACAGCTCCATGACCTGAGCCAGGGCACTCGTCGACTGGTAGGCCTCGGTCCGGCCCGCGGCCGTCGTCTCCACGAGCGCTTCGACGGCGATTTCGACCACCGGCGCCGTCCGGCCCTCGGTCCACGAGTAGGGCCGCGCGAGCGACGGGGCGTGGCGCGGCTCCTCTCCGGCCGGGCCGAACGGCGGGTAGTCCGTCACAGGCGGTCCTGAGCCACCGGCATCTCACGCGCGGGCACGTCCACCTTCTGCCCGACCCGCTCGACCAGCATCGTCATCTCGTAGCCGACCAGCCCGATGTCGCAGCTGGTCGTGGCGAGGACCACCAGGTTGGAGCCGTCGCCGACGCTCATCAGCAGCAGGAACCCCTGCTCCATCTCGATCACCGACTGCACCACCCGGCCCGCCGTGAACAGCTCCGCGGTGCCGAGGGACAGGCTGGACAGCCCCGCCGCGATGGCCGCCAGCTGGTCCGCGCGTTCGCGGGGCAGCGTCTCGTCCGCCGCGACGAGCAATCCGTCGGCGGACACCAGCACGGCGTGCGCCACCCCCGAGACGTCCTGCACGAACCCGTTGACCAGCCAGTTCAGCGTGGCCGTCCGCTCGGGTGGCGGCGGCGAGCCGGGGAAGACCCCCAGGGTGCCACTCAGCGTGCGGGTGGCGGCCTCGGCGCCGGAGGCGCGTCGCTGGTGAACTTCGGGCAGTTCCGTCATCGCGGATCCACTTCGTCCTTTCCGGATTCTTCGGTGCGGGTCGCGGTCTGCCGCCGCGCCGCGCGCATTCCCTGGTAGTGCCGGGACAGGCTGTTCCGGACGGCGGAGGCGTCCCGGAACCCGCCGCCGGGCTCGTCACGCACCCGCGGCACGACCGCGCCGGGCGCGAGCTGCGCGCCGGGCCGCCGGGTCGGCAGCCCGGCGTCGGTCAGCTGGGGTGGCACGGCCGGTTCGAGGGCGCTTTCCGCGGCGTGGCGGGCGTGTTCCGCCGCCGGGGTCGCCCACTCCGCGGCCGGTTTCGGCTTCGGGGCCGGCGTCACGGCCGGTTTCGGCGTGGTGGCAGTGGGAGCCGGAGCCGGCGTGGGGGCGGGAGGCGGCGCGGAAGGCGGAGCCGGCACCGGCGGCAGGGCGGGCAGCGGTTCGACCGGCTCGGCGAACCAGCTCGTGACGACCTGTTCGAAGATCGGCGTCGGCGCCTGAGGCGGCACCACCGGGGGCACCAAGGACGGCCGGGAGTGCCCGTTGCGGCGCACCATCGGTTCGGCCTGCCGGCCGGCGCCGATCGGCCGGGCCAGGTCGGCCAGGACCAGCGCGCCCGGCACGTGCACGCTCGCGGTGACGCCGCGGTGCCGCCCGCCCGGGCCGGTCGGCCGCAGCCGCACCGTGACGCCGTGCAGCGAGGCGAGCCGGCCGACCACGAACAGGCCCATCCGCCGGGTCGTCTCGGGGCCGACGGAACCCGCGGCGGCGAGCCGGTCGTTGACCGTCTTGATCTCGTCGGGCGTCATCCCCAGGCCCTGGTCGACGACCTCGATGAGCAGGCCGCCGTCGGCGCCGCGGTCGGCGGTCAGCGCGACCTTGTGCTCCGGCGGGGAGAACCGGGTCGCGTTCTCCAGCAGCTCGGCGAGGATGTGCACGACGTCCGCGGCCGCTTCGGGCTGCACCGAGCTGCGGGGTGCGTTGCCCATCGCCACCCGCCGGTAGTCCTTGACCTCGGACGTCGCGGCCCGCAGGAGGTCGCGCGTGGGCACCGGCTCGCGGCCCTGGCGGACCGGCCGGCCGCCGGCGAGCACGTGCAGGTTCTCGCCGTTGCGGCGCAGCCGGGTGGCGATGTGGTCGATCCGGAACAGCTCGTCGAGCCGCTTCGGGTTCTGCTCCCCCGACTCGAGGTCTTCGATGATCGACAGCTGCTGCTCGACCAGCGACTGGCTCCGCCGCGACAGCGTCATGAACATCTCGCTGACCTGCTTGCGCAGCTCGGCCTGTTCGACGGCGAGGCGGACGGCCTGGCGGTGCATGTCGTCGAAGGCGCGGGCCAGCTGCCCGATCTCCTCCTGGGTCTGCACGGGGACCGGCGGCACGGCGCGCCAGTCGACCTCCTGGCCGTCGCGGACCTGCCGGACGGTCTCCGGCAGCTGCTCGTTGGCGGCGTGCAGGGCGGCCGCGCGCAGCCGGCGGACCGGCCCGACGAGCGACCGGACGACCAGCAGGGCGATGGCGAGCGCGCCGAGCAGCGCGCCCAGGACCAGCGCCGTGTCGCGCAGGGAGTCCGCCCGGGCGCGGTCGGCCGCCGACGACACGTTGTCGGCCAGCTGCGTCGCGACGTCGTTCAGCACGCCGGTCACGCCGGGGACTTCCGCGGCGATGGACGGGAGGAAGGACGACAAGGCCGCCGTCCCGGTGCTCTCGGGGTCCTGCAGCGTGCCGAGCCGGTTCGCGGCGGGGCTGGTCGCGGCGGCGAACCGGGTCCGCAGGGCGCCGGTCAGCTGACGAGCGGCCTGCTCGCCGAGCACGGTCTGCTCGGCGGCGGTCAGCACGGCCGCCGGGCGCAGGGTCGCGTCGTCCGGGCTGGCCTGCGCCGCGCGCACGTACGTCTCCTCGGTCGCCAGCTCGCCGCGCAGGTGCACCAGCAGCCGGGCGGTGTCGGCCGCGACGGCGGTTTCGCTGCCGACGTCGGCCGGGACCAGAGCGGGGACGAGGTCGCCGAGCGAGGCGATGATGTCGTTGTAGCCCTCGGCTTTGGTGCGCACGTCGCCGTTCGCGGCGCCGACGGCGCGGATCCCGGCGAGCTTGCCGAGCGCGGTGTTCAGCGAGCGGCCGGTGTCCGCGGCCAGCGGCGCGAACCCGGTTTCGCGCTGGATGGCGGCCACTTTCGCGTCCACCGCGGCGGTCAGCGTGTTCGGCGCCCCGCCCGGCACCGCGACCGCGGCGACCATCTCCTGGCTCAGCGACGCGGTGAGGTCGATCGTGTCGTGCAGGACCGGCAGCCGGTCGCGCGCCGCGCTGAGCGTGGTGGCCCGGTCGAGCTCACCCTGGATCCGGACCACCGCCAGCGCGACGGCGACCAGGACGGGCAGCAGCAGGACGACGCTGATCTTGGTGCGGACGCTCCAGTGCGCCGGCCACCACGGGGCGTCGGCCGGCCGGTGTGGCGTGGAACCTCGTTCAAGCATGGTGGAACCGCTCGATTCCCAGCCGACGCGCGGCTGACGTCGAACCCGGACAGGACGAGATCACCCCAGGGCCGATCACGGAACGTCTCGAACGATCTTGGACACCGGCACCCGAACCGGTGAAATTGCGGCTTCCCAATGACGTGGCGTGACCGAGCCGGGTTGCAGAGAACATCAACTCCCGTGCCCTTGTCAAGCCCGACACCGACGATTTCGACAGCTCGGTGCGAATTCTTTCCCACGTGCCCGCACATATCACGCATCGTGTCCCGCCGACTCCTCCTTGCACACTGTACAAGCAGGTTCGCGCAGCTCCGCGCCTTGCTTAGGCTAGCTCACGATGTTCCCGAAGAGACCTTTTACGGCGTCGGCAGAATTACCCACAACCGTTACCTGGTCGCGACATCGGCACAATTTGACAAAGAGCACCGAGCATTGTTCGTTATTAATTTCCGGCAAGCACCGCGAGTCCGGCGCACACTTCCGAACATCACAGCCGGTGACGCACACCACACGCCCTGATTCCGGGCAAAACGCTCACGCTGCGCACTCGATCGGTCGCGCAATGCCATGCTGGGGAGACAGACCGCGATCATCGGGAGGGCCACGCATGACCGGGACGCACCGGCAGTGGGACATCGTCACCAGCGTCGGCCTGACCGCGCTCGCGGTCGCGGCGGCACGGGCGATCGCGACGGAATCCGCCGGCGGCCTGGTCGACGACCCGTTCGCGGCCGAGTTCGTCCGCGCGGCGAACCCGCCCAAGCCGCTGCCGACCGGCCCGTCCGACGTGGCCGGCGACGAGATGTGGCGGGCGATGGCCGCGTACATGGGCCTGCGGTCCCGGTTCTTCGACGAAGTGGTCGTGACGTCCGACGCCCCGCAGGTGGTCATCCTCGCCGCCGGCCTCGACGCCCGCGCCTACCGGCTCGACCTGGACGGCCGCGACGTCTACGAGGTCGACCAGCCGCGCGTGCTGGAGTTCAAGCAGCAGGTGCTCGACGACGTCGGCGCGCTGCCCCACGGCCACCGCCACCCCGTCGCGGCGGACCTGCGCGACGACTGGCCCACCGCGCTGGAGGAGGCGGGCTTCGACCGCACCCGCCCGACCGTCTGGCTGGCCGAAGGCCTCCTGCCGTACCTGCCCGCGCGGGCCGAGGAGGAACTGTTCGAACTCGTGCACGCCCGCTCCGCGCCGGGCAGCCGCTTCGGCGTCGAGCAGGTCCCGGGCGGCGACGTCGAGGGCATGAACCGGAGCATGGAGGCGATGCAGGCCGCCGAACGCCTCGGCATCAGCATGGCGGGCCTGCTCAACACCGAGCCCCGCCGCGACCCGGCGTCCTGGCTGGACGGCCAGGGCTGGCGCGTCACCACCGACATCGCCGACGCCCTGGCCGCGCGGTACCGCCGTCCCCTGCCCGCGTTCCTCAACGACACGATGGCGAAAGCGGAGCTGATCCGCGCCGACCTGCCGTATTCGCAGTAGCGGCCCTGGACAAAAGACTGACAAATTCCGCGGACTCCGGGTGACGGCCACTCGGCCATTAGCGTGATCTCTTCGGGACGCGTGACAAGTTCCGCTCCGGACCCCGACCGGGCCGCGGCACGGGTGCCAAGATGGCACCACGGTCCCCCGGAACGCACGAGGTCAGGCATGTCAGAGGAATTCATCTCCAAAATCGTCGAGCCCGGCGCCTTCGACAAAGGGGACACGTTTTCCTTCGAGTCGCAGCCGTACCTCGCGGAGCTGTTCCAGACGGTGCGCGACCGCTCCTGCCCGCTGACCATCGTGGTCGGCGCGGGCGTCTCGATGAATTCGAGCCTGCCGTCGTGGTCGTCGCTGATCGAGAAGATGACCGAAGCGATCGAGGACAAGGACATCCGGCGGATCGCGGCGGCGGACAAGTCCGATCCCATGCGCAAGGCCGAGATCGTGCTGCAGCTGATCAAGGAGGCCAACCACAACATCCAGGACCACGAAGTCATCCGGGACGCGCTCTACCAGCGGGATCTGCACGTGACGCCGGGGTCGCTGGCCAAGTCGATCGCCCGGCTGACCTACACCCGGCGGGCCGACAGCCGCCTGCTCACCACGAACTTCGACATCATCCTCGAACAGGCGCTGCAGGCCTACTACGCCAAAGGCCACGTCGATTCCTTCTCGATCCGGCCCGGCGGAAAGGAAGCGTGGAGCGCGTGGAACGAGGATCCCGACCACGTCGGCGTCCTGCACCTGCACGGTCTCGTCCGGCAGGCGCAGAATCCCGAAGAACCGATCATCCTCACCGAATCCCAATTCCTCGAACACGGCGCGCAGGTGCGGTCGATCCTCGCCGAAGCGATGCAGGACTCCTGCACGATCTTCATCGGGCTGAGCGTGTCCGACCCGAACCTCGTGGGCCCGCTCTACGCCAGCGCGGACACGGGCGCACCGCGGTTCTCCCTGGTGGTGCCTTCGAGCGTCAGCGGCGTCTCACCGACCCTCGCCGCGAAGTACGCCATCAAGTCGGCCCGGCATCTCGAGGAAAAACTGGGGCTCAAGCCCATCTTCCTGAAGTCGTACTCCCAGCTGAACCAGGCGATCTCCGACCTCGCCCTGGCGGTCGTGGAGCCGGAACGCTACCGGCACGAACAGCCCGCCGAAGACTCCCTGGTCTACAGCCGGCGGTTCACGAAGGCGCTGGACGACTGCTACACGGCCGTCGGCTGCGCTCCCCGGGCCGAGATCCCGGCCGGTCAGGCCGCGGAAGACCTGACGACGAGACTGCACCGCGCCCTGAGCATCCCCGGCGGTCCGCGGGACGTGCTCGGCAAGCTTTCGCAGGACTACGAAGACCACGTGCTCGGCGGCAACACGGGTGAGAACTTCGGCCTTTTCCTCTGGCTCCGCAGCCGCGACCTCGAGCACGGCCGCCACCGGTACACCATCAACCTCGTCGGGACTTCCGTTTACACCCACCGCGAAGAATGGTCGCTCCGGCACCACATCACGATCGACCCGGATTCGGACTTCGCCGCGGCGCAAGCGGTTTTCACCGGAATTCCGCAGGCCGCGAACCTCACGCCGTCACCGGTCGCGCAGATCTGGCGCGGTATTCTGGCGGCGCCGATCCTGATGTCCGGGACGGGCAGCGAAAAACGCATCGGCCACGACATGGCGGACATTCTTACGGTGGGCGCGATCACCCTGAATTCCACTTACGTCATCCAGGCCAACGGGGAAGACGTGCCCCCCGGGGATCTGTCCCTGATCAGCAAGCTCGACTCGGCGCGGCAGAACCAGGTGCTCGTCAGCCTCCAGCGCGCGGCCACGCACGCCATCAACCTGAGGTGAGCTACTTCTTCTTGTGCGGCTTCGCCCTGATCACCGGCACCGGGCCGGGCACCGAGACGTAAACGGAGTTCCCGACCTTGCGCCGCGGGGACTGGCCGATGATCGGCTCCCCGGGACCGGACGACGAAGTCTCCTCGCGAGCCGCAGTGTCCGTGCTCATGGCGTCAGCACCCTTTCGCGCCGCTTACGGGATCCCTCTGCGGGAACGATGTCACAGCGCCCTGGAGGAAAACTCTCCCCGGTTCCGAGGTTACGCCGACCGGGGGACGAATCCGTCCAGGTGCGCATGCGATCACACTCCGCGTCGTGTCACATTCCGCGTCGATGATGCTACGGGTCGTAGTATTGCGCGGCAACCGCTCAATGCCGGAGTCGTCCGGTCCGATTCCGGCGTTACAGAAACGGCGGGTAACGGATCGCGTGGTCGTCCGGGTCCGGTTCCACCAGCACCGCGCCCGGGTCCTGCGGGTCGTAGCGGACCCGGACCTTCGAGCCGCGGGCCGGGGACCGCATGATCGGGGTGACCATCGTCGACACCACCGTGCGCTCGCCCGTCTCCGCCGGGAAGGTGACGTGGACCGTGAAGCGCGGGTTGCCCATCACCCAGACGTTGGTGAACTCGACGTGCGTGACCTGCCCGGTCACCAGGCGGCCGCGCTGGGCCAGGGCCTGCGCGCGGTCGTCCGCCTCCGCCGTGGTCAGGAACTCCCGCAGCAGCACCACGATCAGCACCAGCGCCACCAGCCCGGCCACCGCCGGCACCAGGTACGGCTCGTAGTAGACGACCCAGTCGACGTCGGACCAGGGCTCGGGCGTGCCGTCGAGGAACGGCAGCCGCTGCCCCACCGCCTCCGGCCGGGTCCACGACGGGATCGCCACGCCGCTGCCCAGCGCGACGCCGAGGAACGCGGCCAGCGAGCTCGCCTGGAAGCCGACGCCCATCCGGCCCAGGGACACGCCGCCGCTCCACAGCATCGCGAAGCCGAGTGACGACGCCGCCGTGACCGAGAGGCTGAAGAACAGCACCAGGGACGCCGCCGGGCCCGCGTCGGCCCCCCACGCGCCGACGCGGTTCAGCGACATCAGCCGGAACGTGTCCAGCAGCCCGAGGGCGCCCGACCAGCCCGCGACCGCCCAGGCGAGCGTCGTGGGCACCCCGAGCAGCCACAGCCGGCGGCCGGTGCCCCGCGGGTCCTCCGACAACCCGAATGCGAACACGCCCGCCCCCTAGGCGATCGGGCCGAACACGCCGACCTTCGCCGGGTCGGCGGGGTCGACGCGGGCCTCGTGCCGGGTGCCGGGCGCGTACTGCTGGACCGTCGCCTGCGGCGCGATCAGCTGCGCGACCGTCCGGTAGGGGACGCCGCCGGTGCGGGTGACCTCCAGCGTGGCGGTGTACTGGGCCTGCCCGGCGATCGTCCGGCCGGTCGGCTCCAGCGCGCGGACGACCAGGGTGGCCGGCTCGCCCGTGTCGTAGAGCCGCCGCAGCTCGGTGCCGTAGGCCTGCAGTTCCTGCTGCTGGCGCAGCTGCTCCTCCATCGGCAGCGCCAGGAACGCGGCCGTGTCCGGGTCGGCGTTCATGCTCCGGAACGCCTGGGCGGCCGCCTGCGGCGTCGGCAGCTGCGGGGTGATGTCGTACCCCTGGGCCGCGGCCGCCCGCCGGAACTGCTCGGCGTGCTGCTGGAACTCCTGTGCGCCGCGTGCCGCGCCCTGCTGCGTCGCCTCGTTGACCTTGTCGCGGATCTTCTTGAACATCGGGGCCCTGCCTTTCGCTGTGCGGTGTGCACCCAGCTTCGGCGGGCCGCGGTGCTACCGAACCCAGGTTTGCCCGTCGGCGGCGGCGTCGAGGCAGGTCAGGGCCGCCCAGAAGGCCGGCGAGCGGGCCGGCTCCGGCCGTTCTCGCCACCGCGCGAGCCGGGTCCGCTGCCACGCGCACAGCTCGGTCACCGGGTCGTCGCCGGCGAGCGCGGTGTCGACGGCGACGACCAGCTCGGCCATCGGGTCCGCGCCGGGCACCGCGGCCGACGTCGGCAGCGCCCAGACGGTCGCGGCGACCAGCCCGGCCCCGGCCGCGACGGCGGCCAGCAGCACGCCGAACGGCTCGGCCAGGCCGAAGTCGCTCGCGCTGGCGCAGCCGATCAGCGCCACCCGCGCCGGCATGGTGTCCACCCGCGACAGGGCGAGATCGGCGGCGGTGAACGGCCGGTGCGCCCCGATCGGCGCGGCCGTGCCGGGCAGCTCGGCCGCACAGGACAGGTGCAGCGCGGTTTGCGCGCCGTGGTCGTCGCGCACCCGGCTGACGTGCCCGACGAACACCAGCCGTGAACACGGTCCGGACAGGAGTTCGGCGAGCAGCCGCCGGTCCGTGTCGGTCCGCCGCACAAGCTCGAGCCCCTTCGCCGCGGACGGCCGGACGGGACCGGCCTCGAGCTGCGCGTCCAGGTGCCGGATCAGCGGCGAGCTCTCGTGCTGCTTGCCGAGCACGGAACCCAGCTCGCCGAAGGCGCTCTGGCCGGGGATCCGCGGATCGAGCAGATAGGCAGGCGGCCCGTCGGGGGCGGACGGCCGGCGCGGAATCCCGGCCGGCGCGAGCAAGGCGACGTCGGCGAGGTCGAGGACGCGGTCGTCGCCGTCGAAACAGGAGCCGATCTCGTCGACGGTCCCGCGCGCCGGGCGCCGGTCGGGCAGGGCGAGCAGCCCCCACGGAACGGCGGCGAGGCCGGGCGAGGGTTGGACCCGCAGCAACGGCCGCCGCCGCCCGGCCGCGGCGGCGCGCCGAAGCTCGCCGACGAGGTCGGCGGGCAGCAGGTTGAGGGCGAGCACGCGAGCCAGCCGCTGTTCCCCGGCCGCGCCGCCGAGGGCGTCGTCGGCCAGCGACCTTCGCACGGCGTCGGCGACGCTCTCCCCTTCGTGCGGCGTCGGGGACGCGGCGGCCAGGTAACCACGGGCGGTCTCGACGAGCTCGGCGTTGACGGCGTGGGTGTGGACGGTGTCGAGGTCCTCGGTGGTCCGCCAGCTGAGGAAGGTGTGCCCGGCGTCGGTGAAGCGAAGGACGAAGGTCTCACGCTCCGGGGTGGCGGCGGGCCAGGTGGCGACGGTCTCGGTGGCCTGGCGGCGCAGGTGGTACCGCTCGGCGGCGAGGCCGAGCCAGCGGTCCAGCTCCATGGGCCGGCCGGGAGACCACCGCAGGTCGGGCGGCGGGGCGAGGCGGAGGGGCAGGGCGGCGGTGACGGCGCCGAGCGCGGCCAGGGGAAGCGACTCCCCCGCGGCCCGGGCCGACGCACGGGCATGGACGGTCAACGGCGAACCGCCGGCGACGGCGAGCTCCCGGGCCTCGGCCCGCTCCTGACCACCAGCGGCAGTTGCCGGGTCGAGCGGCTCGGACCGGTCGGAGTCGCCAGCCACGGCAAGCGACTCCCGCGCCCCAGCCCGTTCCAGACCACCACCGGCAGCTACCGGCTCGAGCGACTCGGGCCGGTCGGAGCCGCGAGCGGCAGCAAGCTGCTCCGGTCGCCCCGAACCACCGGCCACGGCAAACGACTCCCGCACCCCAGCCCGTTCCAGACCACCACCGGCAGCTGCCCGCTCGGGCGGCTCGGACCGGTCCGAGCCGCCAGCCACGGCAAGCGACTCCCGCGCCCCAACCCCCTCCAGACCACCAACGGCAGCCACCGGCTCAAGCGACTCAGGCCGGTCCGAACCGCCAGCCACGGCAAGCGACTCCCGCACCCCAACCCCCTCCAGACCACCACCGGCAGCCACCGGCTCAAGCGGCTCAAGCGACTCAGGCCGGTCCGAACCGCCAGCCACGGCAAACGACTCCCGCACCCCAACCCCCTCCAGACCACCACCGGCAGCCACCGGCTCAAGCGGCTCAAGCGGCTCAGGCCGGTCCGAGCCGCCAGCCACGGCAAACGACTCCCGCGCCCCAACCCCCTCCAGACCACCACCGGCAGCCACCGGCTCAAGCGACTCAGGCCGGTCCGAGCCACGAGCGGCAGCAAGCTGCTCCGGTCGCTCTGAACCACCCACCGCAGCGGCTCGTTCCCGCGCCACAGCAAGCGATTCGGGCTCCGCGCCGGCCGCGGTGAGCCGATCCAGCGTCGGCACCTTGCCGGTCAGGTCGAGGGTGCGGTCCTCCGTGTAGGCCCCGACCGCGCAGGCCCGCTCGATCAGCTCCGCCGTCAGCCGCGTCTCGCCGAGCTGGGTCAGCAGGGTCATCAGCAGCGCCGTCGCCGGGCCCGCGACGCCACTCGCCCACGCCGTGCGCGCCTCCGGCGAGGCGAACTCGAACCGATACTCCTGCGCCGCCAACGCCACCGGCAGCAGCAGTTCCAGCGCCGCCCGCAGGTCGTCGCCGCGGGTGTACTCGATCGTCGCCGTCACGAAGTCGGCGCGCAGGCACTCCAGCCACTCCCCCGACGCCCGCGCCGACTCCTGGGCGCGGGCCGCGTGCGCCTTCGCCGCCGGCCAGTCACCCTCGGCGGCCGCGCAGCGGGCCAGCGCCAGGTCCAGCCGGCGCGCGCCCGGGGTGTCACCGTTGGCCGTCCACAGTTTTCCCGCGTGCTCGAACTGGGCCCTGGCCTGCGCGACGTCCCCCGCGAGCAGCAGGAGCGTACCCAGCGCGTGGCTCGCCTCCGCGACGTCGCCGGTCAGGCCCACCGCCGCGAGCTCGTCCCGGGCCGCGACGATCGCCGCGATCGCGCCCGGGAAATCCCCGTCGAGGGCCCGGGTTTCCGCCAGCTGGACGTCGAACTTCGCCGCCGTCGGGCCGCCGTGCCGCGCGCTCAGGCGCAGCAGGTCCGCCGCCGCGTCCTCCTCTTCGCCGCCCGCCTGCCGGACGCGAGCGCGTTCGGCGCGCGCCATCGCCTGCAGGGACACGACCTGGTCACGCACTTCGCCGACGTCCGCGATCGCCGCCAGCGCCGCCAGGATCTCCTCGAGCGCGGTCCGCGCGCCGGCCGGATCACCGGCCGCGATCTGCACGCGCACCTCGAGGATCCGCAGTTCCAGCTCGTCGGCGCCGTGCGGGTCGAGCTGTTCGCGCGGGAACTGCCCCGGCTCGGCCGCCTTCCGGAACAACGCGCGGCGGCGCTGGTCCGCGAGCAGCTCGCGCGCCCGCGAGACGTCACCATCCTCTGTGGACAGTGAGATGAGCACGCGCTCGGCGACCTCGCGCGACCCTTCGATCATCCGCAGCTCGACGTACTGTCCGAAGTGGACGATGGCCTTGGTGATCACGGCGAAGACGGTCAGCACGGCCTCGGCGCACTGCCGGGCGTTGCGGAGATCGCCGGCGGAGTAGCACACCGTGGCCAGGTCGCTGACGGCGGCGAGTTCGAGGTCGGTCCGGTCGAGCCGGTGCGCGAGCTGCCGCATCCGCGCGTACTGCCGCTGCGCGCCCGTGACGTCCCGCGCGGCGGCGAGCCGCTTGGCTTCACCCTGGACGTCGACGGCTTCGACGAGCAGTCCGTGGTACTCGGCTTCGGTCAGCGAGCACGCGGGAAGTTCGCCGTACCGCGCCGGATTCAAGCCGAAATATGTGGCGACGCAACGACAGTTGTAACCGTGCGAACTCGACCCGGCCAGTTCGGGTGGCAGCGGCCGGTCCGGCGGGGTGAGCGGAGGCGGGAAGCCGGCGAGCACGTCAGAACTCCTCGGCGGCGTCCCCGGCCGCCGCGCGTTCGGCGAGGGTCCACACCCGCGGCGGCCGCGCCCGCACGAGCGCGACCACGGCCGCCCGGTCCTGCGGCGTCGTCCCCACGACGCCCTCCGCGGCCACGCCCACGACGAGTCCGATGTGGACATCCGGCGTCGCCGCGAGCCGCGTCGCGGCCGGGTCGAGGTCGGCACTTCCGGCGAACTGCCCGGCGCCGAGGTCCAGGGGGACTTCGGCGAACGGCTCGCCGTCGTGGGTCGCGACCGCGGTGAGGACGGCGTCGGCGAACGCACCGGCGACCTCGACCTCGATCCGGCCGGCAGCGACGATCCGCCAGGTCACGGTGTCCTCGGCGGCGTCGAGAACGCCCGGCGGCACGCGTGCCCAGTCGACGCTCGCGCGCCCCTCGGCCAGCACGCCGTCGCCGGGTGCGCCGGAGCCGGTGCCCGCGGCCAAGGCGTAGGCGCGTTGACTTCCGGCGACTTCCAGTCCGGCCGCGGCCTGGGCGCGTTCGACGTCGTCCTGCGCGTCGAACCAGGCCGCCAGCCGTTCGCAGAGGTCGCGGACTTCGCCGGCCGGCCCGGTCAGGGCGCCGCCCGCGACCGCCGCGTCGAAGAGTTCGGCCGGGGTGGCTTCGAAGCTGTCGAGCAGCCCTTCGGCGACGTCCTCGACCGCGGCCGTCGCGGCGGCGGCTTCGAGGTCCAGGAGCGCCGGGTCGAGTGACGGAACGCCGAGCCGCTGACTGGCGGGCCACCAGCGGCGCGCCCAGAGCAGCAGCGCGAGGGTGGCGAGCTCCGGCCGGGCCGGGACGTCGGCGTGCCCCCGGTCCAGCGCGATCCGGCTGGCCTCGGCGCCGACGAGCCGGGTCAGCCACGGTTCGGCGGCCCCGGCGTCGGTGAGTTCGATCCGCATGGACGTGGCCGATCCGGCGAGGAGATCGGCGAGGACGAAGCTGACGAGACCGCCGTCCGCGGCGACGACAGGCGCGTGCACCGGGTGCGTCACGACGCGGCCTCCAGCTCCGGCAAGCGGGCGACGAGCGCGCGACGTACCTTCGTCCGCAGGTCGAGTGAGGTCGAGCGGACGACGCCGGTGACGAGGTCGCGGACGTCCCCCGCGTCGGCCGGGGTCTCGCCGCGCACGTCGAAGCCGTGCAGCCGGATCCAGAGGCGGCCGAGGAACTGCTTGGCGAACTCACGCAGCTCGCGCACGAGCTCGGGGTCGGGCCGCGGGGTGAGCGGGGTGTCGCCGGCCAGCGCGCGGCGGGCGTGCAGGACGTAACCCTCGCGCGCGACCTGGGCATTGAGCCGCCGCGCGAACTCGGGCACGGCCGCGGACGCGACGCCATCGAGCGGCCGAAGCGCGGGCGCGACGACAACGCCGAGCGCGAAGCAGCCGGCAAGGGCGGGCAGGCCAAGCCCGAACCCGGCGGCGACCCGGCTGAGCTCGTCGTCGACGAGCTCGGTGACCGGTGCTCGCTCGTCGGCGGGGGTCCGCCGGAGGGTGGCGCGAACCCGCCGTTCGACGCTGCGTTCGAGGAGCTCGGCGCCGGGTTCATCCCGCCTGCTCAGCGGCGGCACGGTGGTGCGATCGCCGCGCTGCAGCCCGAGATCGGGAGTGGTCACGCCGGAGATCTCCTGAACGACCCGGCCGACGGCGGCGGAACCACCGGGCTGCCGGAGAGCCAGGCCGAGCGCATGCCCGGCGGCGGACTTGACGAGGTCACGCCAGGCGGCGTCGGTGAGGGTTTCGACGAAGACGGCAAGCGGCGAGAAGGTGTCGCCCAGGGTGGCATCGGTCCTGTGCGGGAGAGCCGCGACATCCTCACGGCACGGCATCGCCCGCTCGCCGGCCGGGCCGGCGGTCCCGCCGGCGCTCTCCTCGGCGCGGCCGGCAGTTTCGCCAGCCAGGGCGGCGCTACCGCCGGCGCTCCTCGCGGTCCAGTCGGCAGTTTCGCCGGCCAGGGCGGCGGCCCCGCCGACGCTCTCCGCGGTCCAGTCGGAGGTTTCGCCAGCCAGGACGGCGGCCCCGCCGACGCTCTCCTCAGCCCGACCGGCAGTTTCGCCAGCCAGGACGGCGCTCCCGCCGGCGCTCCTCGCAGTCCAGTCGGCACTTTCGCCGGCGCTCCTCGCGGTCCGGTCGGCACTTTCGCCGGCCAGGTCGGCGGCCCCGCAGGCGCTCTCCTCAGCCCGGTCGGCAGTATCGCCGGCCAGGTCGGCGGCCCCGCCGGCGCTCCTCGCGATCCGGTCGGAGTCGCCGGCCTGCGCCGCGGCTCCGCCGGGCCAGGCAGCCCGATCTGCATGCTCACCGCCCGGCCCGGCAACTCCGCCAGGCCCGACGGCACTCTCAACGACTCGATCAGCACTTTCGCCGATGTGCGCCGGGACTCCGCCCGGCACAGTGACACCCCCGGCAGCTCGACCAGCAGTCTCGCCGGCCCGCGCCACGACTCCATCCGGCCGGGTCGCACTCTTCGCGCGACTGCGTACCGGCTCAGGACCTTCGCCGGTCCGCGCCGGTACGTCGTCGGGGGTGGCCGCCGGGGTTGCTGCTTGCCAGCGGCGGTGCAGTTCCCGCGTCAGGTCGGCCGCTACCCGGGGGTCTGCCAGGTAGCCCGTCAGCTCGTCGGCTCCTGTCGCGCCGGCCTCGCCGTGCAGGTCGCGTAACGCAGCCGCTGCTGTCTCGGCTGCTTCCGGGCCTGGGGTACCGAAGCCTGTTGCCAGCTCGTAGGCCAGCGGGAAGCACACGTCCTGGACATTGCCCGCCGTGATGCGCAGAGCTCGGCGTTGCTTCTTCAGGTGCGTGAACCACTCCGCCGTCGCTCGGAGGCGGGGCGCGTCGGCCAGGAGCAGCTTCGTCAGCTCCGCCGCCGGTTGCTCGTCCAGGAGGGGGCGGCCCAGGCGGGGGTGAGCCGCCGTGCGGATGACCAGGGGGTCGATGATCTTCTTCACCGTGCGGGTCAGCGGGCCGCCGTCGGGCGCGGACAGGACCGCCACGCCCGGGATCCGCCGCCACGCCTGCGCCAGCACCGCCGACCGCAGCTGTGGCTTCGCCATCACCCTCCCCCTCTCCGATCGCACCTTATCCGAGGCGCAGTGCACAATCTCGGCTGTGACCGAGCAAGCTGTGACCGAAGAGCAGGACACCGCCGGGCGCGGCAGGCGCGTCGGGTGGGTCGAGCTGTACTTCGACCTGATCTTCGTGTTCGCCGTCAGCCAGGTGACGCACGCGATCGTCGCCGAGCGGAGTGGGCGCACGTCGCCGCCGCGCTGGGCCTGTTCGCGACGCTCTGGTGGACGTGGATCGGCTTCGCGCTGCTCTATAACCGCGTCGGCGACGACACCCGCGTCGCCGACCGGCTGTTCGTACTCGCCGGGACCGTGCCGTGCGCGATCGCGGCCACCCAGGCGCACCACGCCTTCGACGGGCATCCGGCGGGCTTCGCGGGAGCGCTGGCGGGTGTCCGCCTGATCCTGGCCGCGGCGCACTGGTGGTCCGGCCGGGGCAAGGCCGGGGTCCGCAAGATCACCTGGGGCTACACGGCGTCGGCGGTCCTGTTCACCCTCTCGGCGTTCACCCCGCAGCCGTGGGTGTTCGTGCTGTGGGCGTTCGCGCTGGTCCAGGAAGCGGGCTTCCTGCTGCTGGACGACGGCGGCCAGCGGCGGCGTGGCCGCCACGGCGGCCGCGACACGCCCCGGCCGTCGCGGGCCGCGAAGATGCGCTCGCTGCTCGCGCCGTCGGGCAACCCCGGCCGGGCGGTCGATCCGGGGCACCTGTCCGAGCGGTTCGGGCTCTTCATGATCCTGCTGCTCGGCGAGCTCGTGATCACGGTCGGCGGCGCGGCGCTCGATCGCCCGGACGACGACCTCGGCTACTGGCTCGCCCTGATCGGCGGCCTGGTGCTCGCCGGCGCGCTGTGGTGGGTGTACTTCACGTCGGCGGCGGAGATCTACGAGCGCATGCTCGGACTTTCCGGCGGCAACCCCGCGCTGGCCTACTTCCTGTACGCGGGCGGGCACCTGCTCCCGGCGTTCTCGCTGCTGCTCGTCGCGGCCGGCGTGGACCTTTCGCTGCACGAGTCCCCGCCGGTCGCCGGCGCGTGGTTCATCACGGCCGGCCTGACGGCGTACCTCATGGGCACGCGGGTGTTCTCGACCCAGCCCCGGAAGTGGTACATGAACCTGCTCCAGTTCGCGGCGCTCGCCGCCACCGTGAACCTCGCCCTGCTGCGCCACGTGCTTTCGGCGCCCGCCGTGGTGGCGGTGATCGCGGTGTGGGCCGTCGGCAGCGCCGCCGTCTCGGCGAGAGTCCGCAACGGAGTGCTCGAGGACCTCTCGGACAACCCGGCGTCCTTCTTCCGCACCTCGGAACGCGACCCGGAGGCCTGACGCTGACGGGCGGCCCCGGGTCGGGTGGCCCGACCGGCGGCCCGGGTTGGGCGGCCGGCGAGCGCGGTCGAGGGTCGCCTCGCCTGTTCGGGCGAGGGCGCCCCAGTCGTGCTCATCGCGGGTCTCTCAGGCCGCCCGCTGCGTGACGTGGGCGCTGGGCGACGGACGCCGGGCGAGGGCGAGGGATGCCAGGTGCAGTGGCACCAGGCACCAGGCACCAGGCGCTGGGCATAGGGCATAGGGCATAGGGCACAGGGCTCGGACGCCGGGCATCGGGCATCGGGCATCGGGGCACCGGACGCAGTCGCGATCGCTGCCGGCGGGGATCGCGGTGGTTACGACTCACGCCGGCCGTGGGCGCGAAGCGGCGGCCACCGCCCCGTTTTGTCGCCGTAGCTCGCGCGAGCCATGCGCGCCTCATCGCCGCGGGCGTGCCCTCGCCGGACGCGCACCTCGCCGCCGCGGGCGTGCCCTCGCCGAGCGCACCTCGCCGCCGGCGTGCCCTCGACGGGTGCGCCTCATCGCCGCGGGCGTGCCTCCGCTCGGCGGCGAACAGCCCGACGAGGTCCGGCTGACCCACCCCGCGCCGTGGGGGCCGACCCGCCGCACGGTCCTGATGTCCGTCGCCCGGCTCGCCGCGGCCCTCACGAACCCGACCCGCACGTCGGGGTTGGCCCGGCGTTCCCAGCGCGGTCACTGTGCGCGGTCCCCGGTGAACTCAGTGGCATCGCCTTCTCGTCGCCGCCGTCAACGATGCGACATTGCGTCTTCTCGACGGTCGCAACGAGTGCTACTTTTCTCCTGGTGCAGGTCGTTCCGACCCGAGGAGCCGTGATGCCGCTTTCTCCCAGCGCTCACACCGACTCGTTCTGCCGCGATCGGCTGCCGCCCGAGGCGCAGTGGCCGCGGCTCGTGTTCGACCTGCCGGAGCTGCGTTATCCCGACCGGCTCAACGCCGCCACCGTGCTGCTCGACCACACCGTCGCGCGGCTCGGGCCGGATCGGCCGTGCCTGCGGTCGCCGCGCGAGACGTGGACCTACGGGGACGTGCTCGCGCGCGCCAACCGGATCGCGCACGTGCTCACCGCCGATCTCGGCGTCGTGCCCGGCAACCGCGTGCTGCTGCGCGGGAGCAACACGCCGTGGCTCGCGGCGTGCTGGCTGGGCGTGCTCAAGGCCGGGGCGGTCGCCGTCACGACCATGCCGATGCTGCGCCGCGGCGAGCTCGACAAGATCGTCGAACGCGCGGCGCCCACCGTCGCCCTGTGCGACGAGCGCCTGCTCGACGAGCTGCCGCCCGATCTGCCGGTGGTCGCCTACGGCACCGACCTGGCCGGACGCTGCGCACGGCACCCGGCGACCTTCGACGACGTGCCGACGGCCGCCGACGACGTCGGATTGCTCGCCTTCACCTCCGGCACCACCGGGTCACCGAAAGCGACCATGCACTTCCACCGCGACCTGCTCGCCATCGCCGACACATTCTCCCGGCACGTCCTCAAACCGACCGCGGACGACCTGTTCTGCGGCACCCCTCCCCTCGCGTTCACCTTCGGCCTCGGCGGCCTCCTCGTCTTCCCCTTGCACGCCGGCGCGTCCGTGCTCCTGCTCGAGCGCGCCACCCCGAAGGAGCTGGCCGCGACCGTCGCCGAGCAGGCGGTGACCGTGCTTTTCACCGCGCCAACCGCCTACCGCGCGATCCTCGGTGCCGGCGACGGCCCGCTGCTGGCCGGCGTCCGGCGCGCCGTGTCCGCCGGCGAAGCGCTCCCGGCCACCGTGGCCGAGCAGTACCGGGAGATCGTCGGACAGCCCCTCATCGACGGCATCGGCAGCACGGAGATGCTGCACGTGTTCATCTCCGCCGCCGACGACGCGGCCCGCCCGGGCTCGACCGGCACCGTCGTGCCCGGGTTCCGCGCCACCGTGCTCGACTTCGACGGCCGCCCGGTCCCCGACGGGACGCCGGGGCTGCTCGCCGTGCAGGGCCCCACCGGCTGCCGCTACCTCGGCGACCCCCGGCAGGCCGACTACGTCCGCGACGGCTGGAACCTGACCGGCGACACCTACGTCCGCGACGCCGACGGCTACTTCCGGTTCGTCGCCCGCAGCGACGACATGATCGTGTCCTCCGGCTACAACATCGCCGCCCCCGAGGTGGAAGAGGTACTGCTGACCCACCCGGACGTCGCCGAATGCGCGGTGGTCGGCACCCCCGACCCGGAGCGCGGGTCGGTGGTGACCGCCTTCGTCGTGCCCCGGCCGGGTGCCGAGCCGGGGCCGGACCTCGCGCACACCCTGCAGGAGCACGCCAAAGCCGTTGCCGCGCCGTACAAGTACCCGCGCCGGGTGCGGTTCGTGGACGCGCTGCCGCGCAACGCGAGCGGCAAGCTCCAGCGCTTCCTGCTGCGCGAAGGGTGACGCGGGCGGTGAACGGGGTGACGGGCCCGCTGCCGAGGTGGGGTGGCGGTGGGCCCGTCACGTTCGTGGGGAACCGGGGACATGTGACCATCATACCCAGAAAATCGAACACCTGTTCGCGTCCAATCGAGTGGATTCCGGCTACGCAAAGTCAGTGCGGCCCGGCAAAACCGCGCCGTTACGCCACTTTCGAGCGACAAAGAGTCCTCAGTGGACACTAATGGAGCACCGGAAACGTGACACGTGCCCCGGACGGGGCCACGTCACGCACCCGGCGAGGTCGGCAGAACACCCCGATGACCGCGAAGACGGCGAGCGGTAAAACTCCTGACACCGCCCTGACCTGGCCTCCGGGACCATCACCCTGCCGCGCCGCGGAGGCGGTGACCGGCCCCGCGGCCCGACCCCATAAAGTCTTCGCGCAGCCATCCGGAGGTGAACGCCAGCGTGCCCGAGGTCGACTACTACGAGGTGCTCGGCGTCCGCCGTGACGCCACGGCGTCCGACGTCAAGACGGCCTACCGCAGGCTCGCCAAGACCATGCACCCGGACGCCGGCGGCACGGTCGGCACGTTCCGGCTGCTCCGCGAGGCCTACGACGTCCTGAGCGACCCCGTCAGCCGCGACCGCTACGACGCGGGCGGCGCCACCGTCGTGCCGGTCCCGGTGCGGCCACGGCCACGGCGGCGCTTCGGCGACGAGCCCGGCTTCGTACCCGACCTGCCCGACCTCGACGCCGAAGACCTGACCTGGTGGCACTTCGCGGGCGAGGACACCCGGATGCGGCACGGCCGGCGCCGCGGGCCCGGGCACACGCCCGTCGTCGTCGCGGTGGGCGGCATGGTGCTGGTGCTGCTGCCGCTGGTCAGCGGGGTCGAGTTCTCGCCGCCGGTGCTGGTCGTCTGGCTCATCCTCACCGCCGGCACCGCGTTGCTGGTGCACCGGCTGGCCCGCGGCTACCTGCGCGCGTCCCGCGCCCGGGACGCCTACGCCGAGGAGTTCGGCGGCCGCACCGTTTTCGGCGCTCCCGGCACCGAGCGCGACGAGCTGGCCGAGCGGCTCACCGCCGAGCTCCTGGAGACCTACCTGACCCGGCTGCCCGGCGCCCGGATCTTCCACGGGCTCGCCTGGCCGGGCTCGGTGTTCGCCGACGTCGACCACGCCGTGCTGTGCGGGAAGCGGCTGGTGCTCATCGAGTCGAAGATCTGGCTGCCCGGGCACTACGAAACCGCCGAGGACGGCCGGCTGCTGCGCAACGGGCGGCCGTTCCGCGGCGGCGGCAGCCGGCTCGCCGAAAGCCTCGCCGCCTACCGCGACCTGCTGCCCGGCGTCGCGCTGCGCGGCGCGATGATCGTGTACCCGAGCCGCAGCGGCGAGCTGACCACAGCGGACCCGGACGACCTGCCCGCTCCGCCGATGACGCCGGAGACGTTCCTGCACGAGATCGGCGAATGGCTCGCCGCCGAACCGTCCACTGTGGACCACGACGCGCTGCGAGCCATGCGTGACCAGGTCGTCGGCGGGGGCGGCCGGGCGGCGTGAGCCCCGCTGCCACCCTCGGCACCGTGCTGCTGGCCTACCTCCCCGCGGCCGTCTCCCCCGGCCCCAACTTCGTCCTCATCGCGCACACGGCGGCGGCCGGGACCCGGCGCACCGCGGTGTCGGTCGCGCTCGGCGTCGTCGCCGCGGGCGGGCTGCTCGCCGCGGTCGCCGTCTTCGGGCTGGGTGCCGTCCTGGCACGCACGCCGTGGCTGGCCACGGCCTTGCGCGTCGTCTGCGGCGCTTACCTGGCGTGGCTGGGGATCCGGCTGTGGATTCGGGCCCGCGCGCCCGAATCCGCCCCACCGGCGGCTCGGGGCGGCGCGTTCCGCCAGGGCGTCGTCAGCAACCTGACCAACCCGAAGGCCGCCGCGTTCTTCGGCAGCGTGCTCACCGCGACGCTCCCGCCGAGCGAACCGGTGGGGATCAAGGTCGCGGCGGTCGCGCTGATCGTCGCCGCGTCGGCCGTCTGGCACCTGTCAGTGGCGCTGCTGTTCTCGGCCCCGGCCACCCAACGCTGGTACGAACACGCGAAACCGGCCCTGAACCGCGTCGTGGGCACGATCCTCGTCGTCCTCGGTGTCGCACTGGCCGTAACGCCGTGAAGGCCTCCTTACCGGCCATAAGAGCCGGTAAGGAGGCCTTCACGGAACTTCGAGGACTACCGGACGCCGCCCGACGCGCGCTGCTTCTGCGCGTGCGCGGACCGGGTGCAGACCTCACCGACGTCGACCGTCTGGCCGCGGTCGGCGAAGACGTCCGCCACACCGACGAGCTGGCCCTTCGGCGACGTGCAGGTCAGCTGGTAGGCCTCCTTCGTGCCGTAGGTCGGCGGGATCGGCGACGAGAACGAGACGTCCCCGGTCCAGTCGTCGACGGCGTTCGGGTCGGCCTGGTCGTAGTTGACCACCACGGCCTTGTAGTCGCCGGCCGGCGGGTCGAACAGCACGGCGTGCTCGGACGTCGTGCCGCCGTTCGCCGACGAGCTGACCAGGTTGCCGGCCGAGTCGTAGATGAACAGGTCCCAGTCGGTCGACGTGCCGGCCCAGTTGATGTTGACGCTGAACTTCCCGTTGTCCACCTTCGGCAGGCCGTCGACGTGGAAGGTGAACGAGTCACCCGCGGTGTCGGCCGGGTAGTTCTGGTTGATCGGCGGCACCCCGGCCGGGTTCGCCACCGCGTAACCCTGCTGCGCCGGGCCCTGCGGGTCACGCCCGTAGCGGCCGGCGACGTAGGGGCGCGTCGACGGGTTGACCGACCACGCGAACCGCCCACCGGTGGTGGTGAGCTTCGAGTTCAGGTCGTCGGTGTAGTAGATCGGCGGCTTGGTGGTGCCGTCGGCCTGGATCACCGGCGACGTCGGCGTCTGGAACGTCTTGTGCAGCTTGAGCTGGTAGCCCTTCGGGGCCGAACCGATCAGCGTCGAGTGCTGCTGCGGGTCGGCGGCGTTGCTCAGCTGGTCCAGCAGCGCCTGGCGGTTGCCGCCCTTGCCCGCGCCGGTGGCCGGCGCGAGGCCTTCGTACTCCGCCACCACGCTGTCGGCGTAAGGGCCGTGGAAGCCGTTGCCGCCGACCTCGATGGTGAAGCCCCAGCCGCCGGTGGCCCAGTACGACCAGTCTTCGGTGGTGCCGGTGGTGTCGTAGAGCGCCCAGCTCGGCTCGCTCGTGTAGCCGTTGCGCGACGCCATCTTGTCGCCGAGGGCCTTGTAGGCCGGCTCCTCGAGCGGCGGGCGGACGTCGGCCACACCCGGCGGACGCAGCACCAGCGCGGCGACGGTGTGCATCGTCATCAGGTTGGTCACCTGGCGCGAGGACACGATCGAGCGCACGTTGCGGACCTCGGGCTCGCTGAACGGCGCGGACCCGCGGAAGGTGTCACCGCTCCAGGCCACCTCGGCGCCGTTGCCGCCCCAGAAGCCGCCGTAGTTGCGGTTCGGGTCGGTGCCGCGGATCCGGCCGCCCGGGTTGGCCTTGCACACGCCGGTCGCGAACTGCGGCGGCGAGTCGTTGACGTTGCAGTTCTTGCGCTTCATTTCATAGTCGAAGCGGCTGAAGTCACCCTTCGGCTCGGCTTCGCGGGAGATCTCGAAGCCGTCCGGGTTGATGATCGGCACGACGATGTTGCGGGTCTTGCCGACCAGGCTGCGGATCGCGGGGTCGTGCGAGTAGCCGTTGATCAGCTCGTACGCCCACTCCATGACGTGCTCGCCGGCCGGCCACTCCCGGGCGTGGTGCACGCCCATGGTGAAGTTCACCGGCTTGCCGTCGGTGATGTTCTTGACGTCGGTGGCGATCTCGACGCCGACGACGTCGCGGCCTTCCCAGGTCGACTCCGGCATGGTGAACGCCGAGACGAGGCCGGGGTTCTTGCGGGCCAGCTCCTTCATCTCGTAGTTGTAGTCGTAGAGGTGCCGGTAGGCGGTGCGCCCGGAGGGCAGCGCCGAGGCGGCGGTCTTCGCCGCGTACTGGCGGTCGGTCTTCGCGTCCTGCACCGACTTCGCGGACAGGTCGGCTTCGATCACCTTCGAGGTGAAGCCGCTGTCCTTGAGGGTCTTGCGGTCGGTGTCGTTCGCGAGGACGACCTCGACGCCGGTCGCGTCACCCTTCTCGGTGACGTCGAGGCCGAGGCCGGTCAGCTTGTTCTTGTCGGCCCGCGTCGGCGTGTCGACGCGGACCAGCTGCGCTTTCTGCGCGGTGGTCGGCGTGCCCTGCGGGGTCAGCGCCAGGAAGTCGACGCCGAGCTGGACCTGGCCGGCCGAGCCGCCGTAGCGGCAGCCCTGGACGACGAGCTGCTGGCCCTTCTTCACGAAGCTTTCGGCGAGTTCGTGGGAGCGCAACGCCGTCGAAGCGGCGACAACACCGCCGGTCGCCTTGTCGAACACGGCGACGTCCCAGTCACCCTCGGCGCCCGACGTCGCCTTCAGCCGGGCCTGGACCAGACCGTCCACAGTGGACGTGAGGTCGCGGCGATCGGTGCCCGAAGTACCCTTGGGCTGCAGTTTCGCGAAGCACGAGCGGGCGACCGACTTGTCGGCACGCAGGATGTTCTGCGCCGCGCCGGCGGTGCCGGCCGGCAGCGCGACGAACGTGCCGGCCAGCGCGATGGCCGAAGCCAGCAGCACCAGCCGTCTTGGTGAATTCCCCACGGGAAAAGACCTCCTTGACCGAGGCCGGCACAGTAAGGACGTACCGGTAGCGAGTGACCGTAATGGACGAAAACCGGCCGGGGTAACCGCCGTAAGTCGTACTGCCTTCACCCGTTCTTCACACAGACGGCCGCGCAAAAGGACATTTCACCGGGAGTTCAACCACCGGTCGGCTACTGTCGGTTCATGGTCACGGTCCCTGCGCGACGGACGTCCGTCGCGGTCTCGCTAGCGGGTGTCGCCGCGCTCGTGGTGGGCGCCGCGATGGTGCTGTTGCTGCAGGTCATCCCGCCGACCGACCAGATCAGCGCGACCCGCCGCACGATCAGCGAGTACGGCCTGTCGGATCACAAGTGGGTGTTCGACATCGCGGTGGTCCTGGTGGCGTCCGGCTCGGCCGCGGGGCTCGCGGTGCTGGCCGGCCAACGCCGGCTGCCCGTGGCCGCGGCGATCCTGGGAGCACTGTGGACGATCGGCCTGCTGGTGATCGTGGCGTTCCCGAAGCCGGACTGGGCGACGGTCTCCCGCTCGGACTTCGGCGGCACCCTGCACCGCGTCGCGAGCGTGGTGGCGTTCGTCGCGCTGCCGCTGGCGGTGCTGATCGCTTCGCGCACGGCGTTCCCGGCGTCCTCCGGCCGGCGGTGGGTCGCGCGTGTGCTGGCGATCGCGTCCCTGGGCTGGTTCGCGGTGATCCTGGGCGCGGTCGTGGTGGCCGCGGCCGAGGGCGGGCGGTGGTGGACGCTGATCCCGCTGGGGCTGGTGGAACGCGGGATGGCGGTGACGGAGCTGATCGCGCTGGGCGTGTTGCTGGCGCCGGCGGGCGAGCGCTCACGGGAGTAACCACCGGTCCGGCCCTTGTCCGGTTCCGGCCGGGCGGTGGACAGTGACGAGGTGGACGAAACCGGGCAGCTGTCCCTGACGCCGCGCGAGCTGGCCGGGCGGGAGCGCATGGCCGCCCTGCTTGCTGCCGTGCGCAGCGGTGACACCGCGGCGCGAGCCGAGGTACTGGCCGCTGCCCGGCCCGTCATCGGGGTCGTCGTCCGGGCTTCCGGCCTCGACGACTGGGCTGTCGTCCAGGCCATCGCTGCGGAACTCGCACGGGAGATCGAACGCTTCGACAACGAAGACGCGGTTCTGGACTGGCTCATCGTGGCGGTGGCCCAGGCGAAGTCGCGGCACGAACCAAGGTCGGCGCAGCAGATCCCGCCAGACGACAGCCCCGGCTTACCGTTGTCGAGCCGGGAGAAGCGGTTCCTGAGGGCTTTGACTTCGTCCCGCACCTACGACGCCGTCGCCGAAGAACTCCGGATTCCGGTCGGCAGCATCGGCCCATATCGGGTCCGCGTGTACCGCAAGCTCCGGCGGCTGCTGGAAACCGAACATGTTCCCGAACCCCGCGCCAACCTCGAAGCCGCGCTGCGCAGCCACTCCCCCGCGCCCGCTTCCCGTGCACCACGGCGCGGCCTGCTCCACTTCCTCGGGCTGACGACACCGGCGCCGACACCTCCGACACGCCCCGCTGACCGGACGATCGTGGCAGTCCGGGACGTCACCGGCGCCGGGCGGGACGTGCTTCGTGAACTCGATGTCGTGCTGACCATGACTCGCGAGGGCGAGGGCCTGGCATGACCGAGCAGGCGCCGTCCCTGACCGACGAGTGGCTCGGCATGCAGGTGCTGGGCCACGTCCGCGACCTGTACAAAGACCACCCCGATACGGCCGACCGCGTCCTGGCCCTGGTGGAACTGCGGTTGCAGCAGCGCTTCGACGCCGAGACGGCGGAGAACCGGCACCGGCGCAAGTTGGAGTGGGCGTGGTTCGGGTTCCGCGTGGCGTCCGCGCTTCTCGGCTTCGGAGCGCTCGTGGTCTTCGCGCTCGTCGCCGTGCAGTTCATCGGGCACGGCGCGCCCGTCGAAGCCGGCGTCTCGCTCGGCGCCGGGGCGGTGTCGGTCGTGGCGATCTTCGTCACCGGGCGGGCCGCCGGGCCGCTGTTCGCTCCGCGGACTCCGCCGGACAAGGAGTAACGCTTAGCGGATCCGTTCGTGCAATGCGGCCATCCGGGCGTCCAAGTCCGCCGCGGTCGCAGCGGCCGCAGACAGTTCGCCCGCGAAGTCCGGGGGGACGCTGTCGCGGTACTTGTACGACAGCTTGTGCTCGACCGCCGCCCAGAAGTCCATCGCGATGGTGCGCAACTGGACCTCCACCTTGACCTTCTCGACCCGGTCGGACAGGAATACCGGGATGCGCACGATCAGGTGCAGGCTGCGGTAGCCGTTGGCCTTGGGGCGGGCGATGTAGTCCTTGGTGCGCAGCAGTTCGACGTCGTCCTGGGCGGTCAGCATGCGGGCCACCGCGAAGACGTCGTCGACGAACGGGCAGACCACGCGGATGCCGGCGATGTCGTCGAGCGCGCGGGCGGCGGAGACCCAGTCGCTGCCCAGGCCGCGGCGGTGCACCTTCTCCTTGATCGCCTCCGGCCGCTTGACCCGGCTCGTGATGTGCTCGATCGGGTCGTGCCGGTGGACGAAGTCGAACTCCTCGCTGAGGATCCGCAGTTTCGTCATCAGTTCTTCGATGGCGAACTTGTACATCAGCAGGAAACGCGGGAGCTGCCCGGCGACGGCGAGCTCTTCGGCCGCCTCGCTCAAAGAAGCGTGCTCGGCCGCCGGATCGGTGGTCACTGAACCCTCGTCGTAGGAGTCGTCGGTCATTTCCGCGCATCACATTACTGCGCTTCACCCGATCAACGGGCGGCGACGGGCCGGAGTTCCCGCCGGTCACCGGATCGTGGGGCCCGCCGGGCCCGCGTGGGCCCGGCGGGACGCCGTCAGCGGGGAGCCACCTGGACGCTCCAGTCGCCGTAGCCGTACGGCGGCGTCACGACGTAGACCGTCGTGTCACCCACGGCCGTCCACCCGCCCAGCACGCGGAGCACGTAGTTCCCGACGCCGACCTGCTTGAAGGTCGCGACGCCCTGCGCGTCGGTCTGGGTGATCGCGACGGGGTGGACGCCGTCCTCGGTCAGCACGACCTTGGTCTTCGCCAGGCCCTCCCCCGCGTCGACCCGGCCGTTGTGGTTCTTGTCGGCCCACACCTGCCCCTTGGCGTCGGCCTTCAGCCCGGGCACCTTGGCGTTCGTGAACACGTACGGGGCGCCCAGCGTCTTGCCGTCGTCGAAGTAGCAGTCGAGACCGGTGACGCCGTAGTAGCCGGCCGCCTGCGGCACCTTGCCCGACACCGTCAGGACGACCCGCTGCCCCACCGCCAGCTGCCCGGCCGGGTGCTCGGGGGCGAAGGCGCCCCACTGGGCGTTCGGGACGGCGATCGCCCGGCCGAAACCGCCCGGGTCGCAGCCGGCGAAGAGGCCGGTGAGCGGCCGGTCGCCGGTGTTGGTGAGGGTGACCGTCGCCTTCGCGGTCTCGCCGACCGCGTAACTCGCCTTGTCCAGCACGATGGCCGCCGTCAGGCTCTCGCTGAGCGGGCGGACGCCCTGGACCTCGAGGGCGGTGTTCGCACCACTGCCGTCCAGCCGCAGCGGCGGCAGGTACGGCAGCTGCCAGTTGTCCGGCACCTTCACGAAGTACAGGGAGTAGCCCGGCCCGACCGGCAGCCCGTCGAACGCGAACGCCCGGCGGCGTCGGTGACCGCGACCAGGTCGTGCGTCATGCCGCGGCCGATCAGGTGGGCTTCGACGCCGGCCAGGTCCTCGCCCGGGGACGGCTTCCCGTCCCGGTCGCGGTCGCCGTAGACGTGGCCGGCGACGCGGTCGATCGTGTCCGCCGGCACCACCGGGACGGTGACCACCGTGTGGTTGTCGTTCGAGTCGACGTCTTCGGTGTCGAACACGTCGAACTCCACCACGGCATCGCCCGGGTTGCTGTAGCTGACCGTGGCGGGCAGGTGGTAGGTCCGGGTCTCCCCCGGCGCGAACGTCGTGCGCGGGCCCGAGAACTGCAGGTCGCCCCACGCCTGGTCCGGGATCGAGAGGTACGGCCCGGACTGCTGGGAGGTGGCCGCCCAGACGTCGGTGGCAGGCGCGTCGCCGGTGTTGGTGATCGTCAGGTCGATCGGGACGGTGTCCCCCGGCAGCCAGCGGCCCTGCCCCGCGACCACCGTGATCGCGAGGTTCGGGCCGGTGTCGGCGGCGGCGGGTGTGGCGGCGGCGATGGTGAGCGCCGCGGTCAGCACGCAGGCAGCGCGAGCCGACCGGGCGAATCTGCCCGTTTTCATGGTGGATCCCCCTGTTTCGTCTGTCGAAGCCGAAACTAGGACGCGCCGGGACGGTCCGGCAGCACGGAACATTCCGGGCCGGCGGCGGGACAACCGCGGAGCCCGCTGGGGCGTGATACGGGATTCAGGACGCGCCGAACAGCCGGTCGAGCCGGTAGTCGACGAGCGCCGCGGCCTGCTCGTCCGTGTAGGCGCCGACCAGGATGCCGGAGACGAGGCCGGCGGCCATCGTCGCGAGGGTGTCCGCTTCCCGTTCGGCGTCGAGGTCCGCCGGGACGCCGTTCTTGCTCTGCGCCAAGCGGATCTGATCCGCGAGGCCTCGAACCAGGTGCGGCAGCAGGGCTTCCTGGTCCGGTTGCCGGCTGCCGCGGGTGACGTCGACGGCGAAGTAGGCGATCTGGACCGCGCAGAGCGTGCGGCTGCGCTCGTCGGACGGCAGCACGCCGGCCAGGTACGCCCGCACGACCGCGCGTTCGTCGCCGGTGCCGAGCGCCGCGACGATCCCGCCCGTGGCGCGCTCGGCGCTCAGCTCGGCCATCCGCTCCCAGGCAAACCGGAGCATGTCCTCCTTGGCCGGGAAGTAGTACTGCACCAGGTTCATCGAGATCCCGGCCTCGGCGGCGACCGCACGCAGCGTCACAGCGGCCAGGCCCCGGGTGGCGGCGATCCGGTACAGCGCTTCCGCGATTTCGCGCCGGCGCTGCTGATGGTCGACGCGTTTCGGCACGCGGTCACTCTCCCACAGGCCACCAGCTCGGCAGTCGCGGGTACCCGCCGTTATCGTGCGCTTGCACCATAAACTGGGGAGGGTTTGACCGGTCGGGGAGTTCAGGGACCGGAAGACCGGAACGCGGTACCTGGCCGCCTACTTACCACCGCCGGCGCTGTTCACCGACGACGAGCCGCGTGCCGACGAGGCTGCTCTTGGGCGCGCGCAGCGTGATCCACCCCGCGCGCGAGGTCGAGCAGCGGGTGACACGCTCAACCCGCTGCTCGACGTCGAAGTCGTGCCGCGCACGACTGCGGACCGGCGGATGCCGGGCTAGAACTCCGCCAGCTGCGGCACGGCCGGGGCCATGCCGTCGATCCAGGCGGCCGGCGATCCCGTGGTCGGCGTGATGATGGCCGTCTGGATGCCGAGCTTCGCGTAGTCGGCCATGCTGCGGACGAAGTCGTCGCGGGTTTCCGGCGACGGACGCGGGTTGTTGGCGAGGATCGTCTTGCGGATCTCGTCGTAGTCGCGGCCGACGGTGTCGCAGTGCCCGCGCAGCACGTCCAGCTTGTGCGCGACGTCCTCGGGCGAGGACGCGAAGAGGTTGCAGGCGTCGCCGTACTGCGCCACCAGCCGCAGGGTCTTGCGCTCCCCGCTGCCGCCGATGAGCACCTTGGGGCGGTTGATCGGCTGCGGCGAGCAGAGCGTCTCGGCCAGTTGGTAGTGCTTGCCCTCGAACGGCCCGTTGTTCTCCGGGTCCCACATCTGCGCGGCGATGCGCAGGGTCTCCTCCAGCCGCTCGAAGCGCTCGGCGACCGGCGGGTACGGCACGCCCATGCCGTGGTGCTCACGCTCGAACCACGCGGCGCCGATCCCGAGCGCGGCCCGGCCGCCCGAGAGGACGTCGAGGGTGGTGACGATCTTCGCGAGCAGGCCGGGGTGGCGGTAGGTCACGCCGGTGACGAGCAGGCCGAGCTCGATCCGGGACGTGTGGGCGGCGAGGAAGCCAAGGGTCGTGTAGCCCTCGAGCATGTTGGACTCGGCGGGGAGGCCGGTCGGCTCGATCTGGAAGTAGTGGTCCATGAAGGACAACCAGGTCGCACCGGCCTCCTCCGCCGCGGTGCCCACGCGGGCGAGCTCGCCCGCGATAGCGGTCGTCCCGCCTTCGATGTCGAAGATGGGAAGGTGAAAACCGAGCTCCATGAGACTTTTCTCCTGACGTGCGGTCGGCGTACCCGTCACGTTAGGACCTGGAGCGCGCTCCAGGGCAAGTCCCGGGTTTCAGCGGAGCCGTTCGACCAGGTCCGTCGCGATCCGCCGTTCGACGGCCGCCGGGACCGGCTGGACCGCCGGGGCCAGCCCGCCGCCGCACACCGCCGCGAGGCTGCGCACCTGCAGCGTGAGGCCGAGATCCATGGCCTGGATGGAGTTCCCGTTGGCGGCGGTCAGGTTGAGCATCCGGCCGTGGTCGAGGACGACGATCTCGCGGCCATCGGCCAGCACGTGCCCGGTGCGACGGCCGGGTTCGCCGTACTCGATCGTGCGCACGGTCGCCGTCCGCAGCGCCTCGGCGTCGATCTCCCAGGCGAAGTGGCCGACGCCGGCGAGCACCGCGCCGTCGGTCAGCGCGGCCAGCTCGGCCGCGCCGACGACGCCGGGAGCGCCGGTCGCGGTGAAGACCGCTCGGGCGTCTTCGACCGCCTCCTCGGCGGTTCCGACGCGATGACCGTCCAAAATGGCCTGAAGTGCCCGCATCGGGTCGGTGTCGCACACGGCGACCCGCGCGCCGAGCCGCGCGAGGGTGTCCGCGACACCCTTGCCGCACGGCCCGTACCCGAGCACCGCGGCGCGCATCCCCGGCACCATCAGGTTGGTGGCGTTGAGAAACCCCTGCACGACACTCTGGCCGACGCCGAACTCGTTCTCCACCAGGAGTTTCAGCCGCGAGTCGTTGATCACGACGACGGGGTGGGCGACGCCGCGCGGCCGCTCCCGCAGCCGGAGGCCCCCGGTCGTCGTCTCCTCGGTGCCGCCGAGATAACCCGCGGGCGTCCCGGATTCGAGCAGCGACAGCGTGAGATCAGCGCCGTTGTCGAGCGTGAGGTCCGGTTCGTTTTCGAGGACCTTCGCGACGTTGCGGGCGTGGTCGGCGTCATCGTCGGCGCGGCGGGTGTGCACCTTCACGCCGATCGCGCGCAGGTCGTCGGCGACGTCGTCGTGGGTCGTGCCGGGCGAGCCGGTGAGGGTGACGTCGAGCCCGGCGCGGGCCAGGAGCGTGACGAGCGCGCCGGTCTTGGGCTCGACGTGCAGGCACATCGCGAGCCGCCGCCCGGTGAGCAGCGCCTCGTGGTCCTCGACGGCGGCGGCGGTCAGCGGCATGTGCTTGAGCGCCCAGCCGATGGCAGGCAGAGTCATGGCTTTCCTTACGGTTGACGAAGTTCACCGCCGGAGGCGGTGCGAAGGGCCCGGAGCGGGGCCGGTCAACCGTAGAAATCGCAGCGGTAGGAGTGGTCGCCGAAGATCGGCGCCACGAGTTCCCGTCCGCTGCTCACGTCGTCAAGCTATCAGCGCAGGGCGGTGACCAGGAAGTCCGCCACTTCGGCGGGCCCGCCGTCGCCGGTGGTCACCGGGTCGCCCGCCACGCGCAGGCGGTTCGCGTACTCCGCCGACTTCCGGCCGCCGGCGAGCAGGAACGGCGGGGCGCCCGGGCCCGCGTAGGTCAGCGGGCTCGCCGCGCGCAAGGTGGCCGGCGCCCGGCCCAGGGCGAGCAGGATCGACGCGCGCGTGACCGCGTCCACGCCGGTGAAATCCGTGAAGTCGGCCGGAGCGGCGACCGCTGCCACCGCGTGGACCGTGCTGGGAACCCCGGCGTACTGGCCGGTGTCGAAACCCGGCGCCGTGCCGAGGAGGGCCGCCAGGGTGCCGCCCGTGCCGATCCCCCAGGCCGCGATGCGGGCCGGGTCGAGGTGCAACGCCGTCGCGTTGGCCGCGAGGAAGCGGACCGCGCACTTGGCGTCGGTGAGCGCGGCCGGCCACGGCGCGGCGGGCGCGAGGCGGTAGTCGATCGCGGCGACCGCCACGCCGCGGGCCGTCAGCGCGTCCCGGACGGCGGTGAACCGCGGGCCGTCGAGCAGCGCGCCCGGGCCCGCGGGTTTGCGGTTGCCGAGGAACAGGCCGCCGCCGTGCAGGTAGAGCACCACCGGCGCGGGCGCCGCGGACGTCTTGGGCTGGTAGACGTCCATGGCCAGGGGGATCCCGGCCGGGCGGCAGTACTCGACCGTGCCCGAAGCGCCGTCGAGCAGGGTCGAGGCGTTCGTGCCGGTGACGCCGTCGCCCGCGGCGACCGCCCCGGCCGTGCCGGTCGCGAGGACCAGCAGGAGCACGGGGAACAGCACGATCCACGCCGACACGCGCCGCAGCGCGGACGGCCGCGGGTGCGCCCGCCGCCGGGCGACCACCAGCAGCCCGAACAGGGCGATGACCTGCAGCGCGGCGACCACGTAGTCGGTGAAGCCGACCACCGTGTCCGCCGGCTGCCACGGGTCGAACCGCGCCAGGAGCCCGAGCGGCCGGCTGACCACCCACAGCGCGAGCGCCACGGCCGCGGTCAGGGCCGCGAACCGGGCGGTCTTGCGCGTGGGCCAGCCGACGACGGCGGCCACGGCGACGATTTCGACGGCCGCGAAGACGCCGAACAACATGGCGTAGAGCTGCCAGATCCGCCAGAGCGCGGGCACCGCGGCGGCCGTCGTCACCGCGCCGCTCAAGGCGGCCAGCGAGGCTGTGACCAGCAGCGCACCGCGTCGCAGGGGTGGCGTGGGGTCGTACCGGGCGGTCGCCGACGGCGGACGTGCCCGCTGCCGGTCGACCGCTGTCATGACCCCAGTGTCACCCCGGACGGCGCGCGGCGGCCACCGCGCCGGGCCGGATACGCTCGGCTCGTGCCCCGTTTCACCGGCCACGACGGCCGTGAACTCGCGGCCGCGAGGACGAAGTTGCTGTCCCCGGCGCCGTGATCCGGCAGGATCGGAACATGCCCCCGGAGACCGATCCCACCGCCGCCATCGACGCCCTGCGCGCGGAGCGCGACGCCGCGCGTCAGGAGCTTGCCGACCTGCGTGCGTGGTTGACCGTGAAGCTCGGACTGCTGCATCGCGCTCCCGGCCCGCAGGGCATCACCGTACTCAGCGTGGCTACCGATCGGGAGATCATCACCAAGATCGAGGAGCTGATGAAGGGCGAGGCTCAGGCGTAGCAGGCGGCGAGCGCGCCGAACGCGGCTTTCGGTTCCCACGGCAGGCCCGGGTACGTCTCCCCCGAGCCTTCCTCCAGGACCTTCACCACACCCCAGCTCGCCATGTCGAGGTCTTCGCGGGGCGACGGGCGGTACACCAGGCCGTAGCAGACGAAAGTGCACGCGAACGCCGCGTCGACGCCCTCCGTCGTGAACACCTCCAGCAGCTCGCGCAGGTACCTCGCCTGCTCCTCCTCGTCGCGGACGTAGTCGCCGTCCAGCCGGACCGGGACGTCGCCGTCGTATTCGAGGATCGCGCCGCTGCGGGCGCCGAGGTCGGCCGCGCCGCGGTAGGTCGTGCAACCGAACTCCGTGATCGCCACGGGCTTGCCCGCCGCGACCAGGGTGCGGATGCCTTCCCGGTAGATGTGCTCGACCTCCTTCGAGCGGTGCGCGTCGACCGAGACGATGTCGAACGGCGTCCAGTCGACGCGTTCCAGCGGCACCGACGCGTAGGTGATCCGGCCACCGAAGCGCGCTCGGACGACCTCGACCGCGCGGGCCAGGAAGTCGTTGATGCGCGCGGGAAGTCCGGCCAGCGCTCGCAGAGATTCCGGGGATCGCGCGAACAGTCCCGCGGTGCGTTCCGGGAGGCTGTCGCCCGGCAGGAAGCCGTGGTTGAACAGGCTCAGCTCGGCGCCGGTGACGAACACGATCCCGGCACCTGCCGCGCGGAGGCGCTCGGCCCGCTCGGCGCCGTCGGCGAGCTGCTCGAGGATCTCCTCCGGCTGCCGGTCCCAGGGGAACGGCGAGAACCACACCTCCAGCCCGAGGGCGGCCGCTTCCCGCGCGGCGAACTCGATCCGGTCCAGGTCCGTGCCGAACAGGCGGACGGCCGTGCAGTGCAGGTCGTCGCGGATGATCGTCAGCTCCCGCCGGACCAGCTCGGGTTCGAAGGGACGGCGAATGGTGCCGCCGACCGCCATTCCGGTGTCGTAACCGATGCCGTTGGCTCGCATAGAGGTGCCCTCCAGAAGAAATAGCGTACGGTACGTACCGTACCCTATCGACAAGGTACGGTGAGTACCGATGACCGAAGCGAAGACCCGGCGACGCGGCGCCGAACTGGAAGACGCGATCCTGCGCGCCGCCGCGGACGAGCTGGCCGAGGCCGGCTACCCGGGCCTGACCATGGAACGCGTCTCGCAGCGGGCCGGCACCAACAAGAACACGATCTACCGCCGCTGGCCGAACCGCGCCGCGCTCGGCGTCGCCGCCTACCGGCACCTGGCCGAGGACAAGCTGCGCCCGCCCGACACCGGCGACCTCCGCGACGACGCGCTGGCCTTGCTGCGCGCCATCAACTGCGACCGCTCCTCCCCTGCGGCGCAGATCCTCCGCGGCCTGCTGGCCGGTGTGAGCGACGACCCCGAACTGCTGGCCCAGCTGCACGAGCAGGCCCGTGACGGCGGCACCGCCACGTGGCTCACGCTCCTCGAACGCGCGGTGAGCCGGGGCGAAGCACCGCCGGAGTCACTCCACCCCCGCGTCGCGACGGTCGCGCTCACCTTGCTGCGCAACGAATACCTCACCCGCGGACTGACCACAGTGGACGACGACGTCCTCGTGGAGATCGTCGACGAGGTCTACCTGCCGCTGGTCCGCGGGCGCCGGGCCGGCGCGTAGAGCGTCAGCCGCAGCGCCGGGTCCTCGTTCGCCTGGAACGTCGCGTACTCGAACTCCACCGGCTCCGGGCGGTACAGCGTCTTCCGGCCGGGTCCACTGTGGACGACGTCGTGGCGCTCCCACCAGCCCGCGAACTCGGGGCAGCCCGCGCGCAGGCGGCCGGCCAGCGCGGTGAACGCCGGGTCCGGCGCCCACAGGTCGTACGCGGCGTGGAACTGCGCCACCGTGTGCTCGGCCTGCGCCGCCCAGCCGGGCCCGAACAGCCGCCGTCCCCGCTCGTCGAGCAGCAGGAACACCAGCACGTTGCGGTCCGCCTCGGGCAGCTTGGCGAAGTCGGTGAACAGCGAGACGGCCGCGCGGTTCCAGGCCAGCACGTCCCACCGGCGGCCCGTGACGTAGGCGGGCTGCGAGAGGCTCTCGATCAGCCCTCGCGTCGAGTCGGGGACCGACTCGCGGGTGAACGCGGTCCGCGCCGGGTTGCGGGCCAGTTCCCGCAGGTGGACGCGCTCCGCGTCGTCCAGCCGCAGGGCGCCGGCCAACGCCTCGATCGTCTCCGTGGACGGGCTGACCGTGCGGCCCTGTTCGAGCCGGATGTACCAGTCGACGCCGATGCCGGCGAGTTCGGCGACCTCCTCGCGACGCAACCCGGGCGTCCGTCGGCGTCGACGGTCCGGTAACCCGAGGGTCGCCGGATTCAGCCGCTCCCGCCGGGACCGCAGGAACTCCCCCAGCCCGGCGCGGGCCACGTCCGCCATCGACGACCTCCGGGTAGCACGGATGAGTCCCAGGATGATACCAGGCCTGGATACGACGTCCGGGAACGCGGAGGCTGGTCACATGAGAGCTGCTGTCCTCGAAGAATTCGGCACGTTGCCGTCCGTGCGCGAGCTGCCCGACCCGGTGCTGGGCACCGGTGAAGTGGTTGTCGACGTCGTCGCGGCGCCGGTACTGCCCTACGCCGCGGAGGTGTTCCGCGGCGAGCGGAACTACCTGCTGACGCTGCCGGTCGTGCCGGGCGCCGGCGCGGTCGGCCGGGTCCGCGCGACCGGCCCGGACGCGACCCGGCTCAAGCCCGGCGACTGGGTGCTGTGCGACCCGACGATCCGCTCCCGCGACGACGCGCGCACGCCGGACATCACGCTGCAGGGGCTGAGCGCACGCGGCGAAGGCGGCCTGTTCCTGCAGCGCCACTTCGGCCACGGCGCCTACGCCGAGCAGCTCATGGTCCCGACCGAGAACGCCGTCCCGCTCGGCCCCATCGACGCGGCCGACGCCGGTCGGTGGACCGCACTCTCCCTGTGCCTCGTGCCGTACGGCGGCCTGCTCGCGGCCCAGCTCCAGCCGGGCGAAACGGTGCTGGTCAGCGGCGCGACCGGAAACTTCGGCAGCGCGGGCGTGGCGGTCGCCCTCGCGATGGGCGCGGCCTGCGTGGTCGCGCCGGGCCGCAACACCGACGCGCTGGCCGACCTGGAACGCCGGTTCGGCGCGCGCGTCCGGACCGTCCGGCTCACCGGGGACGACGACACCGCGCGCATGCGAGCCGCGGCGCCCGGCCCGATCGACGTGGTCCTCGACCTGCTGCCGCCATCGGCGGGAGCGGCCGTCACCCGGACCGCGGCCATGACGGTGCGCGAGTACGGCCGGGTCGTGCTGATGGGCGGCGTCGGCATGCTCGGCGGCGACGACCTCGCGTTGCCCTACCCGTGGCTGATGCGCAACAACATCACCGTGCGCGGCCAGTGGCTGGCCCCGCGCGAGGCGAACAGCAGCCTGATCGCGCTGGCCCGCGCCGGCCTGCTCGACCTGGGCGGGTTCGCCGTCACGGAGTTCGGCCTCGACGACATCGCCGACGCCGTGGGCCACGCGGCGAAGGAGCAGGCGCGGTTCGCGCTCACCGTCATCCGGCCGTGAGGGCCGTCGGGGCCTGACCGGACTGCGCGGCGGCCGCGCCGAGGATCCAGTTCCGGAACTCGACCGCGAAGTGCCGCAGGTGACGCGTTGGCGATGGGGACCGACGACGGTGCCGTCCTCGAGCACGAGACGCGGCGACCGCCGGTCGGCGGCTCCGCTCCGGCGTCGCGAAGTCGTCCCACTCACGCATGAAGAACGACCAGACGCGCCCTCCGAGTGTCTCGACGATGTTCATCCGGCCGCCAGCGCGGGGATGCCGTGCGCGCGCAGCGTCGTCGTGCCGGTCGTCTCCTGCCCGGCCGAGAGCTGTCGTCAACGACTTCTACTTCGCGTTGCACGGCGAAAGCCGGAAGACGCCGTATCCGGCGGACGAGATCGCCCAGCTGCTCGGCTCACTCTGAGTCGACCCCGCGCGGACTACTCGCGTTTGACTAGAACCTAGTACTCGTGTTTGAGTACTCACATGGGAGCAGTTCGGTTGTTCATCCTCGGCGCCTTGGCGCGGGGCGGTCCGATGCACGGGCACCAGATCCGGCGGGCGGCGCAGGTCGACCGCACCGAGCTCTGGGCGGACGTCAAACCCGGCTCGCTCTACGGCGCGCTGCGGCGGATGGCGGACGAGGGCGTCATCGAGGCACTGCGCACCGAACGCGTGGGGAACATGCCCGAACGCACGGTCTACACGATCACCGAGGAGGGCCGGCGCGAGCTTTCCGTGCTGCGCCACACCATCCTCACCACCACCAAGCTGCGCCCGGATCCGGTCGACCTGGCGCTGGCCTACACCGAGGACCTCGACGAGGCGACGCTGCGGGCGCTGGTCGAGGACCGCCGGGCCGCGCTCGTCGCGGAACTCGCGTCCTGGAAACACCTTCAGGAACACGCGGGGCCCTACCTCGACGGCCTGGAGCCGCTGGGGTTCGACCACGTGCTCATCCGCCTCGAAGCCGAGGTGACCTGGCACGACCGGGTGCTGGACAAACTGACGGATCTGCTGGCCAACCGGGGAGAACAGACATGAGAGCCTTGATCATCGGCGGCGGGATCGGCGGGCTCGCGATGGCCCAGTCCCTCACCGCGGCCGGCGTCGACGTCCAGGTCCACGAGCGCAACAGCGAGGCAGCCGACTGGCTGCAGGGCTACCGCATCCACCTCAACCGGTTCGGCTGCCGCGCCTTGCGCCGCTGCCTGCCGGGCCCGCTGTGGGACGCCTTCGCCGCCACCGCCGGCGATCCGGGCGCGGGCCTGAGCTTCCAGACCCACCGCCTGCGCGAACTGCTCTTCGTGGAGGAGGAGCTGATGACCGACGGGACCGGCGACCACCGCGCGGTCAGCCGGATCGCGTTGCGCCGGCTGCTGCTGGCCGGCCTGGGCGAGAACGTCCACTTCGGACGGACGTTCGAGCGTTACGAGACCAACCCGGACGGCACCGTGACGGCGCACTTCGCCGGTGGCGCCACCGCGACCGGCGATCTGCTGATCGGTGCGGACGGCGCCAACTCCCGGGTGCGCGCCCAGCTCCTGCCGCACGCGCACCGGGTGCCGACCGGCGCGGTGGGCGTGGCCGGCCGGCTGGCCCTGACCGACGAGACCCGCGCCTGGCTGCCGTCGCGGATCCGCGGCGGGATGAACATCGTGCTGCCACCGGCCGGCAGTTTCCTGTTCACCGCGGTCTTCGACGGCCGGACCCGCACCGCGGAAGCAGTCGGCGACGGCATCGACCTGACGGCGTTCGGCTTGACCGGCACCGATCTCCTCGACGACGTCCAGGACTACGTGCTCTGGGCGTTCGCGGCGAAACGCGCCGGTTATCCGGCCGACGTGGAGTCGCTGCCCGGGCCCGCGTTGCAGAACATCGTGGCCGAGCACATCCGCGGCTGGCACCCGGACCTGCGCCGGCTGGTCACCGGCTCCGACCCGGCGGGCGTGCACGCGATCGCGTTCAAGTCCGCCACCCCGGTCGAGCCCTGGCCGAGCGGCCCGGTGACGCTCATCGGCGACGCCGTGCACAACATGACCCCCGTGATGGGCCTGGGCGCCAACACCGCGCTCCGGGACGCGGCCCTGCTGGCCCACCAGCTCAAGGCCGTGCACCGCGGCGAAGCCGGACTGACCGACGCGGTCGGCGAGTACGAGCGCCGGATGCTGGCCTACGGCTTCGAAGCCGTGCACACCTCACGCTCGTTCGCCGACCGGTTCACCTCGGACAACGTCCTCGCCCGCCAGGGGATGAAGACCTGGCTCCGGGTGTGCTCCGCCGTCCCGGCCGTGAAGCGGAGCAGCTTCACCGACGAGTGGACCGACGATCTCCCCGCCGCGAGCGCCGCCCTGGTCTGAACTTCCCCCGTAGCCGCAGGTCACCCGGGCTCGACCCCGAATGGTGTACGACTCTGTACTTCATTGCTACTGGCTGGTAGGTTACCGATTCACCATTGTGATCCACTTCATGATTCAAAGGGGAGTCATGATCAAGCCTGCCCGCTTGCTGGCCGTCGCCGCGGCCCTCACGCTGACCGTCGCCGCCGCGCCGGCGGCCACCGCGGCACCGGCGGCCGATTCCTTCTACACCTACAGCGGCAGCGAACCGCTGTCGTCGTTCGACCCGGGAACCGTGCTCAAGACCCGGACGCTGAGCTACCACATCGTCGGCATCCCGACGCCGCTCACGGCGATCCAGCTGCTCTACCGGACCACCGACGCGCAGGGGAAGCCCGCCGCCAACGTCACGTCCGTGGTGCGCAGTCCCAACGGGGACAACAAAAAAGCCATTTCGTACCAGTCCGCCTACGACTCGCTCAACCCGGCGGACAGCCCGTCGCGGGCGATCGCCGGCGACGTCACCCTCGGCGGGCTGCTGCCCAACGGGGAGTCCCTGCTCGTCACGCCCGCCCTGCTCCTCGGCTACAACATCGTCATCCCCGACACGGAGGGGCAGGACGCGAACTTCGCCGCGGGGCCGGAGTACGGCACCAACACCCTCGACTCGATCCGCGCCGCGACGAAGGCGGCCGAGACGGGCCTGACCGGCACCACCAAGTTCGGCCTCATCGGCTACTCGGGCGGCGCCATCGCGACCGGGTGGGCGGCCGCGCTCGCGCCGAGCTACGCGCCCGACGTCGACAAGAACCTGGTGGGCTTCACCGAAGGCGGGGTGCTCGTCGCGCCATCGCACAACCTGAAGTACGTCGCCGGCAGCCCCGTGTGGTCCGGTGTCATCCCGATGGCGCTCGTCGGGGTCGCCCGCGCCTACGACATCGATCTCAAGCCCTACGCGAGCAGCTACGGCCTGAAGGTCCTCCAGGAGGTGGAACAGGCGTCGATCATCGACGCGCTGGGCCGCTACCCGGGGCTGACGTGGCAAAAGCTCGTCAAGCCGCAGTACTCGGACCCGAACTCGGTGCTCCCGTTCGTCGACGCCGTCAACAAGGTGAACATCGGCTCGGCGCCGACGCCGTCGGTCCCCGGCTTCATCGCGCAGGGGAACAACGGGCTGCTGGAAGGCACCTTCGGCAACCCGCCGGGGATCGGGACCGGTGACGGCGTGATGGTCGCCGGCGACGTGCGGGCGCTGGCCCGGCAGTACTGCGCCGGCGGCAACAGCTCGATCAAGTACGCGCAGTACGACCTGCTCAGCCACGTCGGCGGCGCGGTGCGCTGGGCGCCCGACGCGATCGGCTGGCTGAACGACCGGTTCGCCGGGAAGGCCGCGCCGTCCAGCTGCGGGCACATCCCGGCGGGCAACTCGCTCGCTCCGGAAGTTCCCGCTTCCTGACACCGCTGTGCCCGGCCGGGCCTCCTGGCCGGGCACAGTACGGTCTGCACGTGACAGCGCACCGGAAGCTGCCGAAGGGCCCGCACAGCCTCAGCCGTGACGAAGTGGCCGGCACCCAGCGCGCCCGGCTGATCGACGCGGTGCTGGAGAACGTCGGCACCCGCGGCTACCTCGGCACCACCGTCGGGCACATCACGGCGACCGCGGGCGTCTCGCGAACCTCGTTCTACGAGCAGTTCACCGACAAGCAGGACGCCTTCCTGGCCGCGTATCGCGTGCTCAGCAACGACTTCATCGACCGGGGTGTGGCCGTGGCCGCCGCGGCCCCGACCCCGCTCGACGCCGTCGCCGCGTGCGGGGACTTCCTCGTCGACTACGTGCACCGCCGCCCGACGGCCGTCCGCGCCGTCCTGCTCGAGATCTTCGCCCTCGGCGACGCCGGTCTCGAAGCCCGCGAAGAGGTCCTGCGCGCGGGCGAAGCCGTGTTCGACCGGACCGTCCTCTGGCTGCGCAGCACCGATCCCGCGCTGCCGGTGCCGCCGCCGTTCACCGCGCGGGCCGTCGTCGCGGCCACGATCGAGCTCATCACCCAGGCCATCTGGAAGGCCACCGAAGACGCGTACGACCAGGCCCGGGAAGCCATCCGCTACACGTGGCTGCTCGGGATGTCCGGGCACCGGAGCCTCACCCGCTGAGGCACGCCTCCGCACACTTGCGGAACGCCGTCACCAGCCGGCCGCGATCCCCTTCCCTGGTTGCCAGCGCCACGTGGCTGGGCTCGACGTCCTCCAGCGGGACGGTGGTCAGGTCCGGGCGCAGGCCGGTGGGGGTGGCGGACCCGGCCGGGACGATCGCCACCGCCTGACCGCTCGCGACCAGCTCGATCTTGTCCTCGATGGCGTTGATGAACGGCCCGTCCGGCGCCGGTCGGCCGTCGGGACGCGGGTCGACGCGCCAGAACGCGTCCCACTCGGGGTCGGACGCGCGGGGCAGCGGCTCGTCGGCGATGTCGTCGAGCGTCACGGATTCCTTGCCCGCCAAGCGGTGGTCGCTCGGGACCAGCAGCACGCGCGGCTCGTCGCGCAGGACGGTCACGTGCAGCCCGCCGCTCGGCAACGGCAGCCGGACGATCGCCGCGTCCACCCGGTGGTCGAGCAACGCCGCCCGCGCGTCGTCCCACTTCAGGTACAGCGCCAGGACTTCGGCGTCCGGGTGGCGGTGGCGCAGTTCGCGGACCGCCGGGGTGATGATCAGGTTCCCGGTGTAGCCGACGGTGATCCGGCTGGGCCGGGCGACCGCGCGGGCGTGGGCCGTCGCACTCACCGCCGACCGCAGGACGCCGGCGGCGAGCGGGAGGAACGCCTCGCCGGCCTCGGTCAGCCGGGTACCTTGCGGGGTGCGGTCGAGCAGCCGCGCGCCGACCTGCCGTTCCAGCCGGATGATCTGGCGGCTCAGCGAAGACTGCGTGAGGTGCAGTTCGGCGGCGGCGCGGCCGAAGTGCCGGTGCTCGGCGACGACGGTGAAGCTGCGCACCAACCGGAGATCGAGGTCGTCCACGGCCTCAGTGTATCGCCGTGAGCAGCGGTGATGCGCAGATCGCGACACGCGATGCGAAACGTCCGTTGGACGCGGCGCGCGTGGGGGCCCACGGTGGAGGACATGGACCACCTCACCACGGCTCGCACCGCGCTCGGGCCGCTCGGCGTCTACCTGCCGATCTCGTTCACCCGTTCCCCGTCCGCCGACGACCAGCGCGAAGGCGCGCGACGGCTGGAGCGCGCCGGGTACCGCACCGCCTGGACCAACGAGGTCGTCGGCGGCAAGGACGCCCTGGTTCAGCTCTCGGTGCTGCTGGCCGCGACGGAACGGCTGACGTTCGGCACCGGCATCGCGAACATCTGGGCCCGCGAGCCGCAGACGCTGCACGCGGCCGCGGCGCAGCTCGCCGACGCGTACCCGGGCCGGCTCGTGCTCGGCATCGGCGTCGGCCACGCGCCGCAGGCCGCCGGGGCCGGGCGTGAGTACGGCAGCCCGGTGAAGACGCTGCGCGACTACCTGGAGCGGATGACGGCGGAGACGTGGCCGCCCGCGCCGGAGGTGGCCTACCCGCGGATCCTCGGCGCGAACGGACCGAAGATGCTGGCGCTGGCCGGGGAACTCGCCGACGGCGCCTACCCCGCGAACCTGCCCCCGGCGTACACGACCGAAGCCCGCAAGACGCTGGGCGCGGACAAGCTGCTGGTGGTCGGCCTGACGGTGGTCACCGAGTCCGACCCCGCGCAGGCTCGGGTGGCGGCGAGGGAGAAGGTGGCCAACAGCCTGGGCCTGCCGTGGTACGGGAAAGCCATGGAGCGCCTGGGTTTCGACGTGTCGGATCAGGACGCTCTCGCAGATGCGGTGGTCGCCCACGGCGGCCCGGACGCGATCGCGGCGAAGGCGCGGGAGCACCTGGCGGCGGGCGCGGACCACGTCCTGCTGATGCCCCCGACGACCGACGACTTCCTCGCCGACGTCGCGGCGCTGGAACGACTCGCGCCCGCGTTCGGCACCCTGGGGTGAGGGCGCCGGACGCGGGCGCGGAGCCTGCCTATCGGTCAGCTCAGACCAGGTCGTACCGGTCGGCGTTCATGACCTTGTGCCACGCGGCCACGAAGTCCTGGACGAACTTCTCCTTGGCGTCGTCGCTCGCGTAGACCTCGGCCAGCGCGCGCAGCTCCGAGTTGGAGCCGAACACCAGGTCGGCGCGGGAGCCGGTCCACTTGACCTCGCCGGTGGCGCGGTCGCGGCCCTCGAAGGTCTCCTGGTCCTCCGAGTCGGGCGCTGTGGACTTCCACTCGGTCTCCATGTCGAGGAGGTTCGCGAAGAAGTCGTTCGTCAGGGCACCCGGCGTCGAGGTCAGCACACCCAGCGACGTCTGCTTGTGGTTCGCCCCCAGCACGCGCAGGCCGCCGATGAGGACGGTCAGCTCCGGCGCGCTCAGGTTCAGCAGGTTCGCGCGGTCGATCAGCAGGAACTCCGACGGCAGGCGGTGGCCCTTGCCGCGGTAGTTGCGGAACCCGTCGATCGTCGGCTCGAGCGGCGCGAAGGACTCCGCGTCGGTCTGCTCCTGCGTCGCGTCGGTGCGGCCCGGGGTGAACGGCACCGTGATGTCGACGCCCGCGTCCTTGGCGGCCTTCTCGACGGCGGCCGCGCCACCGAGCACGATCAGGTCGGCCAGCGAGATCTTCTTGCCACCGGCGGCGAAGGACTCCTGGACGCCCTCCAGCGTGCGCAGCACCTGCGCGAGCTGGTCGGGCTCGTTGACCTCCCACCCGCGCTGCGGCTCGAGGCGGATCCGGGCGCCGTTCGCGCCGCCGCGCTTGTCGCTGGCGCGGAACGTCGAGGCCGACGCCCACGCGGTCGAGACGAGCTGGGCGACGGTCAGGCCCGAGTCGAGCAGCTTGGCCTTGAGGTCGGCCACGTCCGCGTCGGAGACCAGCTCGTGGTCGACGGCGGGGACGCGGTCCTGCCAGATCAGGGCTTCCTGCGGCACCAGCGGGCCGAGGTAACGCTGGATCGGGCCCATGTCGCGGTGGGTGAGCTTGTACCAGGCGCGGGCGAAGGCGTCCGCGAACTGGTCCGGGTTCTCGTGGAAGCGCTTGGAGATCTGCTCATAGACCGGGTCGACGCGCAGCGCCAGGTCGGTCGTCAGCATCGTCGGCTTGCGGGCCGGGTCACCGGCCTCCGGGCCGGGGATGGTGTCCTCGGCGTCCTTGGCCACCCACTGGTGGGCGCCGGCCGGGCTCTTCGACAGCTCCCACTCGTAGCCGAACAGGTTGTCGAAGAACTGGTTGCTCCACTGCGTCGGCGTCGAGGTCCAGGTGACCTCGAGACCGCTGGTGATGGCGTCGCGGCCCTTGCCGGAACCGAAGGTGTTGTTCCAGCCGAGGCCCTGCTCCTCGAGGCCGGCGCCCTCGGGCTCCGGGCCGACGTGCTCGTCGGGGTCGGCCGCGCCGTGGGTCTTGCCGAAGGTGTGGCCACCGGCGATGAGGGCGACGGTCTCCTCGTCGTTCATCGCCATCCGGCCGAACGTCTCGCGGATGTCGCGGGCCGAGGCCAGCGGGTCCGGGTTGCCGTTCGGGCCTTCGGGGTTGACGTAGATGAGGCCCATCTGGACCGCGGCGAGCGGGTTCTCGAGGTCGCGGTCACCGGTGTAGCGCTCGTCGCCCAGCCAGGTGCGCTCCGGGCCCCAGTACACGTCCTCGTCCGGCTCCCACACGTCGGCGCGGCCGCCGGCGAAGCCGAAGGTCTTGAAGCCCATGGTCTCCAGGGCGCGGTTGCCCGTGAAGATCATCAGGTCGGCCCACGAGATCTTCTGACCGTACTTCTTCTTGACCGGCCACAGCAGGCGGCGGGCCTTGTCGAGGTTCCCGTTGTCCGGCCAGCTGTTCAGCGGCGCGAAGCGCTGCATGCCGGCGCCCGCTCCCCCGCGGCCGTCGTCGATGCGGTAGGTACCGGCGCTGTGCCACGCCATGCGGATCATGAACGGCCCGTAGTGCCCGAAGTCGGCGGGCCACCACTCCTTCGACGTGGTCAGCACCGCGTCGACGTCCGCGGCGAGCGCGTCCAGGTCGACGGTCTTGAACGCGGCGGCGTAGTCGAAGTCCTCACCCAGGGGGTTGGCCACGGCGGGGTGCTTGCGCAGGATCTTCAGGTTGAGCTGGTTCGGCCACCAGTCGCGGTTCCCCGCGCCTTCGGTCGGGTGGTTGCGACGCCCGGCCGAGACCGGGCAGCCGCCCGCGTTCTCCTCGTTCATCTCGCCGACAACGGCGTCAGGACTGTCAGACACAGGAATCCTTCCGGGAATCGAACAGTGTTCAGGAACTCGAGCAGTCGGGGCACAGGCCCCGGTAGACGACCTCGGCCTCGTCGATGACGAACCCGTGGGCGTCGGAGGCGGTCAGGCAGGGCGCGTCGCCGACGGCGCAGTCGACGTCGGCGATGGCTCCGCAGGACCGGCACACGACGTGGTGGTGGTTGTCCCCGACCCGGGCTTCGTAGCGCGCCACCGAACCCGGTGGCTGGATGCGCCGGAGCAGCCCCGCGCCGGTCAGCGCCCGCAGGACGTCGTAGACGGCCTGGTGGGACACTTCGCCGAGGTCGCCGCGCACGACACCGATGATCGAGTCGGTGTCGGCGTGCGGGTGGACGTGCACCGCGGTCAGCACCGCCAGCCGTGGACGCGTGACGCGCAGGGACACCCCGCGCAGCATCCGCTCGAACTCCGAAGTCGTGGGCACGGCGGCGAGTCTGCCCGATAATCTTGAATGAATCAAGATTGAGTCCGCCGAAGCCACCCATCCGGGTCTTGACCGCTACAGCTCGGCCCGGTGGTCGTCGGACCGGCCGTGCCGCGGGCACGGGTGCCCGGCCTCGCGGGGGCAGAGCACCCACATCTCCGACGCCGTGAAGGCGTACAGCCGGTACGGCGACGGCGCCGTGACGTCGTCGAGGCTCACACCCGCGGCACCGTCGCCGCGGGGGTAGCTCGCCAAGGCGCGTTCGAGGTCGTCGCCGGCGAGCTCCCGCGCTTCGCCCGCCGCGTACACCGCGCGGCCGTGGTACGGCGCCACCGTCGAGTCGAAGACGACCGCGCTCACCCGCGGGCGTCCGGCGAGGTTGCGGGAGTGGCGGGCGTCGGCGGCCGAGACCCAAACGAACTCCCGGTCGCCCGCGGGGGCGAAGTAGACCGGGGAAAGCCAGGGCGCGCCGTCCGGGCCGGTCGTGCCGAGGGTCAGGTAGCGGTTCGCCTCGATCAGGTCCCGCGCGTGGGCCGTGAGGTCGCTGTCGGTCATCGGGGCATCCAACCGCATTGCCCGATCGGTGAGACCGAGATCACGAGCGACGGCGTTTATCGGTCTTCTCGCCGGGTAACCGACCGGGGTCCGGGTTGGTTCACTTCTCCCAGGAGTTGTTCGATGACCAGCGTCCTGACCGGTGGCCGCGAAAACGCCCGCCGGGTCCCACTCCAGCAGCGCCGGCCGGACGGGGGCGATCCCTCCGTCGAGCTCGCGAGGCTCGCCGCCCTGGCCGAACTGGCCCGGCGCACGACGCCGCCGATCATGCACCGCGCCATCCTCGCCGGCGCCGACCCGGCGAACGTGGCCGAGGCCGCGAAGCTGAGCGCCGCCCAGGCCCACATCCGCTGGAACGAGTGGGCGGGCACGACGGTCCCCCTCGACGAGTACCTGCGGGTGCACACCGCGTTCGCCGCCGCGATCGGCGCCCACCACGACGTCATCCAGGAGACCTGATGTCCACGACCACCGACACGCCGGGCACCGGATCGACGCTCGCCGAGCTGGCCGCCTTGGGCGAAGCCGCGACGGGCCTCCTGGCGGAGATCACCGAGCACCTCGAGCAGCTGGCCCCGCCCGCGAAGGACTGAGGGCGCCGATCCGCCGATCACCCACGTCCACTGTGGACGTGGGTTTCGTGCTTCGCGCCCTCGGCCGGGCCGATCACGCGCCGGCCAGGCTCAGGTGAGCCGTGTGCGCGGCGGCTGCGGTTTTGTCGCCGCCGGGAAACCGAGGTGCTCCGAAACCTGCGCCGCGGCCTCCGCCGTCCTCGATCCGGCCGCGTCGAGCCGGTCCGCCAGCCTGGCCGCGGGGGCGGAGATGTTCAGCGCCGCCACCACCCGGCCGCGGAAGTCGCGGACCGGGGCCGACACGCCGACCAGACCCTCCTCGAACTCCTCGTGCACGCGGGCGAAGCCGTCGCGGCGGCACTCCTGGATCTTCGCCCACAGCTGCGGCAGCGTGGCGACCTCCGAGCGCGGGTCGTCGGCGTCGAAAGCGGGGAACCGGACGTACAGCTCGTCCGGGCTCGCGTCGAGCAGCAGGACCCGCCCCGCCGACGTGCAGTACGCGGGAACCCCGCGACCCTCCCAGTCGTGGGCGCGGAACGAATGGCCGGACACCGAGAGCAGCGTCAGCACCTCCTGCTCGCGCAGGACGCACAGGTGGCTGGTCTCCTCGAGGTCCGCCGACAGCGCGTGCATCACCGGTTCGGCGGCACGCACCAGCCGATCCTCGGCCGTGCGGGCGACCAGGGAGAACAGCCGCCAGCCCAGCCGGTAGCCGAGGGTGTCCGGGTCGCGCTCGACGACGCCCTCTTCGGCGAGCGCCTTGAGCGCCCGCGAGACCTGGCTCTTCTCCCGGCCGGTCAGCTGCGCCAGCCGGACGACGCCGAGCCCGCCGGCCCGCTGCGCTTCGGGTGAGGCGAGGGCCTCCAGCAGGTCCAGGTCACGGCGCAGACCGTGGCCCGAAGGCCGGGCCGCGTCGTCCGGGAGCGTCATCTCCGGACGTTAACAGTTGGCCTGAGCGCAACGCGCGTTGCGATGTATCGCCGGCCCTTGCCGCCGGTTCCGGGCGCTCCTAACGTCGAACCCGATGAAGATCACCGACATCGTCCTGGACCGGCTGCGGCTCGACCTCGACCCGCCGCTGCGCGCGGCGTGGGACCCGCGGCCGCGGCGCCACTTCGACGCGACGATCGTGCGCGTCCACACCGACGAAGGCGTCACCGGCATCGGGTCCGGCGACACGATGGCCGGGTTCGACGCGGTCGAGGACCTGTTCCTCGGCGAAGACCCGCTCGACATCGTGCGGCACGTGAAGGCCATCGAGACGGCCGGCTTCCACGGCGGCCGCTTCTGGCCGCTGGAAGCCGCGCTGTGGGACATCATCGGCAAAGTCGCCGGGCTCCCCGTTTCGACCCTGTTCGGCAACGCGGCCAAGGCGGTCCCGGCGTACGCGTCGTCGGCCGAGCTCAAGCCGCCCGCCGAGCGGGTCGAGACGGCGCTGCGGGCGCGCGAAGCCGGGTTCCAGGCCATGAAGATCCGCATCGACCGCGACCACGTCGCCGACGGGATCGCCGCCGTCACCGCGGTGCGCGACGCGCTCGGGCCCGACTTCGCGATCATGGTCGACCTCAACCAGTCCTGGCGGATGGCCGGGGACACGGCCACCGCGTCGGATCTCGCCAAGACCCGCGGGATCGTGCGGCGGCTGGCCGAGCTGGACGTCTTCTGGGTCGAGGAGCCGCTCCCCTACGAGGACGTCGACGGCTTCCGGACGCTGCGCGCGGAGAACCCCGGCGTCCGGATCGCGGCCGGCGAGATGCACCACTCGGTGCCCGAACTGCTGCGCTACCTGGAACACGATGTCCTCGACGTATACCAGATGGACGTCGTGCTCGCGGTCGGCATGCACCGGGCGCGCACGCTCGCCGAAGTGGCCCAGCTCAAGCACCGGGCCTTCACCCCGCACAGCTGGACCAACGGCATCGGCGTGCTGGCCAACCTGCACGTGGCGGCCGGGGTCGGCGGCGGGCCGTTCTTCGAGTTCCCGTGGGACCCGCCCGGCTGGACGCCGCAGCGGCGCGACTTCATGCTGGCGGAGCCGCTCATGATCACCCCCGAAGGCACCCTCGATGTCCCGGCCCGGCCGGGGCTCGGCATCGAACTGGACGAGGAGGCGGTGGCCCGGTGGCGGATCTGACGCACCAGGACTGGCAGTCCCTGGCGGACAAGCTGACCTTCGAGACCCGGCCGTTCGTCGGCGGCCGGCCCGTCGAGTCCACTTCGGACACGACGTTCGCGAGCACGTCCCCGCGGGACGGCCGGGAGCTGACGCGGATCCCGGCCGGCGGCGCCGAAGACGTCGACCGGGCGGTCCACGCGGCGCGGGCGTCCTTCGAGGACGGCCGGTGGCGTGACCTCGCGCCGCGCGAGCGCAAACGCATTCTCCTGCGCTGGGCCGAGTCCATCGTGGACAACGCGGACGAGCTGGCGCTGCTCGACTCCCTCGAGATGGGCAAGCCGGTCGGCGAGGCGCGGCGGGTCGACGTCACCAAGGCCGCCGAGACGATCGCGTGGTACGCCGAGACGATCGACAAGACCTACGACGAGGTCGCGCCGACCCCCGGCGACGCGCTGGCGTGGATCACCCGGGAGCCGCTCGGCGTGATCGGCGTCGTCGTCCCGTGGAACTACGCCCTGCTCATCACGTCCTGGAAGCTGGGCCCGGCGCTGGCCACCGGCAACTCCGTCGTCGTCAAGCCCGCAGAGCAGACGTCGCTGGCCACGCTGCTGCTGGCCCGGCTGGCGAGCGAGGCCGGGCTGCCGGACGGCGTGCTCAACGTCGTCCCGGGCCGCGGCGAGGTCGTCGGCCAGGCATTGGGGCGCCACCACGACGTCGACAAGATCGCGTTCACCGGCTCGGCCGAGGTCGCGCGGTTGTTCCAGGTCTACGCCGGGGAGTCCAACGGCAAGCAGGTCGCCGTCGAGGCGGGCGGCAAGTCCCCGCAGCTGGTGCTGCCCGGCGCCGACTTGGCGGCAGCGGCTTCGGCGGTCGCGTGGGGCATCTTCTACAACGCCGGGCAGACCTGCAACGCGGGTTCGCGCCTGGTCGTGCCCGCGGCGCTGAAGGACGAACTGCTGGCCGAGATCGTCTCGATCACGGACTCGACGTTCCGGATCGGCGACCCGCTGGACCCGGCGACCGTGCTCGGCCCGCTCGTCGACGACGTCCAGCTGGACCGCGTCCTGGGTTACCTCGACGGCGCCCGGGCCGACGGCGCGACGATCACCCACGGCGGCGACCGGGTGCTCACCGAGACCGGCGGGACGTACCTCGCACCGACCATCGTGGACGGCGTGCGGCCCGGGATGACCATCGCCCGCGAGGAGGTCTTCGGACCGGTGCTGTCGGTGCTCACCTACGACGGCGATGTCGGCGAAGGCGTCCGGCTGGCCAACGACAGCGACTTCGGGCTGGTCGCGTCGGTCTGGACCCGCGACGTCACGACCGCCCACCGCGTCGCGCGGCAGCTGCGCGCCGGGACGGTGTGGATCAACACCTTCGACGCCAGCGACGTGATCACCCCGTTCGGCGGCTTCAAGGCGACCGGCGCCGGTCGCGACAAGTCGTTGCACGCCCTCGACGCCTACACCGCCCTCAAAACCACCTGGCTCGCGCTCCCGGAGGATTAGCGTGCGACTCAGCATCGAACCGACCGGCCGGACCGAATTCGGCCCGGGTGTGGTCGCCGACCTGCCCGCCTACGTCGACACCTTGGCCCGCACACGCGCGTTCGTGGTCACCGACCGCGGCCTGCGCGCCACCGGGATCGTCGGGCGCGTCGAGAAGATCCTGGCCGCGGCCGGGCTCGACCACGCCGTCCACGAAGACGTCGGCCCGAACCCGTCGACGGCCGAGCTCGACCGCGGTGCCGCGCGGCTGCGCGAGTTCGGCGACACCGCCGCCGTCGCCGTGGTCGCCCTCGGTGGCGGTTCGGCGCTGGACGCGGCCAAGGGCATCTCGCTGCTCGCCGGCAACCCCGGCGCGGCGGCCGCGGACGCGGATCGGCTGTGGGACGCGGAAGCCGGGCCGCCCTTGATCGCCGTGCCGACGACGTCGGGCACCGGCGCCGAGACCAACGGTTTCGGCGTCACGGAAGACCTTCGCGCCCGCCGGAAGGTCTACATCGGACATCCGTCGGTGAAACCGCGGATCGCGGTGCTGGACCCGGAGCTGACCGTCGGCCTGCCGCCGGCCGTGACCGCGGCCACCGGCCTGGACGCGCTCGTGCACGGCATCGAGTCGCTCGCCTCGCGTGGGTCGAGCCCGGTGTCCGCGGCCTACGCGGCCCAGGCGGTCACGCTGGTCGGCCGCTGGCTGCCGATCGCCCATCGTGACGGCGGCGACCTGGAGGCACGCTCGCAGCTGATGCTCGGCGCCCACTTGGCGGGCCACGCGCTGACACTCTCGGGCCTCGGGCTGGTCCACGGCCTCGGCCACGCGCTGACGGCCCACACGGGCACCCCCCACGGCGTCGCGCTGGCCGCCGTGCTCGAAGAGGTGATGGCCTTCAGCGCGCCGTCCGCCCAGGCCGCGTACGAAGCGGTGGGCCGCGCGCTGCGGGTGACACCCGAACCGGACTGGGCGGAGGCGTCGATCGCGGCGGTCCGCGAGGTGTCGGGCGCGCTCGGGATCAAGCGTCCGCTGCGCGACCTCGGCGTCACCGCGGACCTGATCCCGGCGATCGCCGAGGGAGCACTGGCCGACGCGGTGACCAGGAACGCCCCGCGGCAGCCCTCGGCGGCGGAGACCGTGGAACTGCTGCGGTCGGTGTACTAAAGTCTCAAGAAAGGGCAGCCGCACTTCGCGCGGGTGACGATCGGGCAGGACGACGTGGAGTCGTTCACGCCGATGGGGTTCGACCAGTGGTTCCGGCTGTTCATCCCGGTGGCCGAAGGGTCGCTCGACAGGCTGCCGAACAAGCTCAACGCCTTGGCGTACGCCAAGTTCCTGACCATCGCCAGGACGAGCCGGCCGGTGCTGCGGAACTACTCGGTCCGCGCGTACCGGCCCGACGGCCCCGACGGGCCGGAGCTCGACGTCGACTTCGTCCTGCACGGTTCCGCCGAAGACGGCACCGCCGGCCCCGCCGCGACCTGGGCGCGGACCTGCACGCGGGGTGACGCGGTCGCGATCCTCGACGAGGGCATCGGCTTCAACCCGGCCCCCGGCCGCGAGCACCTCCTGCTCGTCGCGGACGAGACCGGCCTGCCGGCGATCGCGGGAGTGCTGGCCTCACTCCCCCGCGACGCGACCGGGCACGCCCTGATCGAACTCCCCGACGCCGAGGATCAGCAGCCTCTCGACGCGCCTCCCGGGATCGAGGTCACCTGGCTGCCGCGCGGCCGTGGGGGCGTCCCCGGGCGGGCGGTGCTGGCCGCCGCCCAGGACGTGCCTGTGCCGGCGGGTCCGGTGCACGGCTGGGTGGTCGGGGAGTCGGCCATGGCCGTCGCGCTGCGCCGGCATTGGGTGCGGGCCGGGATCCCCAAGAACGACGTCATGTTCTGCGGTTACTGGAAGGCCCGCTGAACCCGCGTTCCTGGACGACCCAGGTGTTGCCGTCCGGGTCGGCGAAGTCCAGGAAGCTCGCGTAGTCACGCCGCTCCGGGTCGGCTCCGGGCGCGAAATCCCCTTGCCAGTCCACGGATTTCTTGTGCCGGACCTCGCCGACGCGGACACCGCGGCCGGCCAGTTCGCGGTGCGCGGCTTCGATGTCGGCCACCACCAGGTAACCGGCGCGGGCCGAACCGGGGGCCGCGTCGGTCAGGCCGGTGCCGAACTGGATCGAGCACGCCGAACCGGGCGGGGTCAGCTGCACGACGCGGAACCCGTCGTGCGGCCGGTAGTCGACGTCCGGCGTGAAGCCGGCTTGCTCGGTGTAGAACCGGGCCGCCCGGTCGACGTCGGCGACGGGCAGGGTCACGACCTCGATGCGGTAGTCCATCAGGTGCCGTCCTGTGTCGGGGTGGACATGGGTTTTCTCCGTTCAGACAAGGGGTTCGCCGCCGTCGACGCCGAGTGTGACGCCGGTCAGGAAGGTGCTGGTGAGCGCGAAGACGACCGCGTCGGCGATGTCCTCGGGGCGGCCGATGCGCCGCGCGGGGTTCGTGGCCGTGCGGGTGGCGAACAGCTCGGCCTTCTTCTCCGCGCCGAGGCCGTCGTAGGCGCCGGTGTCGATCGTGCCCGGCGAGACCGCGGTGACGCGGATCGGCGCCAGCTCGACGGCGAGGCCGCGGGTCACGACGTCGACGGCCGCGTTGGTCGCGCCCACCGCGAGCATGCCGGCGGCGGGCTTGCGGGCGGACGAGCCCGAGAAGAAGACGAACGAGCCGTCCTCGGGCATGCGTGGGGCGATGTGCTTGGCCAGCAGGATCGGGCCGAGCACCTTGACCTCGAACGACTTCAGCACGGTGTCGTGGTCGAGGTCGCCGACCGCGCCGCGGGCGCGGGCCGAAGCCGTCGACACGACGTGGTCGACCCGGCCGAGCCGCCCGGCCAGCGCGGCGACGCCGGCTTCGTCGGTGAGGTCGGCTCGCTCGGCCGTGACGCCCGGGTCGTCGTAGGCCGCAGCGAGGGCTTCCGGATCACGACCGGCGACGACGACCGCCGCGCCCGCCTCCCGGAGGGCAAGGGTGACAGCGCGGGCGATCCCGCTGCCGCGGCCGACGACGAGCACGCGGCGGTCTTTCAAGGTGGTGGACATGGTCACTCCGTTCAGGTGCGGACGACCGCGGCGCAGGACCGCAGCTCGTCCGGATCCGGGCCGCGGTCGACGCCGCGCGGTGTCACCGCCTGGCCCGGTTCAAGGGCCGGTTTGCGGTCGTTGAGGTCCGAAGCGAATCCGGTGCCGCAGTGGTGGACATGGTCACTGCGCTCCAGCAGGAACGCCTGCAGCGCGCGCCTGGCCGCTCGTCCGGATCCAAGCCGCGGTCGACGCCGTGCCGGGTCATGCTCCGGCTCGACCCGAGGTCGACCCGCAGTCGTCGAGGTCAGAGAAGAAGCCCGCCGCAGTGATGGACATGGTCACTGCGTTCCAGCAGGAACGCCTGCGGCGCGCGACCGCAGCTCGTCCGGATCCAAGCCGCGGTCGACGCCGTGGGGGGTCACCGTCTGGCCCGGTTCGAGGGCCAGCTTGCGGTCGTCCAGCCAGACGTCGACGAGGTCCGGTTCGAACGAGACGAACCCGGACACGCGCGCCACCTCGGGCCACGCCTCGGGGTACGACCAGGCGGCGCGCTTGCGGGAGCCGATGTCGAAGTAGCCGGCCAACCCCTTGTAGGGGCAGAAAGTCCGGCCCTCGACCGGCGTCAACGTCGTCTGGTCGATGTCTTCGCGCGGCACGTACCAGCGGGGTGCGAAGCCGGACTCGTAGAGCACGACCGGGCGCCGGGTGTCGGCGATGACGCGGTCTCCGTCACGCACCACCAGGTGCCGGGACGTCTGCCGGATGTCGACGCGGTGGTACGGGTCGGCCGCGTGCCCGAGGATCCGCTCGTCCTCTTCGTAGAACGCGTCCATCGCCCGCCAGGCGAAGGCGACGCGATCGCGCAGGACGCCGGCGTGGTCCGGGAGCCCGGTGTACTGCCAGGCCGCCCGCGGCGCCTCCCGCTCGCCCGCCCGCACGGTGAACCACGCGGCCGGGCCGAGGTCGCGGTGGGTCGTCGTGCGGGTCTCGGTGCCGAGCACGCCTTCGGCGACGTCTTCGCGCGGGAAGTACGCCACCGGGTAGCGGTTCGGCTCGTGCAGGAGCACGACGTCCTCGCTGTCGGCCACCCACTGCCCGCCGAAGCGGACGCGCATCCGGCGGCGGAGCGGCTCGGCGAACGCCATGCGCTCCGGTAGCGGCTGCGCCACCAGGAAGTGCCCCACCGCCCGCTCCGAGAGCGGTCCTTGCTGCCATGCCAGTCCCATGACCTGCCCCTTTCCAACTAACCCTTTCGATCATCTTTACTGGTTAGACACGAAACCACGCCACGGTGTAACCTGTCAAGGACGAGTTGGGAGGTTAGACCGATGAGCTTCGAGAAGCTGCTGCTCGACCTGCTGAACAGCACCCCCGTGCGCAACGGCGCACCCGAGGACGACCTGGCCGACGAGGCACTCGGCCGCAGCTGGCTCGCCGCCCACGGCCAGCCGGCGTCGGAAGAGGAGCTGCGCGCGCTGCGCGAGGCGCGGGCCGTGCTGCAGCGGATCGTGCGCGGCGAGGCCCCCGCGGCGACGGCCGCGCCGTTCATCGAAGACCTGAGCTACCGGGCGCACTTCGCGGACGACGAGATCCAGTGGGAACTCGACCCCGCGCCCGGCCACTCCGCCGCGTCCCGGGCCGTGCTCGCCTGGGCCGACCTCACGAAGGCCGGCGGGAACCGGCTGCGCCCGTGCGCCAACCCGGAGTGCCGGCTGTTCCTGATCGACCACAGCAAACCCAACAGCGCGCGCTGGTGCTCGATGGCGGTCTGCGGCAACCGCATGAAAGCCCGGCGGCACTACCAGCGCTCGCGCGCCGAATCCGCGGAGTGAAACCGTGCCCAGACTGCTGTCGCTCAACGTCGGGAAGCCGAAGGACGTGCCCTGGCAGGGCCGGACCGTCCACACCGGAATCTTCAAGTACCCCGTCGACGGCCCGGTGATGGTCCGCCGGCTCAACATCGACGGTGACGGGCAGGGCGATCTGGGCGGCCACGGCGGCGAGAACCGCGCGGTGCTCGTCTACCAGCGCCAGTCCTACGAGTTCTGGCGCGGCGAACTGGGCCGTGACGACCTCGAATACGGCCAGTTCGGCGAGAACTTCACCGTCGACGGCCTGCCCGACGACGAGGTGCACATCGGTGACCGCTACCGGATCGGGGAGGCCGAGTTCGAGGTCACCCAGCCGCGCGTCACGTGCTTCCGGGTGGGCATGCGCCTCGGCGAGCCGCGGATCCCGGCGCTGCTGGTCGCGCACCACCGGCCCGGCTTCTACCTCCGGGTGATTCGCGAAGGCCGGGTCCGGGCGGGTGACGAGATCGTCCGCACCCGGACCGGGCGCCACGAGATGAGCGTCGCCGCCGTCGACGCGCTGCTCTACCTGCCCGGCCGCGACCCCGCCGATCTCCGCAAGGCCGTCGACATCCCGGCGCTCAGCCCCGGCTGGCTGGGGTCGTTCCGCGACCTGCTCGCCGAAGACGAGCACAAAGCCGAACAAGAGCCCGAAGCCGTGGCCTGGACCGGGTTCCGTGACCTGCGCGTCTCCCGCGTCGTGCCGGAGAGCACGACCGTCACGTCGATCCACCTCACCACCCCGGACGGCTCGCCGCTCCCCCGGCCCGCGCCCGGCCAGTTCCTCACGCTCCGCGTCCCCGGGGCCGGCGACCCGGCGCCGGTCCGCAGCTACTCGCTCTCGGCGATGCCGTCGGATTCCGAGTACCGGATCAGCGTGAAGCGGGAGACCCCCGGCGCGGTGAGCGGGTTCCTGCACACCCGGCTGGCCGCCGGCGCGATCCTGCCGGTCGCCGCGCCCCGCGGCGACTTCGTCCTGGCCGACGACGACTCCCCGGTGCTGCTGATCTCCGCGGGCATCGGTGTCACGCCGGTCCTGGCGATGCTGCACGCGCTGGCGGCGGCCGGCAGCACCCGCGACATCCGCTGGCTGCACACCACGCATTCGGCCGCCGAACACGCCTTCGCCGGCGAAGCGCGCAAGCTGCTGGCCGGTCTCCCCCACGCCCGCGAGTACGTCCGCTACACGGCGGACACCCCGCCGCCCGGCACGCCGGACACCCGGCGCGGCCGCCTCGACCGGGCCACTTTGTCCACTTTGGACCTGCCGGTCGACGCGACCGCATACGTTTGCGGTCCCGGCGGATTCATGACCGCGACGCGGGAAGCGCTCGTCGGGCTCGGGCTGGCACCCGGCCGGGTCCACAGTGAACTGTTCGGCGCCCTGCCGGCGATCAACCCCGGGATCGTCGGCGCCGTCCACGCGACACCCCACCCGCCGGCCACTCCGCCGGGCACCGGTCCCCAGGTCACCTTCGCCCGCAGCGGGCTGAGCGTGCCGTGGAGCGAGGACTACCCGAACGTCCTGGAGTTCGCCGAGGCGTGCGACGTCCCGACCCGCTGGTCCTGCCGGTCCGGCGTCTGCCAGACGTGCGTGACACCGGTGCTCTCGGGCGAGGTCGGGTACGAGCCCGGCCCCCTGGAGGATCCGCCGCCGGGCACGACCCTCGTGTGCTGCGCCCGGCCGCGGTCGGACCTGGTGCTGGACCTGTGACGCCCGGACGGCGCACTCGCGAGAGCCGTGGCAGTCTCGGGACCATGACGTCAGAACGGTTCGAAGTGACCCGCAAGGTCGAGGCGCCGCCGGAAAAGGTGTTCGCCCTGCTGACCGATCCCCAGGGGCACGTCGCCATCGACAGCTCCGGGATGCTGCAGTCCGCGGACGGCGAACCGGTGCGCGGGACCGGTGACGAGTTCGTCGTCCACATGGACCGCGAAGCCCTCAACGACGTGCCGATGGGCAAGTACGACGTCACGGTGGTCATCACGGAGTACGAGCAGGACAGCCGGCTGGAGTGGACGATCTCCGGCACCATCCAGCCGCCGATCCGGCACCTCTACGGCTACCGGCTCGAGGCGGACGGCACCGGCACGCTCGTGACGTCGTACTACGACTGGAGCCGGATCGAACAGCGGTACCGGGACAAGATCGACTTCCCGATCATCCCCGAGACGGCGTTGCGCGCCACCCTCGGCATCCTGGCCCGCACGGTGGAATGACGCCCTGGAGCAGCGCCCGACTCAGGTCGGGTGCCCGAGGTGATCACGCGGACTAAAGTGAAGGCACCCCGACCACCGGAGGGGCCGTGGAGCTGGAACTGCGTCACCTGCGCGCGCTCGTGGCCGTCGCCGAAACACGCAGTGTCACCCGGGCCGCCCGGGTGCTGCGGGTTTCGCAGCCCGCGCTGTCCGGCCTGCTGCGCCGGGTCGAACGGTCGGTCGGCGGCCTGCTGTTCGTCCGCTCCCCCACCGGTTGTGTCCCGACTCCGCTGGGCGCGGACGTCGTCGCCGAGGCGCGCACCGTGCTCGCCGGGGTCTCCGCGCTGACCGAACGGCTCGGCGAACAGCGGGCGCCGGCCGGGCCGCTGCGCGTCGGCGGGTACTGCGGCTTCCTGCACCTGGCCGTTTCGCGGTGGCTGCGGGACCAGCCGTGGTGCCACGGGGTGAGCGTGCAGGAGGACCAGGACGAGGCCGTCGCGCCGGCGCGGATCGCCGCGGGCACGCTCGACCTGGCGCTGGTCTACCTGCCGCCGCTGCCCGACGCGGTCGTGCCGGACGGCGTCGAAAGTGTCGTCGTGCACCCGCGCGAGCCGGTGTTCGTGATCCTCGCGCACGACCATCCCCTGGCGCGGGCCCGGACCGTGCCGTTCGCCGCGCTCGCCGAGCACCCGTGGGCGGACGACCCGCCGGGCACCACGCGGTGGTCGGCCTACCTGCAACGGGTGTGCCGCCGGTACGGGGTCGCGCTCGACCAGCCGCACCGGCCGCAGTGCCTGGCGACGCTGCTGGACCTCGTCCGGGCCGGCATGGCTGTCGCGCCGGCGCTCGCGACGCGTGAGGAGCTCCCGGCGACCATCGTCGTGCGGGCCATCGAAGGCGCGCCGCTGTGGCAGGAGCTGCGGCTCTGCTACCGGCCGGGCACGCCGGTGGCGGCGCGGATCGGCGAGATCCACGACGCGGTCGTCCGCGCCTACGCCGGCCGGCAGGGCTGCAGTGCCGCGTTCGACCACTGGTGGCGCGAGCGCGGCCGCGAGCTGCTGCCGGCCGGCTGAGCTCAGACGGTGACGCGCCAGGTGCTGTTCGGGGACGGGACCTCGAACCGCAGGGTCGAGCAGTCGTAGTCGGCGGGCCGCGGGTTCGAGGTGGGCCGCAGCGGCGAGTTCGTCGCCGACGCCGCCACCCACTGCCCGGCGACCCGCAGCCGCAGCGAGCTCGACTCGAACACCGCTCCCCGCGCGTCCGCGCAGTAGTAGGCGTTGCCGGTCGCGGGGTTGCGCGTCGAGTAGAGCTCGAAGATGTCCCAGCCCTCGTCGAGCCCGCTCTGGTCGCCGCCGCTCTGGGTGAACAGCGTGTCCCACGCGCCGGTCTTCACGTTGCGGAGCGACGCGGTCCAGCTGTTGGCCGTGGTGTTCGTCCGGACCTCCTGCACGGTGTAGGCCGGGTGCCCGTCGACGGTGCTGGTGTAGTTCGCGAGGAACGCGCTGTCGATCGGCACGACCTTGGCCGGTGACACCGACCGGCACCAGTCCCACGCCCAGACCTGCGCGGCCTGGCCGAGCCCGTAGGCGGTGACCACCTCGACGCACGAGTGGCCGGTGGGCTTCACGGTCGGCGCGTAGACGACGTCCGAGGAGTTGGAGATCCGCAGGTTCGGCGTGACGCTCTGGGTCACGACCAGGCCGTCGGCGCTGGTGGCCAGCTGGGGTTCCGGGCCCCAGAAGGTGTGCTTCTGCGCGGCGGCCCGGGGCGCCGCGCGGCCCGCCTGCTCCCGGCGGATCTCGAGGAACCGGTCGGCCGAGGGCCCGGCGGCGGCCGTGGCGGCGGCGCTGGTCAGACCGGGCACGGTCCCGCCCGGCGCGGAAATCGGCACAGCGGCCGGAACCGGGGCGGCGGCCGGCACGGCCACGGCGAGCGCCGCGACCACGGCGGCGCAGAAGACGGTGAACAGGTTCCGCATTTCGGCATCTCCTCGGGGGCGAAGGAAACGCACGGACGGTGGGGGGCGGGGAGGACGCCGTCCGCGGCCACCGGAGGGTAGGCGGGGATTTCCCCTGCGCGGCAGCGACTTTCGGCGGGTCGGACCGGGTCACCGCAGGTCGCGGGGGTCATAGGAATCGCGACGGGAAGGCGTTATGCCGCCGTTCGGCGCAGGGTCTGTCCCTAGTGGACGGACCCGCGCGTTCGGCGCGGCGGACCGGGTGGATGGGTGCGGCACCCGTTCGGGCGAGTCCGGTCCCAGGTCATGGGCACGGTTGCGGATGGGTGCATCCGAGGGGTCCACTCGGCCCAACCACACCTACCGCGGAAGGACCACCATGTCGGTCACCGACGAGCTTTTGGCCAACAACGCCGAGTACGCCGCGCAGTTCTCCGGGCCGCTGCCGCTGCCGCCCGCCAAGCACGTCGCCGTCCTGGCCTGCATGGACGCCCGCATCAACGTCTACGGTGTCCTCGGCCTCGAAGAAGGCGAAGCCCACGTCATCCGCAACGCCGGCGGGGTCGTCACCGAGGACGAGATCCGGTCGCTCGCCATCAGCCAGCGGCTGCTCGGCACCGAGGAGATCATCCTCATCCACCACACCGACTGCGGCATGCTGACCTTCACCGACGACGACTTCAAGAAGTCGATCCAGGAGGACGTCGGCGTCAAGCCCGCCTGGGCCGCCGAATCCTTCACCGACCTCGACACCGATGTCCGCCAGTCGATCGCGCGGATCAAGAACAGCCCGTACGTCCCCAAGAAGGACTCGGTGCGCGGGTTCGTCTTCGACGTCGCGACCGGGAAGCTCGACGAGGTCGTCTGACCTCAGGCGGGGAACGACGCCGGACCGAAGCGGCCCCACGCGAGGAACGCCGCGAGCGCGAGGTAGGTCAGGTTCAGCGCCACGAACCTGCCGGCACCCTCGTGGCGGAGGTGGGTGATCATCGCCCCGATCATCAGCAGCACCCAGCAGGCGGCGGTGATCGGCACGAGCACCGGCGCGACGCCGACCAGGGCGGGCAGCACCAGGCCGATCGCGGCCAGGAGTTCGAGGACTCCGAGGGTCTTGACGAAGCCGGCACCGAAGTCCCCGGTCCACTGCCCGCCGGGGATCCCGGCCAGTTTTTCCTTCGGCACGAAGGTTTTGCTGACCCCACCGGTCAATGCGACGAGGGCGAGCAGTGCGGCGACGATCCACAGTGCGAGGTTCACGGGGTTCTCCTGGGGTCTCGGTGATCGACCTGGAGATGCCGCCGGGCCGGCGTTTGTGACACATTGCCGACAGTGAGCGCGCGACTACGACACTGCGGCGATACTGCATCTTTGGAGCGACAAGGGTGATCTACCTCAACAGGGCGTAACAGATCACCCGCATGGTCGATACTCCGTTCGTGTCCGGGACGCCCGGACCTTCACGAGGGGACCCATCGCTCATGTCTCGACTCCGCCTGGGAGCGCTCATCGCCACCGGGGCCGTCGCCGCCCTGATCTCCGCCGGGTGCTCCAGCACCTCCGGGACCGCCGAGCCGGCCGGCGCGTCCGCCGCTCCCGCCGCCGCTTCCACCTCCGCCGAAGCCAAGGCCGCGTCGCTCGACGCCAAGCAGGCCGGGACCGCCGTGGTCGCCGCCGCGAAGCAGGCCAAGGCCGTGCACGTGCGGGGCACCGTCTCCGAGGGCGGGAACATCAACCTGGACCTGCAGCTCAACCCGGACAGCGCGAGCGGCACCATCGTGAAGGACGGCCTCGAGGTCCCGGTGCTGCGCGTCGGCGACAAGTACTACTTCCGGTTCAGCGAGTCGCTGATCAAGGAGGCCGGGATCCCGGCGTCGCTGAGCAAGCCGCTCAAGGACAAGTGGGTGCCCTCGACGTCACAGATCGGCGCGGGCATGGGCGAGGCGTTCAAGCAGTTCCTCGACTACAAGACCTTCACCGACAACACCATCGGCGAGATCGACTCGGCGACCTTCTCCGGCGGCGAGCAGACGACCGCGGGCGGCGTCCCGGCCCTGAACTTCACCAGCTCCGACGGCACCGCGACGGTGGCCGCCGCCGAGCCGCACTACCTGCTGCGCATGCAGGAGCCGAAGAGCGGCACGATGGAGTTCAGCGACTGGGACAAGCCGACGACGGTCACCGCGCCGAAGGCCTCGGAGATCTACTCCGGCCCGGGCGCCTGACCCGACGACACCCGGGCCCGGCAGCGACGTGCTGCCGGGCCCGTTTCGTTTTCAGGTCCGGGTCCCACACCGGCTTCGGCGTGACCTCCCGCGGCTGGACGACGCACTTGTGCAGGCCGGCGACCGCGCTCCCCCGCGTGCCGTCCACCTGGAACTCGACCAGCTCGTCGCGGTGCACGCGCACGCACCACGACGAGTTCAGCTGCACCACGATCCCGCCGTCGAGTTCGAAGATCGCGTACGCGGCGTCGTCGGCTGTCGCGTCGTAAGGCAGAACATGTCCACGACGATCCCGCCGCCGTCCTCGGCCCGGTAGTTCCGGCTGGGGCGCTGCGCGCTCTGCCAATCGCCTTCGAAGACCCAGTAGCCGAACTCCCCGCGCACGGACAGGATCCGGCCGAAGAACCCGCTGTCCACCAGCCGCGCGAGCTTGCGCAGGCCGGGTAGGTACAGCTTGTCGTGCACGACGCCGTTCTTCACTCCCGCCGCGGCCGCCTGCCGGGCGAGCGTCAACGCGCCGTCGACGGATTCCGCCAGGGGCTTCTCGGTGTAGATGTGCTTGCCGGCGTCGAGCGCCCGGCCGATCGACTTCTCGCGGACCGACGTCAGCTGCGCATCGAAGTACAGCGGGAAGCCGCCGTCGGCGAGCGCGGTGTCGAGGTCGGTGGTCCAGCGGGTCAGGCCGTGCCGGCCCACGATGGTCTCGAGCGGTTCGGCGGCCGGGCAGTCCGGCGCGGCGGCGGGAGAGGGCTTGTTTTCGTTTCCGGAAATGCGAAAACGCCCGCGTTTCGGCGGGCGCGCAAAATCGGAACACAAAAGAAAGTCCCGCTTCCGCTCGGCGAAGGCTGAGGGGAGGATGCCTGCGAGCGGAAGCGGGAGTTCGAGGCCGGTACGGGGGTCGCCTCGCGGCGAGTGGCGCGACACGGCTCCGGCGGACCGGTGTTCCGTGAAGGCAAGGGGTGAGGCCCGGGGACCCACCCGTACCGACACCCGTTACAACGCTTCGGGGAACACGGTGTTCCCGCAGCTCACGGTGACGTGCGGCACTCGCCACCGGGTTTGCCCGCCCCTGCTCCGGGTATTCCGGCGAACACCACCGACGAAAGAGTTCCCTTGCCCATGCCGAGTTCATGCTGACCGTCCTCTTCGGCGTCGCCGGGCTGCTCGCGCTCGCCGCCGCGGTGCTGCCGAAGCTGGTGGCCGAACGGCCGTTTTCGACCCCGCTCGTGATGCTGATCGCCGGCATCGGCCTCGGGCTCCTGCCGTTGCCCGCGCCCTACGGCGGCGGCTGGACCGACCCGACCGCGCACCTGGAGAGCGTCGAATCGTTCGCCCAGCTGGGCATCCTGGTGTCCCTGGCCGGCGCCGGGCTGTCCGTGGATCGCCCGTTCGGGTTCCGCGCCTGGGCGTCGACCTGGCGGCTGCTCGGGATCACGATGCCCGCCATGATCGTCGTGGTCGCGGTGCTCGGCTGGTGGTGGCTGGCCCTGCCCGCCAGCGCGGCCCTGCTGCTCGGCTCGGTGCTCGCGCCGACCGACCCGGTGCTGGCCGGGGACGTCGGGGTGCCTTCACCCGACGTCGAGCCGGAACTGGCGCGGAACAACGAGATCCGGTTCACCCTGACCACCGAGGCCGGGCTCAACGACGGGCTGACGATGCCGTTCGTCCTGCTGGCGCTGGCGCTCGCCGGGCAACGCGCGGGTGTCGACCTGCGGTGGGTCCTCGTCGACCTCGTGCTGCCGGTCGCGGTCGGCGTGCTCGTCGGGCTGGCCGCCGGGTGGGTGCTGGGCTGGGCGATGTTCCGGGCGCCGTCGTCGCGACTGCGGCTGGCCGAGTACGCCGACGGGCTCGTGCTGCTCGCCCTGGCGTTCCTGCCGTACGCGGTCGCGGAACTGGTGCACGGCAACGGGTTCGTCGCGGTCTTCGTGGCCGCCGTCGCGGTGCGCACGCAGGAGCGGTCCCACGAGTACCACGGCGTGCTGCACTCGTTCGGGCGACAGCTGGAACGGCTGTTCGTCGCGATCGCGCTGCTCGGGCTCGGTCTGGCCCTCGGCGACGGGCTGCTGCAGGGCATCACGGTCGTCGAGGTGGTGCTGACGGTGGTCGCGGTCCTGGTCGTCCGGCCGGTGCTCGGCTGGCTTTCCCTGCTCGGCTCGTCGGCCGGCCGGCACGCCTCCCCCGCCATCGCGTTCTTCGGCGTGCGCGGGATCGGCACGCTCTTCTACCTCGCCTACGCCCTCGACCGGTTCCCGGTGCCGCGCCCGGACGTCCTGTGGCGGATCGGCGCGCTCGCCGTCGCGCTGTCGGTGGTGGTGCACGGCATCCTCGCCGAGCCGGCGATCCGCCGGATCGAGTCCCTCGGCGGCCACCTCCCGGTCGGCTGACGCCCGTTTGTCCCGGGCTCCCGCGGGTAGCCCTCGTGCATGAGCCCAGACGAGGACGCCGTCGTCCGGCACCGCCTCCACGCGAAGTTCGCCGGCCCGTCCTGGCTGCAGCCGTGGCTCGAACGCCACAGCGGCTTCGACCTCGACGCGACCGGGCTGCACGTCCACCTCGGCCCCTGGTCCGTCTCGACGCCGCTGGCCAACCTCGCCGGCGCCGAGGTCAGCGGGCCGTTCAAGCCGTGGCGCGCGCTCGGCGTGCGGCTGTCCTTGGCCGACCGCGGCCTGACGTTCGGCACGAACGCGGCCCGCGGCCTCTGCGTCCGGTTCCGGGACCCGGTGCCCGGCATCGAGCCGTCCGGGCTGCTGCGGCACCCCTCGCTGACGGCGACGATCGCCGAGCCCGACCTGGTCGCCGACGTCCTCAACCAGGCGATCGGCGCCTGACTCAGCGCCCGGCCAGTCGCTCCAGCAGGTGCCGGACCGGGAGCGTCATCGCGCCCAGGCCCAGCGCCGGCGTCACGCCGTCCTCCGGGGCCGCCAGCCGCCGCTCCAAGTGGGCCAGCAGCTCGCGGCCGCGGTCCAGGTCCACCGGGTGGCCGGTGGTGCCGACGGCGCGGACGACGTCGGCGAGGCTCTCGATGAGCTCGGCCAGCGCGTCGCGGGCGTCGGGCCACGGGAGGACGAACGTCTCCTCGTGCTCCGACGCCGTCCGGACCGCGCCGATCAGCTGCTCCACCGGGGGCCAGAGCGAGATCAGCGTCTCGGTCCGGCGGTCGTGGTCGTGACCGGAGCGGGGGTGCCGCCGCCGCAGGTTGAGGACGCGCTCCTCCTGGGTCCGGCGGACGGCGTCGGCGGCGGCCGTGACCAGGCTGCGCAGCTCGCGGGCCTCACCGAGCCAGTCCTCGACGTCGCCGGGCGGCTCGGCGGCGCGGATCAGCGCGGCCGTGCCGGCGAGGAACGCGGCCATCGCCTCGGCCAGCCGGCCGGCCGCCGCCGCGATGCGCTGGCCGAACAGCGGCGGGTACACCAGCGCGTTGACGGCCGCGCCGATCGCCGCGCCCAGGGCCGTCTCGATGAGGCGGTCGCCGAGCAGCACCGTCGGCGTCCCGTAGGCGATCAGCAGCATGCCGGTGACGCCGACCCAGACCCCGGAGTCGCCGAAGCGGCGCCACGACCCGGCCAGCAGGCCCAGGAACACCACCAGCCCCAGCGCCACCGCGGGCCACGGGATCAGCTGCCCGGCGATCCCCGCCAGCACGACGCCGGCGGCGACCGCGCCGACCTGCTGCGCCCAGCCCCGCACCGACCGGTAGACCGTGGTCTCCACCAGGAAGACCGCGGCGTAGGGCGCCAGGAACGGCTGCGGCAGGTGCAGCACCGCCGTCGCCAGCAGCCACGCCCCGGTCGCCGCCAGAGTCGCCTTCGCCGCCTGCACGAGGACGTGACGTTCCCGGCCCGGCACGCGGAACGCGCGCGTCAGCCAGCCCAGCGGCGTCCGGACGCCTTGGCCCAGGATGTCGTCACCGGCCGCCGATGTCGTCTGGTCCACCCGCCGCGACTACCCGCCCCGGCGCCGGATCACGCATGATCGCCCGGAATCCGGGTACCCCGCAGGCATGATCACGTGGGAGGCCAGACCGGCGCACGGTCTGTTGGAAACCGCTCCGCCGAAGCCGCTGCCGCTGCCCCGGTCCACCGCCTCGATCGGGTCGGACCTCCGGACGCTGTACACGGCGGGCGCGCTCGAGCTGCCGCAGCCCGGCACCGGCGGGCTCGTCGGGCGGTGGGCCGCGCTGGCCGCCCTCGGCCGCATCGACCTGACCCTCGCGCGGCTGGCCGAAGGGCACACCGACGCCGTCGCGATCCTCGGTGAAGCCGGCCTGACGCCTGTGCCCGGCGCGCTCTACGGCGTCTGGGCGGCGAAGTCCGGCGGCACCGGCGCGACCCTCGAGGATGGCAGGCTCGGCGGCACCGTCCGGTTCTGCTCGGGACTGTCCCTGCTGGACCGGGCCCTGGTCGCGGCGGGCGACCGGCTGGTCGACGTCGACCTCACCGACCCCGGCGTGCAGCGGCACCCGGACACCTGGCAGGCGGTCGGGATGGACGCCTCCGACAGCGGCGACGTCGTCTTCGACGGCATCCTGGTGTCCGCCGACGCGCTCATCGGCCCGCCGGACTGGTACATCGGGCGGCCCGGCTTCGCCCTGGGCGGTGGCGGGGTCGCCGCCGTCTGGCTCGGCGGGGCGGCCGGCGTTTTCGACGGCGTCCTGGCGTACCTGCGCGAAACCGGCCGCGCCGACGAGCACCAGCTGGCCCACCTGGGCGCGATGCACGCCGCGCTGCGCTCGGCCGAGACGCTGCTGCTGCACGCGGCCGGCACCATCGAACAGGCCGCCGACCCGTGGCACGTCGCGAGCACCTGCCGCGCCGGCGTCGAGCACGCGGTCCGCGAGATCCTCGACCACGCGCCCCGGCTGACCGGCGCGAGCCCGCTGGGCCGCGACCGCCGGTTCGCGCAGCGGCTGGCCGACCTCGGCGTGTACGTCCGCCAGCACCACGCCGAACGCGACCTCGCCGCGCTCGGCCGGCAGGTGCTGGCCACCGTGGAGGACGTGTGATCCCCGAGTCCGCGTGGACCCGGGAGTTTCCCGGGTGGACGGACGACCCGTTCGGCCGCGCGCTGGTCGTCGCCGCTCACCCGGACGACGAAACCCTGGGCGCGAGCGGCCTGCTGCAGCACCTGCACGCCGCGGGCACGGCCGTGACGCTGGTGGTCGCCACCGACGGCGAGGCCGCGTTCCCCGACGCCGGCCCCGGCGAGCGCCGGGAGCTGGGCCGGACCCGGCGCCGGGAACTGCGGGATTCCCTGCGGGAGCAAGGACTTTCCGACGTCGAACCGGTCTGGCTCGGCCTGCCCGACTCCGGGCTCGCCGCGCACGAGGACGTCCTGACCGACGCCTTGCGGGAGCACGCCGAAGGCCGCGACCTCGTGCTGCTGCCGTGGCCGGAGGACCCGCACCCGGACCACCGCGCGGCCGGGCGGGCCGCGCTCGCCGCCGCGCCGGTGTCCGCCCACCGCTGGTCCTACCCGATCTGGCTGTGGCACCGACGGTCCCCTTCGGACACCGGGATCCCGTGGCACCACGCGCGTTCCTACCGGTTGACCGACGCGGAGCGCACCGCGAAGGCCGCCGCCGTCGCGACGTTCACCTCGCAGCTCAAGCCCGGTCCGCGGGGCGAGGACCCGATCCTGCCGCCGGACGTCCTGGCGCACTTCGACCGGCCGGCCGAGACGTTCTTCCGGGAACCGCCCGCGCGGTCGGCGCCGGTGAGCCGGTTCGCGCAGCTGTACGCCGCCGACGACGACCCGTGGCACGTCGCCGACGGCTGGTACGAGCGGCGCAAGCGGGCAGTGCTGCTCGCTTCGCTGCCGCAGGAGCACTACGGCACGATCGTCGAGCCGGCCTGCGGCCTCGGCCTGCTCACCCGCGACCTGGCACCGCGTTGTGACCGGCTGGACGCCTTCGACCCGGTACCCGACGCCGTCTCCCGGACCGCCGCGTCGGTCGCCGGTCTGTCGCATGTGGACGTCCACAGTGGATCCGTCCCGGCCGGGATCCCGGAGGGACCGGTGGATCTGCTGGTGTACAGCGAACTCCTGTACTACCTGGACGACGCCGACCTCACCGCGACCATCGAGGCGTCGGCGGCGGCGCTGCGGCCGGGCGGGGACCTGGTCGCCGTCCACTGGCGGCCGTGGGCCCCGGAGGCGCCCCGCGACGCCGCCGAAGCGCACGCACGGCTGCTCGCGCACCCGGCGTTCGAGCAGGTCGTGGCCCATACGGACGAGGCGTTCCTGCTGCACGTGCTGAGGCGCCGGTGATCACGGCGGTCGGCGTGGTCGTCCCGGCCCGGGACGAGCGGGATCTGATCGAGCCGTGCCTGCGCGCGCTCCGGCGGGCGTTGTGGCGGCTGCCCGCGCGGGTCGAGCGGGCGGTGTGCGTGGTCGCCGACCGGTGCGCGGACGACACCGCGGCCCGCGCCCGCGCGACGTTCGGCGGCTGGGCGACGGGCCGGGTCGTGGTCACCGACCGGCCTCGCACGATCGGCGAAGTCCGCGACCTCGGCGTCCACGCGGTGCGGGCCGGGCTGGCCGGCCACGCGGCGTCGGAGGTACTGCTGCTCAACACCGACGCCGACACGCAGGTCGCCTCGGGTTGGGCACGCGAGCACCTGCGCCGCGTCGAACGGGGCGCGCACGCGGTCACCGGCCCGGCCGAGCTGGCGGGCCCGTTCCCCGGGTCCCCGCACGCGGCCCGCCGCTACCACGCGGTGGTTTCGGGCGGGGTGAACGTCTACGGCGCCAACCTCGGCGTCCGCGCGGACGCGTTCGACACGGTCGGCGGCTTCGGCGTCTGCCGGACGGGCGAGGACCACGACCTGTGGCGGCGTCTCGGCGAAGCCGGGTTCCGCTGCCGGGTGGAGCCCGCGGCGGTGGTGCGGACCAGCTCGCGCCTCGATGGGCGGGCACCGGACGGGCTGGCCGCGCTGCTGCGGACCACGTTGCGGGAAGAACCCGTCGCCTGAGCGGCCGCGGCCGGTCCGGCCCGCCTTACCGCCGAAAGCCGTGAAGGCCTCCTTGAGGGACTTGGAGTCCCTCAAGGAGGCCTTCACGGACCTGCCGGAAGGACGATTACCCCGGCCCGGCGCGGGTACGCGTAGGCATGACCTCCGAAAGCCTGGTAGTGATCGGCAGCGGCGCGGCCGGGGTGTCGGCCGCCCGCGCGTACCGCGAAGCCGGCGGGAGCGGCGAAGTCCACCTGCTCACCGCCGACACGGATCCGCCGTACGAGCGGCCGCCGCTGTCCAAGGACTTCCTGCGCGGCGAAACCGACGACATCGGCATGGAGAGCGAAGAGTTCTTCGCCGGCCACGACATCGCGGTGTCCCTGGGCGACCCGGTCGTCGAGCTCGGTGACCACCGCGTCCGCACCGCCGCCGGGCAGGAGCACGCCTTCACCCGCTGCGTGCTCGCCACCGGCGCCGAGCCCGTCCGGCCGGACATTCCCGGCGCGGACCACGTCGACGTGCTGGTGCTGCGGTCGGCGAAGTCGTCCCGCGAGCTGAAGAAGGCCGCCGCGGACGCTCGCAGCGCCATCGTCGTCGGCGCCGGGTTCATCGGCTGTGAAGCCGCGGTCTCGCTCGCGCGCCTCGGCGTGCAGGTGACCGTCGTCTGCCCGGAGGACGTCCCGCAGCAGTCCCGCCTCGGCCGCGACGCCGGGATCCGGATCCTGCGGTGGCTCAAGGCGGAAGGTGTCAGCGTGCTGCGCGGGACGACGCTCGAGTCGATCGAGGCCGGCCACCGGATCCGCTCCGACCTCGTGCCGGTGCTCGACGCCGGTCTCGTGCTGCTCGCCACCGGCATCCGGCCCCGCGGCGCGCTCGCCGAGAAGGCCGGGCTGAAGATCGAACAGGGCCGGGTCCGCACCGACGCCCGGCTGCGCACCAGCGCGGCCGACGTCTTCGCGGCGGGTGACGTCGCCTTCTCAGACAACACCGCCGCGGGCCGCGCGTTGGCCGTCGAGCATTGGGGTGAGGGCCTCGCGATGGGCGCGATCGCCGGCCGCAACGCCGCCGGCGGGTCCGAGACCTGGGACGACGTCCCGGGCTTCTGGTCCGAGATCGGCGACCGGGTGCTGAAGTACGCCGCCTGGGGCGACGGCTTCGACCAGGCCCGCCTGGTCGAACACGACGGCGGCGGCTTCACGGTCTGGTACGAACGCGACGGCGCGGCGGTCGGCGTCCTCACCCACGAAGCCGACGACGACTACGAACGCGGCGAGGAGCTGATCCGCAAGCACGACCCCGCGCCCGCCGGGGGTCAGGCGCGGTGATGGCGTCGAAGCCGCTGACGTCGTTGTACCCCGGTGAGTGAAGTGAGGGCGGGCTCACGCCTCGGGCAGCGGCCGCACCCGGTCGCGGATCTCCTGGAACAGCTCCCCGACGCGCGCGCGGACGCGGGGACCGCCGTCGGGGCCCGTCCAGTAGCGGCGGACCGTGCCGACCAGGCGGTAGCAGACGTCGATCGGGACCAGGTAGCAGTCCGTGCCGCACCCGGCGTCGTGGAACAGGATGGCCTCGACCTCCGGCTCGGCCGCCGCGAGCAGCGGGTGGCCGGCGGACAGTTCGGTCCAGAGGTCGAGGGTCACCAGGCTTTCGGCGGCCCCCGCCGGGCCCGGGTGGAACGCCGCGACGCCCGTCCCGCGGCGCAGGAAGAACGCGAAGCCCGCCGGGATGCCGAGACCGGCCCAGTCGAGGCCGGTCACCGGGCGGTCCGGGTCCCACAGGTACCGCTCGGGCACCGCGCGGTACCGGGGGTCACCGCGGCGGCTCTCGATGAAGAGCAGGAAGCAGGCCCGGCACGCGCACACCAGGCCACGGCGGCCGGTGTCGACGAGGTGGCCGTGGCGCGACGCGACCGGCGTCCCGCACAGCTCGCACTTCTCCAGCCACGCCGACCGCTGCTCCGGCACCGGGCCCGGCTGGTCCGCGCGGTGCGGGAAGCCGGTGAGAGGACTCATGAAGCCCGCCCCTCCCCGGCCGTCCTCCAGCCGGGCGGCGGGCCCATGCCGATCTGGAACAGCGCCGCGGCCTCGGTCAGCTCGACGCCACTGAGCTCCGGGGCCGCGTCGAGGACCGCCGTTTCGAGGAGCACGTCGGACGTCGACGAGCCGCACCCGCGGGCGCCCGCCCGCCGCAGGCGTGCCACGCCGTCCTCGACGCCCAGCAGTTCGGCGTCGCCGCCCAGCCGGGCCAGGGCCCGGCGGATCCGGGTGTCCGCGTCGAGCGGGTGCAGGTCGTGCAGCACCAGGAGGCCGGCCAGCAGGCCGTCGCCGGCGAGCTCGTCGAGCAGGGCCGGGTCCCGTACGCGCAGCACGCCGGCGATCCGGGCGAGGCCTTCGCCGTACAGGTTCATCAGCTCCCGCACGATCTCCTCGGCCGGCCCGCGGCCGGGTCCGCCGAGCAGGACGCCGAGCAGCTCTTCGACGCGGTCGCCGACGGCGCGCACGGAAGGCATCGCCGTCACCAGCTGGTGGCCCGTGACGGCGTGCTCTGCGGTTCTTCGACACCCGGCTTGGTCCGGATCTCCCGCAGGATGCGGATCGCGGACCCCGACACGGTGCTCGCCGCGGCCGGGGTGCCGGCGCCCGCCGGGTCCTCCATGAACGGCATGAACTTGTCGGGGAAACCGGGCATGGTGCAGCCGATGCAGATGCCGCCGACGTTCGGGCAGCCGCCGACGCCGTTGATCCAGCCGCGCTTGGGCACGTTGCACTTGACGACCTGACCCCAGCAGCCGAGTTTGACCAGGCACTTCGGGGACCCGTGCTGCTCGGCGAACTCGTCTTGCTCGTAGTACCCGGCCCGGTCGCAGCCTTCGTGGACGGTGTTCTGGAACAGCCACTTCGGGCGCAGTGCCTCGTCGACGTCGATCACCGGTGCCCGGCCGGACGCCTGGAAGAGCAGGTGCAGGATGGTCTCCGAGAGGTTGTCGGGCTGGGCGGGGCAGCCGGGGACGCACACGATCGGCAGGCCGGCCTTGGAGCGCCAGTCCCAGCCGAGGTAGTCGGGCACGCCCATGGCGCCGGTCGGGTTGCCCGCCATCGCGTGGATGCCGCCGTAGGCCGCGCAGGTGCCGACGGCCATGATCGCCATCGCCTTGGGGGCCAGCCGGTCGAGCCATTCGCTGGCGGTCACGGGCTGGCCGGTGAGCGGGTCGTTGCCGAACCCGGACCAGAAGCCCTCGGTCTTGTTCGTCTCGTCGGCTATCGAGCCTTCGATCACCAGGATGAACGGCTCGAGTTCACCCCGATCGGCTTTGTGCCACCACCCGATGAAACTGTCCCGGCTCTGTTCGGGACCACACTGGAAATCGAGGAACGGCCAGTGCATTTCGATCTTCGGCAACCCGGGAAGCCCGCCGAGGACGATCTCTTCGATACTGGGCTGGCTCGCCGCGGTCAACGCCACCGATTCGCCGTCGCAGCTCAGGCCGCCATTCATCCAGAGAATGTGGACGGTGGGCGGTTCGCCGGGTGAATCGTTGACGGGATCGGCCTGCGGGCCGTTGCCGTGCTGCGGGGCCCTGTCCATCGATGCACACCTCTGAGGGTTCGGGAACTTCAGGAAATCCCGCCTCGGGACGGCCCGACGGACGCCCACCGTAGACCTGTCCGGGTGTGGCGGCAAGAGTGTCCTGGGCCGTCCGCGACAGAACTGGCGCGGCTCGCTACTCCGTTCCGGGGTCGGGGAAAATCCCCCGCACGGCTACACTCGGAGGCCACCGGAAGGGGCGTTTCGAGTGGTTGAGTCGGCTGGTCGGTCGCGCGGTGAGGCGATCGAGGTGGTATCGGTCGAGGTCAGCACGAAAGTTTTTCCGGCCCGCCCGTCCGCCGTTCCGCAAATCCGGGAATTCCTCCGCGGCTGTCTCGCGGACTCACCCCTCGCCGAAGCGGAAGATCGCGAACTCGGAAACACGATCCTCCGCACGCTGCTGGCCGCAGCGGGACCGGCGGGAATGATCGAAATCTCGTGCCGGAAATACCCCGGCCGGGTCGAGTTCGACGTCCTGCCCTCGGCCACCGCGCACCTCGACCCCGCCGTGCCGGAAACGCCGGTCCCGGAAGTGCCGGACGTTTCCGGCGAGGCCGCGGCGAGCTTCGCCGACTGGATGGCGGAGGCGCTGCGCCGGACGGGCACCACCCGGGAGGCCGCCGCGCAGCGGCTCGAGGTGTCGGTGAAGACGGTGAACCGGTGGATCGGCGGGCAGACCGAGCCGCGGCTGCGCGAGCTGCGCCGGATCCAGGAGCAGTTCGGCGACGTGCAGCTGCGCTGAGGTGCGGACACAAGTGTCCCGGTGTCAGTTGTCGCTCGCCCACGACCCCGGCGTGGCCAGTTCGATGGTGCACCCCGAGGCGTCGGAGCTGATGTCGAGCCACTCGCAGATCTGGTCGGTCAGCCACAGCCCGGTGTCGGAGCAACGCAGGTCCGGCGGCCGCGACCCGAAGAACGCGGGCAGGTCGAGCGGCTCGTCGCTGTGCAGCGTGCACACCACGCGCCCGGCGGCCGGCCGGACCCACACGGCCGCCCGGCCGATGCCGTGCTCGGTCAGGTAGGTGATGGCCTCGCCGACGGCGATGCCGAACATGGCCACGGCGTTCTCGGGGTGCAGCAGCGGGCCGGCCTTCTCGAGCACGTACCGCCGCACGGCGACCAGGTCGCCCTCGAAGCGGAAGATGTCGGCCGAGTCGCCGGGTGGCGGCGGTGACGCGGGGAAGCCGTCGACCCGCGCGGGCGCGGTGAACTGCGTGGACGGCTCGGCCTTGCCGCCGACGAGCAGCTCCGGGTGCGCCCGCCGGGCGTCTTCGATCGCGCCGGCCTCGAAGATCCTGGTGTCGTACGGGCAGAGCATCCAGATCCCGGTGTCGGCGAGGGCCACGTTGAACCCGGCCTCGGTGTGCCGCCACTCGGCCGCGCCGACGCGGGCCGGTTCGGCGAGCACGCGCACCGCGCCGCCCGGCGCCGTCGACCGGTAGCGCGTCCAGTACCGGTGCAGCGCGGCCGCGAGCTGCGGCGGACGGGGTCCGAAGCAGGCCGGCTCGACGAGGACGATCTTGCCCGCGTCGGCGCCCAGGACGTCGCCGAGCAGCTCCTGGTTGGCCTCGGTCGTGCCGACCAGTACCGGCTCGCCCCGCCGCAGCCCGTCCTGTGCGAAGGGCACCGCCATCGCGAGGAACTCCGCGTCGCTGCTGTAGACGCAGCTCTGGTGCCGAAAGTCTGTCTCGGCGGGGACGGACGTCGGGGTCGCCATGCGCGCTTAACCTCCGGGGACCGGTCTTCGAAGTCGACCGCAAGATGGTTTTGTTCCTCGAACGTTCTACGGAACGAGAGGAGAGTACCCGCGGCGGAGCCTTTTCGGTATGGCAGCCGGAATCCATTCCACCTTTCGGAGTATTCAACCCTGGTCGTTTTGGAACGTCCAGGTACCGCGCCATTTATGTCCCGCGCGTCGATCACCGTCGATGCAGGTCAGCGCCGTGCCGGCCCGAGCCGCTCAGCAGCGTCGTCCATTTATGTCCGAGCGCTCCCGATCGGCGACCACAACTGTCCGGGCGGCGACCGGAAAACACTTTGCGTCAATGCAACGAAGTAGCCGCGTTGTTCGCGAAATACACATCGCCGGAGTCCGGCGGCAAGGCCCGGCGGGCCGGTACGTGCCTTTCTAGGCCGTGACGCCGATCGCGGCGAGGTAGTCCGGCACCGCCGAGGCGTCGCCCGCGTCGGAGATCAGCGCGATGTAGCCGTCGGGACGGATCAGCACCAGGGCGTGGCCGTAGGCCTCGGCGAGGTGACCTTCGGTGTCGGCGAGGTCGTCGGGGCCGGTCGGTTCTTCGACGACGCGCAGGGTCCGGAGGCCGGGAAACGCCGGTGTGGCAACGAAAGTCAGCACCGTGAAACGCCCGCCGCGGGTCAGGTCGAACAGCCGGCGCCCGCCTTCCGGCGTCGTCAGCCCGGTCGCGTCGGGGGCGCGGTCGCCGGCGCGGAGCGAGGCGGTTTCGTCACGGTCGTCGCGAGCGAGGGCGGAGCCGCGGTAGCCGACGCCGAGCTGCATCGTGCTCGCGTCACTGCGGACGACCAGGCCGTTCTGCTCGATCGCCTGCTTGAGCCGCGCGTTCGACAGCGCGAGCACGCCCGCCGCGACCGGGCGCCGCTCGGCCTCGTAGGTGTCGAGCAACGCCGGCGAGGCGCCGTTCGCGACGGCTGCGAGCTTCCAGCCGAGGTTGTACGAGTCCTGGATGCCGGTGTTCATCCCCTGGCCGCCGGCGGGCGAGTGGATGTGCGCCGCGTCGCCGGCGAGGAACACCCGCCCCTCGCGGTAGCGGTCCACGAGCCGGATGTTGGCGCGCCACAGCGACGACCACTCCGGCTCGCGGAGGCGGATGTCGGCGCGGCCGCTCCGCCGGTCGAGGATCGCCTGCATGTTCGCGAGACCGAGGTCCGGGTCCTGTCCCGGCGCGATGCTCGCCTGGTACTGGAAAACGCCGGTGGAGGGCAGCGGGCAGAGGGTGACGAGGCCGTCGGCGTGCCGCCACATGTGCCAGGCGTCGCGCTCGAGGCCGTCGACTTCGAGGTCGGCGACGATCATCCGCACCTCGTCCCGGGTCTCCCCCACGAACGCGATGCCGGCCTGCTTGCGGACGACGCTGTGGCCGCCGTCGCAGCCGACCAGCCAGCGCGCGGTGATCGTCTCGGCTTCCCCGCCGCGCACGACGACCGCTGACACGCCTTCGCCCGACTGCGCGAAGCTCTCGAGGGCGGTGCCGAACTCGACGGCGCCGCCGAGTTCGGCCAGCCGCAGCCGGAGCGTTTCCTCGATCCGCCACTCGGGCGTGATCAGGCTCGCCGGGTACGGGACGTCGGGGCGCGCCGCGGGCGGCTCGGTGCCGCCCAGCGTCACCCGGCCGTCGGCGGCGGTCGCCCGGATCGGCATCGCCATCCGGCCGTGGGCCAGCACGCGCCCGACGACGCCGAGGTCGTCGAACACCTCGAGGGTGCGCGGCTGGACACCCTTGCCGCGCGAGCCGGGCCGCGGGCCGGGGGCGGCCTCGACCAGGCGGAAGGGGACGTCGCGGCGGGCGAGCTCGCAGGCCAGCATCAGCCCGGCCGGGCCGGCGCCGGCGATCAGCACTTGCGGGTCCATCGTCTCTCTCCTGACCTCAAGAAAGGAATCTCTTTCTAACGTCAGAGTAGAGCCGCTTGCCAAGAAAGGAAAGCCTTTCTATCGTGGGGTGGTGGTCACCGAGGAGCCCGAACCCGTCCGTCGTCGCCGGCACGGCAAGGAGCTCGAGTCCGCGCTGCTCACCGCCGGCTGGGACGAGCTGGTCGAGGTCGGTTACGCCCGGCTGACGATGGAGTCGATCGCCGTCCGCGCCCGCACCAGCGAGGCCGTGCTCTACCGCCGCTGGGCCAACAAGGACCAGCTCGTGCTCGCCGCGATCGAGCACCACCGCAGCACCCACCCGATCGAACTCCCCGACACCGGCGCCCTGCGCAGTGACCTGCTCGCCCAGCTGACAACCATGAGCGAAGCCCTCGCCGCCTTCTTCACCATCGCCGTGGCCACCTCCTTCGCGGGCCTGCTGGCCGACACCGGCCTGTCCCCTTCACAGGTGCGCGACCAGATCATGGGCGATCAGCCGCTCCCGCCCGGACGGGCCCTCTACCGGCGTGCCCACGAACGCGGCGAGATCGACCTGGCGCGCATCCCGGCCGTGGTGCTCGAAATGCCGTTCGAACTGGTGCGCCACGACCTGCTGATGGACCTCGAACCCCCGGCGCCCGCGCGCATCGAGGCGATCGTCGACGACCTGTTCCTGCCGCTCGTGCGGGCGGCGTCGTGACCTCCGGTCGCCGCGAGCCGGACGTCAGGCGGCTTTTCCGGGGAAGTACGGCCGGAGGCTCGCCGCAGCCACCCGGTCCAGGACGCGGTCGGGCAGGACGCGCGTGAGGCGGGTGAGCAGGGCCGCGTCACGGCCGATGGTGTAGCGCGTGCGCGGCCGCCTCGTGGTGGCGGCCTCCGCGACGATGGCGCCGGCTTTCGCCGCCGGCATGCCCTTCCCGGTGAACTTCAGCGAGTGGGTGACGACGGCCTGGACGAGCCCGCCGTAACGCCGCTGGTGTTCGGGGGTCATCTTCGCGGCGAGATCGGTGGCGGTGGCGGCACCACGATCCCCCATTTCCGTCCGCACCGCGCCCGGCTCGACGACCACGACCTGGACGCCGTGCGGGGCGAGTTCACGGCGGAGCGCGTCACTGACCGCCTCGAGCGCGAACTTCGCGCCACCGTAGGCCCCGTAGGTGGCCATCGCGATCTTCCCGCCGACCGAGCTGATGTTCACGATCCGGCCGTGACTGCGGTGGAGGAAGGGCAGCAGCGCCTGGGTGACGGCGACGTGCCCGAACAGGTTGACCTCGAACAGCCGCCGCCACTCGTCGAGCGGCAGGGCTTCGACCGGCGCGTTGACCGAGATGCCCGCGTTGTTGACGAGGGCGCGGAGCGGACGGTGCTCCGGATCCGCGGCGATGCGCTCGACGAGGGCCCGGACGTGCTCGGGGCGCGTGACATCCAGGATCACCGGCTCGACACCCTCGGCCCGGATCGCATCGGCGTCGCGGTCGCGCCGGACGCCGGCGAGCACGTGGTAACCGCGAGCGGCCAGCTCGCGTGCGGTGGCGGCGCCCATCCCCGTCGAGGCGCCGGAGACGACCATCAGCCCGTTTTCATGTGACGTTGTCATATGAACCACTCTGCGCCGCTCATGTGACACTGTCAAGTAGAATCGGTCCCATGGTGACGCGAACCGAAGCGGCCGCTGCGACCAGGACCGCCCTCGTGCGCGCCGCGTCCGAACTGCTCGACGAAGGCGGCCCCGACGCGGTGACGCTCCGCGCGGTGGGCGCCCGGGCCGGCGTCTCGCGCGGCGCGCCCTACGGGCACTTCGAGGACAAGGCGCACCTGCTGACGCAGCTGGCCGTGGACGCCTGGAACTCGCTGGCCGACGAGGTGGCGCAGGTGCGGGCCGCCCCGGGCACCACGCCGGGCGCCCGGCTGGAGACGGCCCTGATGGCCCTCATCGGGCTCGGCCGTCGCCGGCCACACCTGTACGCGCTGATGTTCAGCACTCCGGCGGACGCCCCGGACGCCGTCGAGGCCGCGAGCCGCCTGGAGAACCGGTTCCTGGTCATCGTCGCCGACCTGGTCGGCGACGCCGACGCCCGCCCGTACGGCGCCCTGCTGATGTCGAGCGCGCACGGGATCGCGGGCTTGGAACTGAGCGGCCACCTGGCGCCGGAGAAGTGGACGGTCGGCGGGGATCAGCTGGTGCGCATGCTGGTCGACGCGATCCGGTCCGGCGCCGGGAAAAGCTGACCCGGGCGCGGCTCGGCGCAGGTACGCCGCCGGCTCGACACGGGAACAGTCCAGCACGGGAATCGCCGGCTCGGCGGCCCGACTGCGGGAGCGGCGGGACCGTACCTGCGGTTCGTCTTGGTGTGCCTCACGAGCCACACTCGGATCCCGGGTCAGCGGGAAGCCCCCCAGCGGCCCGATCGTGTCGCCGGTGACCGTGCGGACCCAGGCAGCCGGTACCGGCGGAACGCGGCCGTGACGATGGCACCGTCCACTGTGGCCCGGACTTCTTCGACGAGCGTGGCATCGCATTGCCCTGCAGGTGAACGCAAGCGGCTCCGCGACGCACCTGGTGCGTCGCGGGCACTCCGTGCGTGCCCCTTCTCGTGCACACAAAAGGCTCCGCGACATACACCAGGTGCGTCGCGGAGCCTGTTGCGCGTGCTACTTCTTCGGGCTGTTCTCCGTGCTCGGCGCGGGCTTCGGCGGAGTCACCGGCGGCTTCGGCGGGACAGCCGCGGGCTTCGTGCCGCTCGTCGGGGCGGCCGGCGGCTTCGCCGGGGCCGCCGCGTGCTTCGCGCCGTTCTGCGGGGCCGGCGGGGGCGTTGCCGGGGTCACCGGCGGCTTCGGCGCGCTGCCGTTGGCCGGTGCCTGCTCCGCGACCGGGTCGGCCTCGTGGAGCTGCGGCTCCGCCAGCGGGTTGCCCCGCCTCGCGCGCAGCACGGCGGCCGCACCCGCGGCCAGGACGGCCACGCCGATCACCCACGGCCAGCGGTTCTTCTTCGGCCGCTCGCCCCGGGCCGCGCTCTTGGCCTCGGCCAGGGCCGCCGTCAGGTCCTTCTTCGCCGTCGCCACCGTCTTGCGGCGCTTGCGGCCGGAGTCACCCCTCGACCCGACCACGGCGGCGACCGCCTCCGCGGCCTTCCGGCCCGGGTCGCGCATCTTGACCGCGCGGGCCAGCACCTCGTCGCGCGCGGCGACGGAGTTCACCCGCAGCTCACGGCGGGACGCGCGCGTGCCTTTGTCGAAGTCCTTCGTCGCCTTGCGGCCGACCTCGGCGAGCTCGTCCGCCCCCTCGGCCAGCTTCCGGTCGGTGATCTCCACCGCCCGCGCGGCCGCGTCCGCGCCCACTCGCGCGGCCTCGACGGCGAGCTCCCGCACGCCGGCCGCCGCCGTCTTCACTCGTTGCCCGACCGCAGCGTCGCCCATGGCTTCACCTCTCCACTCGTCTCGGCGGACGTCGCCCACCACACCACCCGGCTACCCACCCGAGGGCCGTCTTGAACATGCCGCCGGAGACACGAATGTGAAGAATGAAATACGTGTGTGTAAAACTATTCCTTAGCATCGAACGCAAAATCGATCAATACCGACGTTCGTAGGACATTCCCGCTCACCGGTGACCGGACAAGGAATGGACAATCGAAAGTTCGTTCTTGACCAACCGGTGTGCCGTCCCCGTAATGTGGTCCCCGGATGGTCGCGGCCGCGAGATCCCTTTCACACGAACGAAGGAGGACGTCGGTGAAGCTTGTCCGTCTCGTCAAGAAAGCGCTCCCCGCAAAGAGCCTGAAGGCCTATGCCTGGTACGGCTGGATCTGATCCCCTGACCGGAGGGGCCGGTTCCGGATACTACCGGAACCGGCCCTCCGCTTTCCTCGAAGGAGCGCGAAAAGAGTGGTCATCGCCGCCGGCAACCGGACAAAACACACTGTCTTCGCGCCCCGGATCGACCAGCTGCTGCGGGAGCACCGCGGCGGCGAGCTCTTCCGGCTCGAACCGGACACCATCGGCGTCGCCGACCCCGATCTGATGAACGCCCTGCTGAAGGCCCGCCCGGCGAACGGCGAGGAACGGCCCACGTTCAAGCCGGTCCTCGGACGCCACGTCACCCGAACGGAGTCCGCGAGCCTGATGCAGGCCGTCGGCGCGGACGTCCGGGCCGCGCTCAAGAAGCCCGCGGGCCACCCCGACCTCACCGGGAAATGGCCCGCCGTACCGCACGACCACCTGCGTGACCTGGTCTTCGGCGCCGAAACCCGCCGGTTCCGGACGCTCGTCGACCGGCGGCTGGAGCTGACCCCGAAGCTCACCTGGTCGGCCGTCACGGCCGGTTCCGCGCTGTTCCCGCCGTCGGCCGCGGGCCGCGAGCTGTCCACACTCGCGCGGCAGGTCCTCGCGGCGGACGACTTCGCCGAGCGACGCTTCCGGATGTACCTCTACCGCCGCGTCGCCGCCCCCATCTGCTTCACGGTCGCCGCCCTGGTCACCAACGCGGTCTGGCTCGGCGCGCCGTTCGCCGACGACGTCCCGAACGAGCACGTGATCAACGAGGCCCTGCGGCTGCTGCCGCCGTCGTGGAACATCCTGCGGGTCCGCTCGCCGGAGTACACCGAGGTCGACGCCCGCATCGGCCCCGGTGACGACCTCCTGCTGCTGCCGATCGTCAGCCACCGCTCCCCCGCGCTCTGGGACGACCCCGACGAGTTCCTCCCCGAGCGCTGGGCGGACCTGGACGCCGACACCCAGCCGGGCTACCTGCCGTTCGGCCACGTGAGTGAACGCTGCTGGGGCCGTCACATGGTGTTGCCGCTGGCCAGCAGGCTGCTGGACGTCGTCCGCACCCAGGGCCTGGCACCCGACCCGCGGCAGCTCAAGGCGCACGTCGACCTCGACGGTCTCCTGGAGGTGGCCGACCTGCGGGTCGTGCGCCGCTGACAAGGCCGTGTCGGCAACTCTTGACACCCGCCGCGGTACGCGCGCATCCTGAGTCTTATCAGGTTCCCTGATATCAGGAGGCGTGGCGATGAGCGCGGACTTCGGCCTGGGCAGCTGGCCGGCGCGGCGGGCCCGGATCGACCCCGGCCGCACCGCGCTGGTGCAGGCCGGGCGCACCCTCACCTACGCCCGGCTCGCCGAGAACGTCGACCGGCTGGCCGGCCAGCTGACCCGGCGCGGCGTGCGGCCGGGCGATCGGGTCGCCTACCTCGGCGTCAACGACATCGCCGTCTTCGAGACGCTCTTCGCCACCGCCCGCTGCGGCGCCATCTTCGTGCCGCTCAACTACCGCCTCTCCCCCGCCGAGATCCGCTACATGCTCGGCGACAGCGGCGCGTCGCTCCTGGTGCACAGCCCGGACGCCGACGACCTCGTCGCGGCGGCCGGCCCCCACGAAATCCAGCTCGTGAAAGCCGGCGAAGCCGGCAGCGGAACGCCACCCGAACCCGAGGTCGGCCTCGACGACCCGTGCCTGCTGCTCTACACCTCCGGCACCACCGGCCGGCCGAAGGCGGCGGTCCTCACCCACGGCAACCTGACCTGGAACACCGTCAACCAGCTCGCCCACCTGGACGTCCTCGGCACCGACAAGGCCCTCTGCATCGCACCGCTGTTCCACTGCGTGGGGCTGGGCCAGATCACGCTGCCGACGCTGTTCAAAGGCGGCTGCGTCGAGCCGGTCGCCAAGTTCGACGCCGGCACGATCCTCGCCCGCATCGCCGAAGCCGGGATCACCAGCTTCTCCGCCGTCCCCACGATGCTGGAGATGATGTGCCGCCACGAGTCGTGGGCGGCCACCGACCTCAGCTCGCTGACCTGCGTGCTCTACGGCGGCTCGCCGGTCGCCGAACGCGTCGCGCGGGCGTGGCTCGACCGCGGCGTCCGGCTGCTGCAGGGCTACGGCATGACCGAGGCCTCCCCCGGCGTCTTCATGGCCACCCACGACGGCACGCTCGACCACCCGGTCGCCGCGGGCGTGCCGCACTTCTTCACCGACGTCGCCGCCGACGGCGGCAGACCGCTGAGCGCCGAGCCCGCCGAGCTGCTCGTCCGCGGCCCGCACGTCTTCACCGGCTATTGGAACCGGCCCGAAGAGAGCGCGGCGAGCTTCGTCGACGAGCAGTGGTTCCGCACCGGCGACGTCGTCCGCGTCGAGGACGACGGCTGGGCCCACATCGTCGACCGGGTCAAGGACCTGATCATCTCCGGCGGCGAGAACGTCTACCCCGCCGAGATCGAGGCGATCGCCGTCCAGCTCGACGCCGTCGACGCCTGTGCCGTGGTCGGCGTGCCGGACGAGCGCTGGGGTGAGGTCGGCGCCGCCTACGTCGTCGCCCGCGACGGCGCGGAGCCGGACGAAGCCGCGTTCCGCGCGCACCTGGAACAGCACCTGGCCCGCTACAAGGTGCCGAAGTACGTCCGGTTCGTCGAGGCGCTGCCGCGCAACGCCACCGGCAAGATCCGCCGCGTCGAGCTGCGCAAGCAAGCCGCACAAACCTACGGAGTCGCATGACCAGCACGCTGCACCTCGAACTGCACGACGACGTCGCGGTGCTGCGGCTGTCGCGGCCGAAGAAGCGCAACGCGCTCGACGACGCCACCGTCCTGGCCCTCGAAGCGTTCTTCAGCGCGCCGCCGGCCGAGGTGAAAGCCGTCGTGCTCGACGCCGAAGGCGACCACTTCTCCGCCGGGCTCGACCTGTCGGAGCTCACCGAGCGGGACGCCTTCGAGGGCCTGCAGCACTCGATGATGTGGCACCGCGCCTTCGAGCGGATCGAACGCGGCCGCGTCCCGGTTGTCGCGGTGCTCAAGGGCGCGGTGATCGGCGGCGGCCTCGAACTCGCGTCGGCCACGCACATCCGCGTCGCCGAGTCGTCGGCGTTCTACGCGCTCCCGGAAGGCCAGCGCGGCCTGTTCGTCGGCGGCGGCGGTTCGGTGCGGGTGCCGCGGCTGATCGGCGCGCACCGGATGACCGACCTGATGCTCACCGGCCGCGTCCTCGACGCCGACGAGGGCCACGCCGCCGGGCTGTCGCACTACCGCGTCGAGCCGGGCGAGGGCCTGGAGCACGCGCTCGGCCTGGCCCGCAAGATCGCCGCGGCGTCGCCGATCACGACGTTCGCGGTGCTGCAGGCGCTGCCGCGCATCGCCGAGGCCAACCCGGCGGAGGGCTACCTGCTGGAGGCGCTGATGGCGGCCGTCGCCAGCGGCAGCGCCGAGGCCCAGGACCGGATGCGGGCGTTCCTGGACAAGCGCGCGGCGAAGGTCGCCCGATGACGGCGTTGCGCCCGGTCGCCGCCGATGTCCGCGACACCACGGAAATCGGCCGCTACCTCGGCTGGCTGGCCACCCAGCGCGGCCTCGGCTTCGAGGACTACGCGAGCCTGCACCGCTGGTCGGTGACGGACCTCGACGGCTTCTGGTCGTCGATCCGCGACTACTTCGGGGTTCGCTTCCACACCGGCGAAACGGCGGTGGTCCCCGATTCGCGGATGCCGGGCACCGAGTGGTTTCCGGGCGCGACGCTCAACTACGCCGAGCACGCGCTCAGCCACCGGCCCGACGACGAGGTCGCCGTCATCGCGTATTCCCAGACGCGCCCACGCCACGAGCTGACCTGGGCAGAACTGCGCGACCAGGTCGCGAAAGCCCGCGCCGGTCTCAAGCGGCTGGGCGTCGGACGCGGTGACCGGGTCGTGGCCTACCTGCCGAACATCCCCGAGACGGTCGTCGCGTACCTGGCGGTCGCCGGCCTCGGCGCGGTGTGGGCGTCCTGCGCGCCGGAGTTCGGCGCCCGCGCGGTGCTCGACCGGTTCGGGCAGGTCGAGCCGAAGGTGCTGCTGACCGTCTCGGGATATCGGTACGGCACCAAGGACATCGATCGCCGAAGTGAAGTCGCGGAGATCGTGGCCGGGCTGCCGAGCATCGAGCATGTCGTCCGGGTCGCGTACGGCGACGACGCCACCGGCTGGGCCGAGCTACTGGACAACCCAGGTGAGCCGGGGTTCGAGCCGGTCGGGTTCGCGCACCCGCTGTGCGTGCTGTTCTCCTCCGGCACCACGGGAAAACCGAAGCCGATCGTGCACGGCCACGGCGGGCTGCTGCTGGAGCACCTCAAGAACCACGGTCTCAGCTGGGACCTGCGCCCCGGTGACCGGATGCTGTGGTTCTCCACCACCGCCTGGATGATGTGGAACGCGCTGGTGTCCGGCCTGCTCACCGGCGCGTCGATCGTGCTGGTCGACGGCAACCCGCTGCACCCGGACCTGGCCTGGCAGTGGCGGCTCGCCGCCGAAACCCGCGCGACGCTGCTGGGCGCGAGCCCGGGTTTCCTGATGGCGTGCCGGAAAGCGGACCTCGACCCGGCGGCGGACCTGGACCTCTCGGCGCTGCGCCAGATCGGCGCGGCGGGCAGCCCGCTGCCCGCCGAGGGCTACCGGTGGGTCGCCGACCGGTTCCCCGATGTCCTGCTCAACGTCGGCAGCGGCGGCACCGACGTCTGCAGCGGGATCGTCCAGGGCAGCCCCCTGCAACCGGTGTGGGCCGGGGAGATCTCGGGCCCCTGCTTGGGAGTTGACGCGAAAGCGTTCGACTCCCGCGGCAAGCCGGTCGTCGGGGAACTGGGCGAGCTCGTGATCACCGCGCCGATGCCGTCCATGCCGGTCGGGTTCTGGGGCGATCTCCCGGTCACGGATCCGGATTCCCGTTACCGCGCAACGTATTTCGCCGACTACCCCGGTGTGTGGCGGCACGGCGACTGGGTGCGCTTCTCGCCGGACGGCGGCTGCGTCATCGCCGGCCGCTCCGACGCCACCCTCAACCGCGGCGGCGTCCGCCTCGGCACCGCCGAGTTCTACACGGTCGTCGAGGAGCTGCCGGAGATCGACGACTCCCTGGTCGTGCACCTCGAAGATCCGGCGGGCGGCAACGGCGACCTTCGCCTCTACGTCGTGCTCCGCGACGGCGCTCTGGACGACGACCTGCGCGGCCGCATCAAGAGCGCGTTGAAGAGCGCGCTGTCGCCGCGGCACGTGCCCGACGAGATCACCGCCGTCCCGGTGATCCCCCGCAACCGCACCGGGAAGAAACTGGAGCTGCCCGTGAAGAAACTCCTGCTCGGCGCCCGCGCGGAAGACGTCGTCGGCCGGGACGTCCTGGCCGATCCCAGCGCCCTCGACCACTTCCGGGCGCGCGCATGAGCACCGTCGCGGTCGTCGGCACCGGCGTGATCGGCGCGAGCTGGGCGAGGCTCTTCCTCGCCCACGGCCTCGACGTCGTCGCCACCGATCCGGCACCGGACGCCGAAGACCGGTTGCGCGGCGCTCTCGAAGGCACGCCGACGGATCGGCTGCGGTTCGTCGCCGACGCCGGGGAGGCGGCCGCCGCGGCGGACTTCGTGCAGGAGAACGGTCCGGAGCGCGAAGACGTCAAGCACGCGCTGTTCGCCGTCCTCGACGAGGCCGCGCGGCCGGACGTGGTCCTGGCGAGCAGCTCGTCCGGGCTGCTGCCCAGCGTCATCGCCCGCGGCTGCCCGCGCCACCCCGAGCGGGTCGTGATCGGGCACCCGTTCAACCCGCCGCACCTGATCCCGCTCGTCGAGGTCGTGCCCGGCCGCGACACCGCGCCCGAGGTCGTCGACCGGGCGGTGGCGTTCTACACGTCGGTCGGGAAGCGCCCGATCCGGCTGTCGCGGGAGGTCCCCGGCCACATCGCGAACCGGCTGCAGGCCGCGCTGTGGCAGGAGGCGTACTCGCTGGTCGAACGCGGGGTCGCGACGGTCGCCGACATCGACACGGCGATCGCGTACGGGCCCGGGCTGCGCTGGGCGGTGCTCGGCCCGTTCGCCAACCAGCACCTCTCCGGCGGCGCCGGCGGCCTGGCGCACATCCTGCGGCACCTCGGCCCGCCCACCGAGCAGTGGTGGCGCGACCTCGGCCAGGTCCACCTGACGCCGGAGCTCGCCGAGACGCTCGTCGCGGGGGTGGACGCCGAACTGGCCGAAACCGACCAAGCCCGGCTCGTCGCCGCGCGCGACGCCGTCCTCGACCAGCTGCTGGCCGCCAAGGCCGCGCAGCCCGACCTGCCCTGACCATCCCGATCCGACGACGGAGATTTCGGTGGACCTTTCCGCACTGACCGCCCTCGACGTCCACACCCACGTCGAGCAGGACGGCCACGGCTGTTTCGCGCTGGACCAGGAGCTGCTCGACGCGTCCGCGAAGTACTTCCGCGCCGACCAGGACCGGACCCCGACCGTGACGGCCATCGCCGAGCACTACCGCGCCCGCAAGATGGCCGCCGTCGTGTTCACGGTCGAGGCGCCGGCCGCCACCGGGCACCCCGCGCTCTCGAGCGAGGAGATCGCCGACGCGGCCGCCGAGCACCCGGACGTGCTCATCCCGTTCGGCTCGGTCGACCCGCACTCCGGCAAGGCGGCCGTGCACCGGGCGCGCCGGCTCGTCGCCGAACACGGCGTCCGCGGGTTCAAGTTCCACCCCAGCCTGCAGGGCTTCGAGCCGAACGACCCGCGGTTCTACCCGCTGTACGAGGCGATCGGCGAGCTCGGCGTCCCGGCGCTGTTCCACACCGGCCAGACCGGGATCGGCGCGGGCCTGCCGGGCGGGCGTGGCATCAAGCTGCGCTACTCGAACCCGATGCTGCTCGACGACGTCGCCGCCGACTTCCCGCACCTGACGATCATCCTGGCGCACCCGTCGGTGCCGTGGCAGGACGAGGCGATCTCGGTGGCGACGCACAAGGCGAACGTCTACATCGACCTGTCCGGCTGGTCCCCGAAGTACTTCCCGCCCCAGCTGGTCCGCGCGGCGAACACGCTGCTGAAGCGCAAGGTCCTGTTCGGCTCGGACTTCCCGGTCATCACACCGGACCGGTGGCTGGCCGACTTCGCCGAGCTGGACATCAAGGACGAGGTGCGGCCGCTGATCCTGAAGGACAACGCGATCCGGCTGCTCGGCCTATCCTGAGCCGGTGGCAGCGATAGCACTCCGGCCGGTCGAAGACGCCGATCTCGACACGCTGTTCGAGCAGCAGCGGGACCCCGAGGCGGTCCGGATGGCCGCGTTCACCCACAAGGACCCCGACGACCGCGACGCGTTCGACGCGCACATGGCGAAGGTGCGGTTCTCCGACGGGATCACCCACCGCGCGGTGACCCGCGACGGCGTCCTCGTCGGCAGCATCGCCGCGTTCGTCATGGAGGGCGACACGGAGATCACGTACTGGATCGGCCGGTCGGTGTGGGGGCAGGGCATCGCCGGGCAAGCGCTTGCCCTGCTGCTCGACGCGGTCGAGGTCCGGCCCCTGCACGCGCGGGCGGCCAGCGACAACGCCGGATCGTTGCGAGTCCTGCAGCGGGCGGGCTTCACCGTCGTCGGCACCGACACCGGGTACGCGAACGCTCGCGGCGCGGAGATCGAGGAAACCATCCTGCGGCTCGACTAGCGCCGCGGGTCGACGTGGATCTTCGGGCCGGGACCCGCGGCGTGCTCGCCCGCCAGCACCGCCCCGGCCTCGTCGAGCCCGACGGTCGCCGCGACCAGCGGGCGCGGGTCGACGGCGCCGCTCGCGTACGCGGCGATCGTGTCGGCCAGACCGGGTGACGCGGACAGGATGCCGACGGCCGTGACGTCCTTCAGGACCAGCTCGCGGGTGTCGATCCGGCTCGGCTGCCCGGCCAGTCCGATGTAGACGACCCGGCCGGCCGGCTCGACCAGGTCGAGGGCCAGCGCGGGCAGCTCGACGGCGTTGGACGCGTCGACGATCGCGTCGAACGGCAGGTCGGGGCGCGTTTCGCGGGTCCAGGTGTGCGCGAAGCCGAGCGTGCGGGCGAAGGCGAGGGTGGGTTCCTCGCGGCCCAGCAGGTGCACTTCGGCGCCGGCCGCGCGCAGGAACATGGCGACGAGCAGCCCGATCGTCCCGGGCCCCAGGACGAGCGCGCGATCGCCGGGCCCGACGCCGGCGGCCTGCGCCGCGCGCAGGGCGTTGCCACCCGGCTCGACCAGGGCCCCGAGGACGGCGTCGACGGTGCCGGGCAGCGCGTGCAGCGACCACGCGGGGACGGCGATGCGTTCGGCCAGCGCGCCGGGCCGCCCGCCGCGGATGCCGACTTCCTCGCGGCGCGCGCAGGTGTGCTGGTGCCCTTTGCGGCAGCGGCGGCAGGTCCGGTCGCCAAGCATGGTGTCGCCCATGACGCGGCGCCCGAGCCACCCCGGGTCGACGCCGTCGCCGACGGCCGAGACGGTGCCGGCCCACTCGTGCCCGAGCCGCATCGGGTACGCCGAGTGGCCCTGGTGCAGGTAGGCCATTTCGCCGGTGAAGAACTCGACGTCGGTGCCGCAGACGCCGGCGCGTTCGACGTCGACGACCACCTCACCGGGGACGGCTTCGGGCACGGGGACGTCCTGCACCGAGAACTCCCGCGGGCCGGTGAGCACGAAGGCCCGCATCGAGGTGATCACCCGGGAAGTCTCACCCGGGAGCGGGCCGGCGCGCCAGCCGGGTCAGCCGGGGATCTCCGTCGCGCGCTCCCAGCCGGCGGGCAGCGGGCTGACGTTGAGCGCGTGGTCGAGCCCGGTGTCCGACAGCGCCCGGCGCACGACCCGGTTGTCGCCCGGGACGACGCGCAGGGTGGTGCTCTCCCGCTGGGTCCGGAGGTGGATGTCGACCAGGGCGTCCAGGCCGGCCGCGTCCAGGAGGTCGACCTCCGAGAGGTCGAGTACCAGGACGGGGAACTTGCGGTGGGCCCACGTGGCCAGGACCGCATCGAGCTGCCCGGCGCTCTCTTCGTCGAGGGCGCCCCGGATCCGGACCATCACGGCACCGAAGTAGGGGCGGATCACCTTGATATCGAACGCACCGGCGCCCGCGCGGGTCACGGGGATCGCCGTCGCGGGGTGCTGCACTACCAACATCGGCAGACGCCTTCGTTCACAGATTGAAGTGCCGGGCGGGAGTCCCGCTCGGACGCAGACCGGAATGGGGGTAACGGCTGTTGCCTGAACCGTACCCTCGCAGCGTAGCCTCCCGTCCACCCGGCGCAACCCCGCCCAACGGGCGAGCCGCACTCCACCGCCTGTCCCATGGAGGAGGAGTACCCACGCCAACCGCCACGGCCGGGTGAAGTGTGGAGCCGCCCGACAGCGCACTCTCGAAGAAACGGGTCCACAGTGGACAAAAAGGACCCGCTCCCGCTCGGCGAAGGCTGGGGGTACCTGCGAGCGGAAGCGGGAGACACAGGCCGGTACGGGGGTCGCCTCGCGGCGAGTGGCGCTCCACGGCGCCAGCCGGACTGGCACTCCGCGAAGGCATGGGGTGAGGCCCGGGGACACCACCGTACCGACAGTCTGTACAACGCACGGCCTGCGGAAATGTTCCCCGCGTGACGCACGTCGCCATAACGGCTGACGCGACGTTTCGCGGTTGCCCCGCCGGGTACCACCAGAGCGTCGGAAGGAGATCGTCATCGCCACCGCTGTGCTCTTCGACGTCGACGGCACGCTCGTCGACTCCAACTACCTGCACGTCCACGCCTGGCAGCGCGCGTTCCGCGAACTGGACCGGGACGTCGCGTCCTGGCGCGTCCACCGCGCGATCGGCATGGGGTCCGGCAAGCTGCTCGCCGAACTGCTCGGACAAGCCGACGCCGACGAGCTCGGCAGCCGGCTCGAAGACCTCCACCGCCGCTTCTACCTCGAGACGGCCGAGCTGCTCCGGCCCTTCGACCAGGCCGCCGCGCTGATCCGCGTCATCGCCGGGCACGGGGTGCGGGTGCTCCTGGCGACGTCGGCCGGGCCGGACGAGCTCGACCTGCAGCGCAAGGCCCTCGACGTCGACGACGTCGTCGCGGGCATCGTCGCGGGCGACGACGTCGAGGCCACCAAGCCCGACCCGGAACCGGTGTACGCCGCGCTGGAGCGCGCGGGCACCGAGCCGGCGGACACGATCTTCGTCGGGGACTCCGTCTGGGACGTCCTGGCCGCCACCAAAGCGGGCGTGCGCACGGTCGCGGTGCTCTCCGGCGGCGTCGGCGCGGCGGAGCTGACCGAAGCCGGCGCCATCGCGACCTACGACGACGCCGAAGCCCTGCTCGACGGCCTCGACCAGAGCCCGCTGGCGGAGCTGTTCACCTAGTGCCGAACCGCGGCCTGTGGTGGCCGTTCCGGTCGCTGTGGTGACCGTTCCGGTGACCGTGTTGGCCGTTGCGGGCGTGGCCAGCTCGGGCTGGGCCCGGGTCGGGTTCTCCAGCGCCGGCGGCAGGTCCTCACGTCCCGGCACGTCCAGGCCGGCGAACGGCTCGTCCAGCAGGAGCGGCAGCGGATCGGCCAGCAGCGCCCGGGCCGGCCGGATGCGGGCGCGTTCGCCCTGCGAACACACCCGCACCGGCCGGTCACCGAGGCCGGTGCAGCCGACCAGCTCGAGGAGCTTCGCCGCGCGGTCACGGATCGTGTCGTCGTAGCGCTCCCACAGCGGCAGCACACTGCCGCTGTACCCGGTCAGCACCACAGTGTGCGCGTAGTGGTTCTCGGCGTCGGGCAGCCGCTGGTTCGCGCCGACGAACCCGATGTGCGTCCGGACGTCCCGCAGGTCGACCGTGCCCATCCGGTGGCCGAGCATCACGGCGGTGCCCGCGCTGGGTCGAGGCCACGGACAGGATCGTCGACTTCCCGGCGCCGTTGGCCCTCGGGTGGGGCGTCGGTCATCAGGTCGGCCAGGTCCTCCGCCGCGGATCTGGCCATCCGCACGAAGAAACCGGCCGGCTCAGTGCCCTGACCGGGCCAGCAGCTTGAGTGTGTTCTCCGAGGCCGAGCTCTCCGCGGTCGTCACGACGACGACGGTCTGCTCAGGCGACCGCGCGGGCGTCAGGATCTGCTGGGCCACCGTCAGCGGGCCCACCAGCGGGTGCCGCAGGTCGTACGAGTCGGCCTCGCACGGCTTGACCCGGTGATCGCCCCACAGCGCGACGAACTCGGGGCTCTTCATGGTCAGCTCCCCCACCAGCGACGCCAGCAGGGCGTCTTCGGGGTGCCGCCCGGCGACGGCCCGCAGGTTGCCGACGACCGCCCGGGCCTTGCGCGGCCAGTCCGCGTACAGCTCGCGGACGTGCGGGTCGAGGAACAGCATCCGGGCCGTGTTCGGCCGGTCCGCGGGCCTCTCGGGTGCAGTGAAGTCGACGTGCCCGGCCAGCAGCGCGTGGCCCAGCGGGTTCCACGCCAGCACGTCGCTGCGCCGCCCGAGGACCAGCGCGGGCACGTCACCCAGTGAGCGCAGCAGGTCGCGGGCCAGCGGGTCGAGCCGTTCCGGCGGCGGGCGGCGTTGCGCGCGCGGGCGTTGCGCGGCCAGCTCACGCAGGTGTTCGCGCTCGTGCTCGTCGAGCCGCAGCGCCCCGGCCAGCGCGTCCAGGATCGCCTCGGACGCGTTGCCGGACTGGCCCTGTTCCAGGCGTGTGTAGTACGACACGCTGACGCCGGCCAGCTGCGCCAGCTCCTCGCGCCGCAGCCCGGCGACGCGCCGCCGTTCGCCGAAGGCGGGCAGGCCGACGTCTTCGGGGCGCAGCAGGGATCGCCGCGCCCGCAGGAACTCGCCGAGAACCGCCATGACCCCAGTGAACACCGGTCCGGCGCGGCGAGCCTGACCCTGCCGGGGGTACGCAACGGCGGGGCTGGTTGCCCGCGGGAACCCGCCGCAGGCTGGGGGAAACACCAGCGACCCCGGAGCGGACATGCAGGAGATTGTGCTGGGCGACGTCACGGTCACCCGGATCACGGAGTACTACGGCTCGGTCGGGATGACACCCGAGACCTTCTTCCCCGAAAGCCCGGAAGGTGCCTGGGACGCGGACTGGCTCGCCCCCGACTTCCTCGACCGGGAGAACCACGTCTGCGTCTCGGCCATCCAGACCTGGCTGCTGCGCAGTGAAGGCAAGACGATCCTCGTCGACACCGGCGTCGGCAACCACAAGGAGCGGCCGTACACGCCGGTGTGGAGCCACCTGGACACCGGCTTCCTCGGCAACCTCGCGGCGGCCGGCGTGCGGCCGGAGGACGTCGACCTGGTGGTCAACACCCACCTGCACGTCGACCACGTCGGCTGGAACACCTACCTCGACGACCGCAGCTGGGTCCCGACGTTCCCGAACGCCACCTACCTGATGCCCAAGGCCGACTTCGACTTCTGGAACCCGGCCAACGGCCACGAGCCGAACCTGGGGCGCGGCAACCAGAACGTCTTCGAGGACAGCGTCGCGCCGGTGCACGAGGCCGGGCAGACCCTGCTGTGGGAGGACAGCCACCGCGTCGACGCGAACCTGACGCTCGACCTGGCGCCGGGGCACACGCCGGGGTCGTCGGTGCTCGCCCTCGACTCGGGCGGCGACCGCGCGCTGTTCGTCGGCGACCTGCTGCACACGGCCCTGCAGCTCGTCGAGCCCGACACCAACAGCTGCTTCTGCGAAGACCCCGCGCAGGCCCGCGCTTCCCGTCGCCGGCTGCTCGGCCAGGCCGCCGACACCAACGCGCTCGTCCTGTCCGCCCACCTCGGCGGCCACGGCGGCGCCGAGGTCGTCCGCGACGGCGACCGGTTCGCCATCAAGGACTGGGCCCCGTTCGGCAAGCTCTGAGGAGAACTGCGTTGATCGTCACCACCACCGCGGGCGACGTCCGCGGCCACGCCGGGGTCTACCTCGACATCCCTTACGCCGCACCACCGATCGGCGCGGGCCGGTTCGCGCCGCCCCGGCCACCCGAGCCGTGGGAGGGAGTCCGGGACGCGACGCGGCCCGGGCCGACCGCCCCGCAACCCCGCCGGGACGGCTTCGGCGTGCTGGACATGTCGCCGTACTTCGGGACCGGCTGGGTCCGCGGCGACGACTACCTCACGGCCGGTGTCTGGGCCCCGCCGGCGGCCCGGGACTGCCCGGTCATCGTGTTCGTGCACGGCGGCGGGTTCGTCACCGGCTCGACCCGCTCGCCGCTCTACGACGGGACGGCGTTCGCGCGCGACGGCGTGGTGCTGGTGACGGTCAACTACCGCCTCGGTGTCCCCGGGTTCCTCGACCTGCCCGGCGCGCCGCGCAACCGCGGGCTCCTGGACGTCGTCGCCGCGCTGCGATGGGTGCGCGAGAACATCGCGGCGTTCGGCGGTGACCCCGGCAACGTCACCCTGGCCGGCCAGTCCGCCGGTGCCACCATCACGGCCGGTGTCCTGGCCACGCCCGAGGCGGCCGGCCTGTTCCGGCGGGCCGTCGTGCAGAGCGGCAACGGCCTGGGCGCGTTCACCCCCGAGCAGGCGGCCCGGGTCACGCACGCGGCGGCTGCCGCGCTGGACGTCGAGCCGACGGTGGCGGCGTTCGGCGAGGTCCCCGACGAGCGGTTCGTCGCCACGCAGCTGGGTGGCCTGGACCTGCGGACCGCGACGGACTTCGATCCGCTGCTCGGGCTGAGCGCGTTCAGCCTGGTGCTGGACCGCCAGCCCGCCGAGGCCCTGGCGACGGATGCCGCGCTGCTCATCGGCACGAACGCCGACGAAGGCGCGCTCTACCTGGCGCCCCAAGGAAATCTGGCCACCTCGACGGAAAAAGACCTACTCGAGACGGCCGCGAAGGTGGCCGTCGACCCGGCCGCGCTCGTGGCGGACCACCGCGCCCGACGTCCACATGCGACAGCGGGTGAGCTGCGGTCGGCGATCATGGGTGACGCGTTGTTCGGCACCGGAACCCGTCGGCTCGCCGAAGCCCACGGCGCCGCGTACACCTACGAGTTCGCGTGGCGATCGTCCGCTGTGGACGGTCAGCTGGGCGCGGCCCACACGATGGAGCTGCCGTTCGTCTTCGACCGCCTGGATCTCCCGGCCCTGCGCGGTCCACGAGGCCTGCTGGGCACCGGGGAACCGCCCGCCGAGCTGGCGACGCGGATGCACACGGCGTGGGTGGACTTCGCCCGCACCGGCGACCCCGGCTGGACGAGATCGGAAACCTGCCGCTTCACCGAGCGGGCCAGCTCCACCGCATCCCCAGGATCCCCGGCGCCACCCCGGTCCTGAAGACGTGCGCGGGCACCACGGGCGACACGACGACCTCGGCCGTCTCGCGCTCGGGGCCGTCCGGGGAGTCCAGCCGATACGCGTGACAGGACGACGGCAGGGCGTTCGCGTCGAAGTGGACCTCCTGGAGGTGCTCGGCGACCGGGTGCCGGAAGCGGCGGTCGTAGCTGGTGTCCGGGACGCCGTCGGTGTAGTCGAACTCGTACTCGAGGATCGCCGTCTCGCCCTCGGCCAGCGATCGGCTCAGCACCAGTTCGCTGACGAGGAAACCGTGCTCCGGCAGCACTTCCGTGCGGCCGGGCCCGCAGTACCGGGTGGCCACCAGCCGCGGCGGTGTGCCCGCGACGCACCCGCGCAGCGTCACCACCCGGGCCTGCACGGGTTCCGCCACCGCCCGCACGACCTCGCGCACCCGCAGCCGGGACAGCGAGCGGTCGGCGCGGACGTGCAGGGACTCGTGCAGGCTCAGCACCACCAGCGCCGGGTCGTCGGCGGCTTCGAACGAGTTCAGCACCGGGACGACGCCGTTGCGGGGACCCCACAGCCGTTCCCACCGCACCAGGCCGACCGGGGAGCGCCCGCCGTCCGGGCGGTCGAGCAGGCCGGTCAGCGAGCCGGCGGGCAGCCCGAGGACGTCTTCCAGCACCGTGACCGCGCGGCGCGACTCGGGGCGCTCGGGCCGGGTACGGCCGGTGCGCCAGTAGCTGAGCGTGGTCGTGCTGACCGGCGCGCCCGCCGCGGCCAGCCGGTCCTTGAGGCGTGCGAGGCCCAGCCCGCTCTGGTCGACGGCCAGCGACAACGCCCGGCAGAACGGGCCGTCGGCGAGCGCGTGGGCCAGCTGCTCCCGGCGTCCCGGCGAATGCACCGCGAACAACGACATGCGCGTCCTTCGTGCGTAGGTCCGTTCGGTCTAACACCCCGGGTGGCCGGTGTCACCCGACGAACGATCTGTCCTGTTCCGTTGATGGGCCCGGATCTTCGGACGGTTACCCGGACGACCCCGGGCGCTTACTTTCGGTGAGTCCCCACCGGAAGTCCCCACCGGAAGTCCCCGAGGAGTCCCCCATGCGTGAATCCCACGGCCGGTTCGTCCGTGCCGCGGCGCTGCTCGCCGGTTCCTGCGCCGCCCTCGCCACGCTCGCCGCGGCCCCCGCGTCGGCGAGCACCGCGCCGCTCTCCCCCGATGCGGCGCCGTCGATCATCGGCGGCAGCACGGCGCAGAACCCCGGTTACATCACCCGCTTCAACGGCCACGCCAACGGTTACACGTTCTTCTGCACCAGCACGCTGATCGGCGCGCGCTGGGTGCTGACCGCCAAGCACTGCATGTACGACAACAACGGGCAGCGGCTGTCCGACATCGACCTCTACATCGGGTCGAACAGCGCGTCCGGCGGCGTGCACGCGAAGGCGTCGTCGACCTACGTGTGGTCCGGCGGCGACCTCGCCCTGATCAAGCTGAACACCAACGGCGGCACCACGTTCGCCCCGCTCGCCAGCAGCTCTTCGGACGCCGGAGAAGGCGACTCCGCCCGTGTCTACGGCTGGGGCGCGACCCAGGCGACCGACGAGGGCAGCCACCAGTCGAACGTCCTGAAGCGCGCCGACGTCCGGATCTCCGACACCTCGGCGTCCGACAACTACGGCGGCCCGGCGATCTCGGCCTCGACGCCCAACGGCGCGGTCGCGGGCGGCGACTCCGGCGGCCCGATGATCGACGGCGGGGTCCAGGTGGGTGTCTGCTCGACCAGTGACCGGTCCAGCATCACCACCTACGGCAGCGTCGCCGCGGGCCGCGGCTGGATCCGGCAGATCAGCGGCGTCTGAGGCGGCCCGGGGTCGCCGGCCGGCGCGCGGCCGGCCGGCGGCATCCGGTCGGTGATTATCCCCCAAGGGGTTTGCGCGATCAGAGTGCATTTTCTCCCTTGATGTAACACCTTTCGGACTTCTCGCGGCATACGGGACAGCGATCACGCTCGTTCCGGTCCCCGGCGCAAGGAGTTCGTGTGATGGGTTTTCGACGCCCGCTGTTCCCGCGCAAAGCCAGCCGAGCGGTGGCGGCGGGAGTGATCGTGCCCCTGACGGTCGCGCTCGCCACCGCCGTGCCCGCCGCGGCGGCGGTCCCCACCGGCTTCACCGACACCGTGGCGATCGGCGGGCTCAGCTCGCCGACCGCCGCGGCGTTCGCCCCCGACGGGAAGGTGTTCGTCGCCGAGAAGAGCGGCCTGGTCAAGGTCTTCGACTCGCTGTCCGACAGCACCCCGGCGGTGTTCGCCGACCTGCGGACGCAGACCCAGGACTTCTGGGACCGCGGCCTGCTCGGGCTCGCCGTCGACCCGGCGTTCCCCGCGCGGCCGTACGTCTACGTCTCCTACACGCTCGACGCCCTGCCCGGCGGCACGGCGCCTCGCTGGGGCGACACGTGCCCGACGCCGCCGGGCGCGACCGACCAGGGCTGTGTCGTCACCGGCCGCGTCTCCCAGCTGACGATGGGCCCGGCCGGCACCGCCGTCAGCGAGAAGCCGCTGGTCACCGGCTGGTGCCAGCAGTTCCCCAGCCACTCGATCGGCTCCCTGGCCTTCGGCCCGGACGGCGCCCTGTACGCGGGCGGCGGTGACGGCGCGAGCTTCAACTTTGCCGACTACGGCCAGGTCGGCAACCCCTGCGCCGACCCGCCGTCACCCGCCGGGACGAACCTCGCGCCGCCGTCGGCCGAGGGTGGCGCGCTGCGGTCGCAGTCCCCGCGCCGCGCGGCCGGGCAACCGGTGCTGCTCAACGGAACCCTGCTGCGCCTGAACCCCGACACCGGCGAGGGCGCGCCCGGCAACCCGTTCGCGAGCAGCGCCGACGCCAACGCGCGTCGCGTGATCGCCTACGGCGCGCGCAACCAGTTCCGCTTCGGCTTCCGGCCGGGCACCGGCGAGCTGTGGGCCGGCGACGTCGGCTGGAACACCTGGGAGGAGATCAACCGCGTCCCGAACGCCGGGGACGCCGTCGCGGAGAACTTCGGCTGGCCCTGCTTCGAAGGCGCGGCCAGGCAGGCCGGCTACGACGGTGCGAACCTCGACCGGTGCGAGTCGCTGTACTCCGCGGGCGGGCAGATCGCGCCGTTCTACGCCTACAACCACAACGCGAAGGTCGTCGCGAGCGACCCGTGCCCGACCGGCGGCTCGTCGATCAGCGGGATCGCCTTCGAGTCCGGCAGCAACTACCCGGCCGAGTACGCGGGCGCGCTGTTCTTCGCGGACTCGTCGCGGGGCTGCATCTGGGCGATGCAAACGATTGCGGGCCAGCCGAGCCCCACCAAGCTGGTGCCGTTCGTGACGGGGGTCAACGCGCCGGTCCAGGTCCTGAGCGGCCCGGGCGGCGACCTGTTCTACGTCGCTCTCGGCAGCGGTGAGCTGCACCGCGTCAGCCACCCGGCGGGCACCAACCGCCCGCCGGTCGCGGCCGCCACGGCGACGCCGTCGAGTGGCCCGGCGCCGCTCGCGGTGCAGTTCGACGGCACGGGTTCCACCGATCCCGACGCCGGGGATGTCCTGACCTACGCCTGGGACCTCGACGCGGACGGCGCGTACGACGACTCGACGGGCCCGCGCCCGGCGTGGACGTACACGACCGCGGCGGCGGTCGACGCGGGCTTGCGCGTGACGGACTCGCACGGCGCGTCGGCGACCACGACGGTCCGGGTGACGGTCGGCACTGCCGCGGGCCTGGACCCGGTCCCGGTGATCGACACGCCGGTTTCGTCGCTGACCTGGTCGGTCGGCCAGACGATCCCGTTCGCCGGCCGGGCGGTCGACGCCCAGGACGGCACCCTCCCGCCGGCGGCGCTGTCCTGGCGGCTGGCGGTCCGCCACTGCGCGGCCAACGGCACGTGCCACACGCACAACGTCCAGGACTTCACGGGCGTGGCGTCGGGTTCGTTCGTGGCACCGGACCACGAGTACCCGTCGTACCTGCAGCTGACCTTGACGGCGACGGACTCGACGGGCCGATCGGCGTCGAAGACGGTCGAGCTGCAGCCGAAGACGGTGACGCTGAACTTCACGTCGAGCCCGAACCAGGTCCTGCTCACGGTGGGCGGTACTCAGCAGCGGACGCCGTTCTCCCGCACGGTGATCGCCGGGTCGACGAACTCGATCAGTGCGGACAGCCCGCAGAACGTCCCGCCGCTGAACCTGAAGTACGCCTTCTCGAGCTGGGCGCACGGCGGGGCGCGGGCGCAGAACGTGGTGGCCCCGGCGACGAATACGACGTACAAGGCGAACTACCGGCTCTGCTGGCTGCTCCAACCGTGCTGAGTGATCCGGCGCGGTAGCACTCCGCCGGCGACGCGGGTGGTCGATCGGTTCAGCGGGTCGACGAACGCGTCGCCGCGGGGTGTGCGGCGCAGGCGCACCGCTCCGCTGTGACGTAGGCGATCGTCCACGGACCGGTACTGTCCACTACGGACTGCCAGTGCCGAGTGTCTCTCGCCGGGCAGGTCCGCCGGATGAGGCTGGACGTGCGACCCCCTGATCACCTCCGTTCCGCACCACACCACCGATCCCGGCGCTGATCAACCCTTTCGGCGATCGCCGAAAGGGGTGGTGCCCGCCGCACGGAGGATCCGATACTTCCCAGTGCCGTGCCTGCGGACCGGACTGGGAGCCCGGTCGCCGCGCCGGTGCCACACCGGGGCCGCACCGACTGGGGATCGGACCGGGCACACATCACCCTCACCCGAACCCGCTCGCGCCGCTCGGCGCCGGGCGTTCCGGGTGCGGAACTCCGCACACCTTTGGAGCCACCGTGCTCGTTGCACGACGTCGTATTCCGCTCATGGTCGCCGTGCTGGCGATCGCGGCCGGGGTGGTCGCGGCCACCCCTGCCGCCCACCACGCCGGCCCGCTCGCGGGACCACCGGGCGACGGTTCCGCCGTGGCCGCGAAGACGATCGCGAAGGCGACCGGCGAGCGGGTGGAGGTGGCGGCGAAGACCACCGAGACCTCGCAGACGTTCGCCAACCCGGACGGCAGTTTCACCCGCGAGCAGCGCGTGACGCCGGTCCGGGTGCGCCGCGGCGCGGGCTGGGTACCGGTGGACCGGACCCTGCGGCGCGGTGCGGACGGGACGGTGGCCCCGGTGGCCGCCGCGAACCGGGTCACGTTCTCCGGCGGTGGCGACGCGCCCCTGGTCAGGTTCGTCAAGGACGGCAAGGAACTCGCGCTGCGCTGGCCCGCTCCGCTGCCCGCGCCCGCGCTGTCCGGGGATTCGGCGACCTACGCCGACGTGCTGTCCGGAGTGGACCTGCGGGTCACCGCGACGGCCGCCGGCTTCTCGCACGTCCTCGTGGTCAAGACCGCCGCGGCGGCCGGCCGGCTCACGAGAATCCCGTTCGGGCTCGAGACGCGGGGCCTTTCGGTCGAGACGGCCGGCGGCGGCGTGCTGAGAGCGACCGACCCGGCGGGCACCGTGGTGTTCCAGGCCCCGCCCGCCGAGATGTGGGACGCCGGTGCGCGGGCGGCCGACGGACGGCCGCGGCAGCGGGCCGCGTTCCCGGTCGAGGTGTCGGCGAAGCAGCTCGTGCTGGTGCCGGACCGGAAGCTGCTCACCGATCCGGCGACCCGCTTCCCGGTCGAGATCGACCCCAGCTGGGGCGCCGGGCAGAGCGGCTGGGGCCTCGCCTACGACGTGCCCGCCGACTACCGCGGCAACACCTACTGGGGCGGTGACGGCGACGGCTTCGCCAAGGTCGGCTACTCGTCGTGGGAGTCGCCGACGGTCCGGGTCCGGTCGTACTTCCAGTTCGACGTCGGCGACCTGCACGGGAGCCAGATCCTCGACGCGGAGGTCAACTTCTTCGAGGTGTGGGCGCCCTCCTGCACGGCCAAGCGCGTCGACCTCTACTACACCGAACCGACCGGGCCCGGGCTGAGCTGGAACAACCAGCCGCGCTGGAACGCGCTGGCCGGCTCGGTCGACGCGGCGCACGGCTACCCGAACTGCGGCGCGGACTGGGTCGGTTTCGGCGTCGGCGACGAGGTCGCGGACGCGACCGGGCGCGGCCTGCAGACCGCGACGTTCGGCCTGGTCTCCGGCGACGAGTCGGCGAACGCGAACGGGAACGCGTCGTGGAAGAAGTTCGACCCGAACCCGAACCTGATCGTGACCTACAACAACCGCCCGGAACCGCCGGAGGGGCTCGCCTCGGACCCGAAGGGCGGCTGTGACGGCGAGCCGGACGAGCCGTACGTCACCACTGCCACCCCGACCCTCAAGGCGACGCTCACCGACCCCGACGACGACCACCTCAGCGCCGAGTTCGTCTGGGCCAACCGCGCCGGCGCGCAGGTCGGCGCCCAGGACACCGAACGGCAGGAGTCGGGGACGGAGTTCCGGCTGCGCATTCCGGACGGCGCCTTCAAGGACGGCTCGAAGATCGCCTGGCGGGTCCGCGGCAGCGACGAGCACGGCTTCGACGGCGACTATTCGCCGTGGTGCGACATCACCGTCGACCTGTCCGCGCCCGGCAAGCCACCGATCGTGAACTCCCTGGTCTACCCGGAACGCGGGGAAGGCGGCGCACCGGGCCAGACGGCCGAATTCACCTTCGACGCCAACGGGGTCGCCGACGTCGCGGAGTTCAAGTACCGCCTCGACGGCCAGTCGGAGAAGACCGTCAAAGCCGTGAACGGCAAGGCGAGTGCGTTCGTCACGCCACCGACGCGTGATCCGTACACGCTGCACGTGACCAGTGTGGACCGGGCGGGCAACCGCGGCAGCGAAGCCAACACCAAGAACTACGATTTCCGCGTCGCCGTGCCCACTCCCCCGGACGACTACTGGCCCCTGGACGGCCGGCACCTGACGACCACCGTGCCCGACAGCCGGAACGCGGGCCACGACGGCACGTTCCCGCCCGCGAAGGCGGTCTGGACGCCCGGACGGGTCGGCGACGCGCTCCGGTTCGACGGCTCCGCCGGGTCTTCGGTCACCACCGCGGGCGGCCCGAGCGTCAACACCATCGCGAGCTTCTCGGTGAGCGCGTGGGTCCGGCTCGACGGCAACGACGGCAAGACGCGGACGGCGGTCAGCCAGGACGGCACCCGGTTCTCGCGGTTCTCGCTGGGGTACACCGGCGGGGCGGCCAACTCCTGGGCCTTCACCATGGCCTCCGACGACAACGGCACCGCCGTGTCACGCACCGCAGCGGCCACCGGTGCGCCGCAGCTAGGTGTGTGGACCCACCTGACCGGCGTCTACAGCTCGACCGACAACCGGATGGACCTGTACGTCAACGGCGCGGCGGCCGGGACGAACACCTTCACCACGCCGCGGGCGGCCGTCGGAGCCGTCCAGATCGGCCGCGGGCAGCGGGACGGCGCCGCCGGTGATCCGTGGGTCGGCGCCGTGGACGAGGTCAAGGTCTACAACCGCGCGCTGCCGGACGTGAAGGTCGCCGAGGCCACCGAAATCGACCTCCTGGCCACCCAGCCGGCGGTCGAGGAAGCGGCCTGGCGGCTGGACGAGGGCACCGGCACCACGACCACCGACGCGTCCGGCGGCTACCGGACCGCGACCCTGCAACCGGGGGTGAGCTGGGTGCCGGGGAAGGTCGGCGCGAACGCCGTCCGCACGGACGGCACGGGTTCCGTGGTCGCGGACGGGCCCGCGGTGCGCACGGACAGCAGCTTCACGGCCACCGCCTGGGTGAACGTGGACGACACCACGACGTCCCGCGTGGCGCTGAGCCAGGACGGCGACCGCAACAGCGGCTTCAGCCTGATGTACCAGGCCGCGGCGAAGAAGTGGGTCTTCTCGATGCCGCAGTCCGGTGCCGACACCGCGACCGTGTTCACCGCGGCCGACTCCGCCCCGCCGCTCGTGCAGCGCTGGGTGCACCTGACCGGGGTGTACGACGCCTCGGTGCCCGAGATCCGGTTGTACGTCAACGGCGCATTGACCGGACGGACCGCGGTGCCCGGCGGGATCAAGGCGAACGCGGCGGGCCCGCTGCGCATCGGCCAGGCCAAGGCGAAGGCCCTGATCACCACTCCCTTCAAGGGGATCGTGGACGAGGCGCACCTCTACACCGGGGTGCGGACCGACGCCGAGGTCCGGGACGAGTACCTCAACCCGGTGACCGATCGCCGGTGGTCGGGCTCGCTGACGCGCTACGTCAGCCACCGCTCCGAGCACTTCACGGCCACCGGGCCGCCGCCGCGGGCGTACGCGCTGGAACAGCAGCTCGGCTGGCTGGCCCCGGTGGGCACGCCCGGCACCCAGCCGCTGTACGCCTGCCGGCTCGGGACCGACGAGCTGACGTCCCTCGACCCGGCGTGCGAAACCGGGACGAAACTGGGTGTTCTCGGGGCGGTCTATCCGACGGCGCCGACGGACAAGGCCGGCCGGATGCTCTACCGGTGCGGCACCGGCGGGACGGCGAACGAGCGGTTCGATTCGCCGGACCCGGGGTGTGAGGGACTCACCGTCGAGAAGCAGCTCGGATACGTGCTGAGCTACGCGCAGCTGACCCGCTACGTCAAGATCGAACGCGGGATCGACCGGCGGACCAGCACCACCACCGTGCCGGTGCCCTACCTCCGCGAGGGTCCGTTGTGGGCGGTGTCGCTGCAGGCCGTGCCGGGCACCGTGCCGTTGCTGTCCTGCGTCGAGAACGGCGACAGCTTCACGTCCCTTTCGCCTTCCTGCGAAGGGAAGACGGTCACCGGGCAGCTGGGCTGGATCTGGTCCGCCCCGCCGTCCGGAATGCAGAGCCTGCCGTTGACCCGCTGCGCGCAGCAGGGCTCGGGAGAACGTTTCGACGCGTTGACGTCCGATTGCGACGGGCAGGTCGTCGTGGACGTGCTCGGTTATGTGGTGAGCCCGTGAACTGGGGAGACATGACAAGAACCCGAAGAGATCCGAACAAGTGGCGGTCGGTGGTCGCGCTGACCACCGCGACGGTGCTGACGTGGTCGTTGGCCGTCGCGGTGCCCCCGGCCGCGGGCGCGGCGACGCGCCCGCCCGGTGACCCGGCGCCGTTGACCACCTTCAAGCCCGTGACCGGCAAGCCCGTCGCGACCAAGGCGTTGGCGCCGGAACCGGACGCGGAGCGCGCGCTGCGTGCGGCCCCGAAGGTGGCGTGGCCCGCGGCGGGCACCGCCGAAGTCGCCTTCCCGGCCGCGCAGACGCAGGCCAAGCAGGCGGCGCCGGCCGGGACCCTGCCGGTGCGGCTGAGCTCGTCCACAACGGACTCGGCGAAGGCCGCCGCGCCGCAGCCGAAGGTCCGGGTCGAGGTGCTCGACCAGAAAGCCGCCGCCGCGGTGGGCACGCCGGGGATGCTGGTCCGGCTCAGCCGGGCCGACGGCGTGCGCCAGGCCGCACCGGTCACCGCGGAGCTGGACTACTCCGGGTTCCGCTCGGCGTTCGGCGGGGACTGGGCGTCCCGGCTGAAGGTCGTCGCGCTGCCGGCCTGCGCGGCCACCACCCCCGCCCGCGCGGAGTGCCGCACCCAGAAGCCGCTCGAGACGCACAACGACGTCAAGGCGGGCCGCGCGTCCGCCCCGGTGGCGGCGGAACCGGACGGCGCGGTGTTCGCGCTGGCCGCGACCGCCTCCGGCCCGACCGGCGACTATTCGGCCACCCCGCTGGCCCCGGCGGCCTCCTGGGGTGTCGGCACCCAGAGCGGGACCTTCACCTGGCAGTACCCGCTGACGGTGCCGCAGGTGCCCGGCGGGCTCGTGCCCGACCTCGCGATGTCCTACAGCTCCGGTGGTGTCGACGGCCGCGTCGTGTCGACGAACAACCAGGCCTCCTGGATCGGTGAGGGCTGGAACCTGGGCGCCGGGGCCATCTCCTGGCAGTTCAAGGCGTGCGCCGACGACGGCGTCCAGCCCAAGACCGGCGACACGTGCTGGGCCGGCAACTACGCCACCATGGCGTTCGCCGGGCACAGCGGCGAGCTGATCTTCGACGACAACGAGAAGATCTGGCGGCCGAAGAACGACGACGGCACCCGCGTCGAGTACCTGTCCGGCGCCGACAACGGCGACCGGGACGGCAATTTCTGGCGCGTCACCACCGTCGACGGCACGCAGTACTACTTCGGGTCCAAGACCGAGACGAAGTCCACCTGGACGGTCCCGGTGTTCGGCAACGACGCCGGCGAACCCTGCCACGCCGGCGACTACGCCGGTTCGTCCTGCGACCAGGCGTGGTCCTGGAACCTGGACTACGTCGTCGACCGGCACGGGAACACGATCAAGTACTTCTACGACCAGGAGCGCAACGCCTACGGGATCAACCTGGGCCAGCGCAAGGCGGAGTACACCCGCGCCGGCACGCTGCGCCGCATCGAGTACGGCACCAACGAGAAGGTGGGCGGCGCGGCACCGGCCGTGGTCGAGTTCGAGACCGCGGACCGCTGCGTCGAGGGCAAGGACTGTGCCCAGCACACCAAGGAGTCCTATGTGGACACTCCGTGGGACCAGCAGTGCGACGCCGCCACCTGCGAGAAGCTGGCGCCCGCCTTCTTCTCCTCGAAGCGGCTGGCGAAGGTGACCACCAAGCTGCTGGACAAGCCGGTGGACTCGTGGACGCTCTACCAGACCTACCCGGACCCCGGCGACAACACTTCCCCGTCGCTCTGGTTCAAGAACATCACGCACACCGGCCTGGTCGGCGGCAGTGTCGCCGAGCCGCCGGTCGTGTTCAACGGTTCACTGGCGGCCAACCGGGTCAACAGCGCGGCGGACGGCCTGCCGCCGATGAACAAGTTCCGGATCGGCGGGGTGCGCAACGAGATCGGCGGCGCGGTCCAGGTCGACTGGGCGCCGGTGGACTGCACCCCCTCGACGCTGCCGAAGCCGGAGACGAACCAGCAGCGCTGCTTCCCCGTCCGCTGGGCGTTCCAGCAGGGGCAGCCGAAGGACGACTGGTTCCAGAAGTACGCGGTGGGCCGGATCGTGCAGCTCGACCGGGTCGGTGGCGGCCTCGCGGACGTGACCGGCTACGAGTACCTGGACGGCGCGGCCTGGCACTTCACCGACAACCCGCTGGTCCCGGCCGAACGGCAGACCTGGTCGGAGTGGCGCGGTTACGGCCGCGTCGTCGAGCGCCACGGTGACCCGGCCGCCGATCCCGGCGTCAAGGTGACCAAGAAGGAACTGCGCTACTTCCGCGGCATGAAGGGCGACAAGCTCGACGCCGGCGGCGGCGAGAAGCCCGGCGTGGTCAAGGATTCGCAGGGCGGCGTGGTCGACGACGCCGACGGGCTCGCGGGCTTCGTCCGCGAGGAGAGCACCTTCAACGGCGACACGACCACACAGGTCGGCGGCACCATCACCGACCCGCTACGCAAGGAGACCGCGAAGCAAGGCGCTCGCGCCGCCTACCTCGTCAAGCCGGAAACCGTGCGCGGCCGCACCGTGCTGGCCGCCGGCGGCGTCCGGCGGACCGAGTCGGCCAGCTCCTACACCGACGAGGGCATCCTCACCGCCACCGACGACAAGGGCGACGTCGACGACGCCGCGGACGACCAGTGCCGGACGATCACCTACGCGCGTGACGACGACAAGCTGCTGCTCACGCTGCCGAGCGAGGACAAGGTCGTCGGGGCCGCGTGCGGCACCACCGCGGTCTTCCCGCGCGACGCGATCTCCGACACCCGCACCTACTACGACGGCGGCGACCTCGGCGCTCCGCCGACGCTGGGCAAGGCCACGGTGACCAAGGTGGCCGGGAGTTATCCCGGCGGTACCGCGAAGTTCGAGGTCGACGCCCAGGCGGGTTTCGACGGCTACGGCCGGGCGGTGACGACCACGGACGCGCTCGATCGGGTGACGAAGGTGGGCTACGAACCGGCCACCGGACCGCCGGCCAAGTCGACCCTGACCGATCCGGCCGGGAACGTCACCACCACGGTCCTCGACCGGCAGCTCGGCAAGCCCACGCAGACGCTCGACGTCAACGGCAGGCACACCGACATCGCCTACGACGCGCTCGGGCGGGTCACCGAACTGTGGCAGCCCGGCCGGTCGAAGGACGCGGGCGAATCCGGCAACGTCCTCTACGACTACACCGTCCGCACCGACGCGATCAGCTCCGTCGCCACGAGGACGTTGAAGGCCAACGAGAACTACACGACCGCGTACACCCTCTACGACGGGCTCGGCCGGGAGCGCCAGACCCAGTCCGCCGCGTGGATGATGCCCGGTCAGACCGCCAGGATCGTCGCCGACAAGATCTACGACTCACGCGGTCTCGAGGTGAAGGCCAACAGCGGCTACCTGGCCACCGGTTCGGCGGGCACGGACCTGTTCGCCTCGTCGGCGGGTGACGCCGACGTGCCGTCCCAGACCGTCACCGAGTACGACGGTGCCGGGCGGGCGACCGCCTCGGTGCTGCGCAGCGCGGGCGTCGAACAGTGGCGCAGCACGACCGAATACCGCGGGGACAGCATCGCGCAGACCCCGCCGAAGGGCGGCACGGCGACGACCGCCAGGATCGACGCGCGCGGCCGCACGACCCAGCTCGGCCAGCACCTCGCGGCGACCCCGACCGGTGCCGCCGACACCACGAAGTACAGCTACACCAAGGCGGGACAACCGGAATCGGTGACCGACGCCGCGGGCAACGTCTGGAGCTACGGCTACGACGCCCGCGGCCGGACGACCTCGGCCAAGGACCCCGACAAGGGCGAGTCGACCATGACCTACGACGCCGCCGGGCAGCTGACCGGCAAGAAGGACGCCCGGCAGCAGACCGTCGCCTACAAGTACGACCTGCTGGGCCGCCGGACCGAGACCCACGCGGACTCGGCCGACGGGCCGCTGCTGGCCCAGTGGACCTACGACACGGTGCCCGAGGCCGGCGGCAAGGTGGTCAAGGGGCAGATCGCGTCGTCGACGCGGTACGTGGGCGGCAACGCCGTCAAGGCGGAGGTCACCGCCTACGACGCCGGCTACCGGCCGACGGCCACGACGCTGACCGTGCCGGCGTCCGAAACCGGGCTCGCGGGCACGTACAAGACGACCGCCGTGTACAACGTGGACGGCACCAAGCGCAGCGAAACGCTGCCGCGGCTCGGGACCAACCTGGCCGAGGAAACCGTCCGTTACGGCTACGACGACTACGGCATGCCCAGCACCATGGCCGGGGCGGACACCTACGTCGGCTACACCCGCTACACCCCGTTCGGGGAGAAGGAGATGGTCCGCCTCGGCACCACGGGCGCCGAGACCTGGGAGCGGCGCGGGTACGAACTCGCGTCGCACCGGCTGGCCAGGACGGTCGTCGAGCACGCGAAGACGACCGATCTCCAGTCGGACGTCGGGTACGCCTACGAGGCCGCCGGCACGGTGAAGTCGTTGTCCACCAAGGTTCCCGGTGCCGCCGAGGACCGGCAGTGCTTCGGCAACGACTACCTCGGCCGGATCACCGACGCCTGGACGTCGACCGCGAACTGCGCCGGCGCGCCGGGCAGCGCGACCGGCGGCCCGAGCGCCTACTGGTCGACATTCGGCTACGACCAGATCGGCAACCGCAAGTCGGACACCTCGCACGGCCTCGGCGGCGCGGCGGACGTCGTCCGCAAGTCCGAGTACCCGGCGCCCGGCGCGCCGCAGCCGCACGCGCCGAAGACGGTGACCACCACCGGCCCGGCGCCGGCGAAGGTCGACACCTACGGCTACACGGCCACCGGCGGCACCACCGGCAGGCCCGCGCCCGCCGGGGGCACCCAGACCCTCGCGTGGGACGCGGAGGACCGGGTCGTCTCGGCGGCCGCGGGCTCGGCGGTCACGACCTACACCTACGACGCGGACGGGAACCGGCTGATCACGCGGGACGCCTCGGGCACCACGCTCACCCTGCCGGACGGCAGTGAACTCCGCTACGACGCGGCGACCAAGGCCGTCACCGGCACCCGGTCCTACTCCGCCGGGGACAGCACGGTCGCGACCCGCCGGACCGGCCAGCTCTCCGGGGTGTCCTGGATGTTCCAGGACCGCTCGGGCAGCGACACGGTGTCGGTCGGCGCGACGTCGTTCCAGGTGACCAGGAGGCTGCTCGACCCGTTCGGCCAGCCGCGTCCGGCGCAGCCGGCGGGGTGGACCGGAAACCGCGGCTTCGCCGGTGGCTCGCCGGACCCGGCGACGGGACTGACCCACCTCGGGGCCCGTGACTACGACACGAAGACCGGCAAGTTCCTTTCCGTGGACCCGATCCTGACGCTGGGGAGCCCGCAGCAGTTCAACGCCTACGCGTACGCGGACAACAACCCGGCCACCAAGTCGGACCCGACCGGCCTGATCGTGCAGAGCTGCCCGGACGGCGAGTGTCCCAACGGGCACGGCGCCTACGGCGGGATCAGCGGCAAGAACCCGGCCACCAACGACCCGGTCGGTGGCGGGAAGAGCGTCTTCGACATCCCCGCGGGCATGGCGTTGCCGAGGGCGTGCCAGGGCGGCACCGACCTCACGGGTGTCGGCTCGATCGCGACCTGGTGCCGCGGGGTGATCGCGTCGAAGGCACCGGCCTGCGACGGGAGTTTCACCTCGCTGCTCAAGGGCGAATGCGCGAAGCAGCGTGAGGAGATCAGGGCGGTCGCGGCCGCCGCGGAAACCGAGCGCGCCCGCCAGTTCGAGCTGGCGAACAAGGAGGATCACGGCGGGTTGGTGATGACCTGCGAAGCACTCACCGGTCGCGCCGCCTACGTCGCGGGTGGCTGGCAGGAATGCACGTCCGAGGCGGATCCGGGTGCTGTGCTGCACGTCGTCAAGGTCGGCGGTGGTTATGGCTCGGGCGTCTCGAACCTCCAGTCGAAGGTCTACGTGATGCACGCGAAGACCCTCGACGACGTCGCCGGCTGGGGCTGGTCCCTGGACGGCGACGCGGCCTACGGCCCGATCGGAGCGAGCGCGGGCGTCGGAGCCCACTTCGCCGGAGAAGCTCATCCCCACGTGGAAGGCGGCGTGTCCCTCGGAGGTGATCTGACCCACCTTTCGAATCTCTCCGACCTGAGGGGCTTCTTCCGCGGAGGGTGGGAGGCGGGTGCCAGCCTGAACATCGAGAAGTCCTGGGTGACCAGGTAGGAAACCGGTACCGAGAAGGCCTCCCGCGCGCCGGTCGCGCGGGAGGCCTTCTTCGTGCCGAGGCCCCTCAGGTGATCGGGAAGGTGGTGCCGATGCCCATGCCCGTGATCCACTCCGGGACCGGCTCGTAGCTCGTCCACACCAGCGGCAGCCCCGCCGCCACCTGGCCGATCAGCCAGCAGCGGACCTCGTGGCCGCCCGTTCCCGCGGTGTCCTCCAGTGCCTCGTGGCCCAGTGCCGCCACCGCGTCCGCGTCGCCTGAGGACAGGCGCGACAGGAACCACCGGTCCCACTCCGCGTTCACCCGCGCCCCGGGATCCCCGCCCATTGCGCGGACTCGCGGTTCGCGGGCCGCCGCGAAGGCGTGGACGTCTGCTCGCCCGTGGATCAGCGACTCACGGCGCTCCCCCGCCACCGCCGGGTCGCGCGGGTCGTTCGACGGCAGCCAGTGCGACAGGCCGCCGCTCGCCGCGATCAGGACCCGGCCCGGGAAGTCCGCCGACCGCAAGGCCGCTCCGAGTGCGTGGCCCAGGGAGACGCAGCGGCGCAAGGACGGCAGCGGCGGCGCGGCCGTGTTGACGACCAGCGGCACCATCGGCAGCGACGTCCCGCCGGTGATCATCTCGTAGCTCTGCACGATGCCGTGGTCGACCGTCAGCGAGTACGACAGCGAGATGTCGAACCCCGCCGCGGTCAGGCCGGCGTGCAGCGGCCAGGCCAGCGACGACGCCACCGGCAGCGGACCTTCCGTGCTGCCGTAGTCGCCGAAGCCCGCCGCCTGCTCGACGCCCAGCACGAACGGCGGCATCACGTCGTAGAAGTTGCCGTGGAAGTGGTCCGGGCCGATCACGACGATCGCGTCCGGGGCGAGGTCCTCGACCGCGCGGCGGACGCGCTCGGCGTCACCGAGGAAGCGGCCGCCCGGACCGTCCACCCGCGACGGTGGCAGCAGTGTCGCGAAAGGACTGTGGGACATCCCGGCGAAGCCCGCGATCTCGGCCATCAGGACGGCTCCTGCCCGGTCAGCAGCCAGGTGCGGTGGACGTCGAGGAACTCGCCGACCTTCTCCCACTGCGGCCAGTGACCGGCGTCGTCGATGACGTGCAGCAGCGCGTCGGGCAGCCAGCCGAGCAGCAGGTCGGCCTCGTCGAGCCCGCTCGTCGGGTCGTGGCTCGTCCACAGCAGCAACGTCGGCGCGGTCACCTTCGACACCCACGCCGGGTCCCACGCGAAGTCCTTGCGCACCTGCGGGTCCTGCAGCACGAGCGTGTTGGTGATCGCGCGGACGAACCCGGGCCGGGAGTAGATCCGGCGGCGCAGGTTCACCAGCTCGTCGGTGACCATCTCCTTGTGGTGGAACAGGAATTCGACGCGCCGGCGGACGGTGGCGTCGCTCGGGTCGCGCACCGCCGCCATCGTGCTGTCGCGCATCCGCGCCATCACCTCGGGCTTGTTGGCGATGTTGCCCGGGGTGTTCAGCACGAGCCGGTTTACCCGGTCCGGGTGGTGCGCCGCGACCCAGGCGACAACCCAGCCGCCGAGCGACTCGCCGGACAGGTGCGCCCGGTCGATGCCCAGGACGTCCAAAAGGGACACGAGGTGCGCGGCGAGGACGTCGATCGTGTACGGCCGGTCCGGCAGGTCCGACCAGCCGTGGCCGACCATGTCGTAGACCGTGACGTGGAAGTCACGAGCGAGCCCGGCCAGGTCCCGCGCGTACGCCTCCAGGTGCCCGCCGGTCCCGTGCAGCAGCACGAGTTCCGGCCCGGTCCCGGCCTGCAGCACCCGCGTCCGCACGACCCCGCCGTCCAGCGGGACGTCGACGTAGCGCAGGGTGTGTTCGAGTTCGCCCAGCTCGCCCCAGATGCCGGCGTGCTCGGGGATCGGCGGCCCGGACGGTTCGACGCGGGTTTCGTCCACTGTGGTCACTTGTCCTCCGCCTTCCGGGCTTCTTCCATGGTGGCCGGGCCCGCGCTCTCCCGGCGGCCCAGGCCGAACAGGCCGAGCAGCCTCGAGTTCTCGATGGTCAGGAACTCGACCGGGTGCTCGGCCGAGTCGTTGTGGTGCCGGTGCCAGGTCCACGGCGGGGTGTAGACGAACGAGCCCGTCGTCCAGCTGACGACCTCGTCCTCGATCTCGCTGTGGCCGTCACCGGCGAGCACGAAGTGCACGGTCTCGTGGTGGTGGCGTTGCATGTCCGAGCTCTCGCCGGCCGGGATGACCTGCCGGAACAGCTCGAACGTCGTGGTCGGCAGGGTGCCGGCGACGCGCAGCGACGTCGGGTTCGGCACCGCGCCCGGCGGGATCTCGACGAGGTCCTCGTCGTGCACGACCAGCGGGCGCTGCCCGCCGGGGCGCACGACGTGGGCGATGCTCGCAAGGAAGTCGCTCATCGCGAACTCGGGTCCGGACGTGGACATGGGTCTCCTCCCCTTGCTGACGACCACTCAGGCCGGGCATTCCGTGCGGCCGCCGTCGACCGTCAGCACCGTGCCGTTGACGTACCCCGCTTCCGCCGACGCCAGGAACGCCACCGCGGCGGCGATCTCGCCGGGCGCGGCGGCCCGCCCGGCCGGGATGTCGGCGAGGTCCTGGGCCATCGCGGTGGCGACGTCGATGCCCGCGGCGTCGGCCCGGCCGCGCACCACCGCCAGGCGGCGCGGCGTGAGGGTCGCGCCGATCGCGACGCAGTTGACCGTGACACCCCGGTCGGCGTGTTCGCGGGCCGCGAGTTTCACCGCGGACGTCGTCGCCGAGCGCAGGACCGTCGACGCGGCGAGCGCGGGCTGCGGCTGCCGGACCGCCGTCGACGTCGTGACGACGACCCGGCCGAACCCACGTTCGGCCATCGCGGGCAGCGCGGCCCGCATCAGCGCGAGGGGGCCGAGGAGCAGCAGGTCCAGGTCGTGGTGCCACTGCTCGGCGGGGACGTCGAAGACGCCGCCGGGCGCCGGGCCGCCGGTGTTGGCCACGACGACGTCGAGCGAGCCGTACTGCTCACGCACCCGCGTCACGGCCTCGGCCGCGGCGGCGGGCACGGCCAGGTCGCAGACGCGGTAGCCGACGCCCTCGCCGAGCGCCGCCGCCGTCTCGGCCAGGGTCTCTTCGGTCCGGCCGGCGAGCACGACCCGGTGCCCGGTGGCGAGCAACGCGGCCGCGACGGCGGCGCCGATCCCGCCGGCACCACCGCCGACGAACGCGACCCGGGGACTGGGGTGCTGGTTGGTCTCCATGATGTGTCCTACATTCGGTCCATGAGCGAGACCGGCCAAGGATGAGTCCCACTGCCCGGGACTCCCGATCGGCTGACGACGGGTCGGCGTCGGGCGCGCTCGAACGCGCGGCCGCCATCCTGGACGCCTTCGACGCGACCCACCGCGAGCTGCCGCTGGCCCGGCTGGTCGAGCGTTCGGGGCTGCCGCGCTCGACCGTGCACCGCACGGCGGCCCGGATGATCGAGCTGGGCTGGCTCGACAAGCCCGGGGACAAGTACCGGATCGGCACCCGGCTGTTCGAGCTGGCCGGCCTGGTCCCGGTGCGCCACGAGCTGCGCGAGGCGGTGCTGCCGTACCTGCAGGACCTGTACGCGGCGGCCCGGACCACGGTGCAGCTCGGCGTGCTCGACGGCGTCGACGTGCTGGTCGTCGAGAAGATCACCGGGCACCGGCCGCTGCCGATGCTTTCCCTGGTGGGCGGTCTGATCCCGGCGCACTGCTCCGGCCTGGGCCGGGCCATCCTGGCCTGGTCGGACGCGGCGACCGTCGATGCGGTGGTGGCGGCCGGGCTCACCCGGCGCACGCCCCGCACGATCACCAGCCCCGAGGCGCTGGCGCGAGAGCTGGCCACCGTGCACGAGCAGGGCTGGGCCTACGACCGGGAGGAGGGCAACGCCGGGATCAGCTGCGTGGCGGCGCCGATCTTCGACTTCACCGGGAACGTCACGGCCGCGCTGTCGGTCACCGGGCCGAGCGCCGCTGTGCTGCCGGACCGGATCGGGCCCGCCGTCCGGATGGCGGCCGCGGCGGCCAGCCGGGCGTACGCGGCCCGCCGATGGGCGGTGCCGCGGCCCCAGCCCGAGCTGCCGTCCCAGTGACCAGGACTCCCGGTTGGCTCGCCGCGCCGACCTGTTCCACGCTGTGGCCCACGCCGCGCCGGAGCTGCCCGGCACCGGCGCCGGAGGAGGAGAACCAGGCATGCACGTCGCGATCATCGGGGCCGGGCTCGCCGGGCTCACCACGGCCAAGGTGCTGCTGCAGGCGGGCCACGACGTCGCGGTCTTCGACAAGACCCCCGACGTCGGCGGGGTGTGGAGCCGGACCCGCCGCTACCCCGGCCTCACCACGCAGAGCCCCAAGGCCCAGTACTCGTTCTCGGACTTCCCGATGCCGAAGGACTTCCCGGAATGGCCCGGCGGTGCCCAGATCCAGCAGTACCTCGCGGCCTACGCCGACGTCTACGACGTCACCCCGCACCTGCGGCTCGGGACCACAGTGGAGTCCGTCGTCCCCGACGGCGCCCGCTGGGTGGTGACCACGACCTCCGGCGTCCCGGAGACGTTCGACCGGGTCGTCGTCGCCAACGGCGTGTTCTGCGAACCGGCGGTCCCGGACTTCCCGGGGCGCGCGGAGTTCGAGGCCGCCGGTGGCCGGGTGCTGGCCGGCAGCGAGTTCACCGACGTCGAAGAGGCACGCGGGAAGCACGCACTGGTCGTCGGCTACGGGAAGTCGGCCTGCGACGTGACCGTGGCGATCAGCGACGTCGCCGAGACGACCGACGTCATCGCCCGGCAGCTGCTGTGGAAGGTGCCGCGCAAGATCGCCGGGTTCCTCAACTTCAAGATGCTGCTGCTGACCCGGATGGGCGAGGCGCTGTTCCGCTACCGGTGGCTGCGCGGGTTCGAGAAGTTCCTGCACGGCCCGGGAAACCGGCTGCGCGCGTCGATGCTGAACTCCGTCGGCTCGGTGTCGGTGCGGCAGTTCCGGTTGCGGCAGCACGATCTGCTGCCGCCGGGGAAGATGGAGGACATCGTCAAGGGCGCGATCGGCCTGGCCACCGAAGGCTTCTTCGAAGGCGTGGCCGACGGCTCGATCCGCGTCCGCCGCGACCAGGTGATCACCCGGCTCTACGGCGGCGACCGGCCGGGCGCCGAATTGGCCGACGGCACGGTGCTGCCCGCCGACCTGGTCGTCTGCGCGACCGGCTTCACCCAGGGCGTGCCGTTCCTGGACGAGACCGTGCGGAAGCAGCTGTTCGACGAACGCGGGAACTTCCTGCTGTACCGCCAGATCCAGCCGCTGCGCGCGCCGGGGCTGTACTTCAACGGCTACAACTCGTCGTTCTTCAGCCCGCTCAACGCCGAAATGGCGGCGCTGTGGATCGCCGCCGACCTGGCCGGCGCGCTCGCGCTGCCGGACGTCGAGACGCGGCACGCGGACGTCGTCGGGCAGCTGGCGTTCCTCGACGTCGCGACCGGGGCGCACCACTGCCGCGGCACGAAGATCATCCCGTTCTCCATCCACAACGTCGACGAGGTGCTCGGCGACCTCGGCCTGCAGATCCCCCGCTTCACCCGGGCGACGCACTGGCTGAACCCGGTTTCCCCGGCGGCGTACCGGAAACTGACACCCGAGCTGCTAGCGCGGCTCGCGAAGACCACCCCCGAACCCGCGGCTCTCTAGGAGGAGTTCATGGACACCGCACCGAAGACCGGCCACCACGTCATCCACCCGGGTGACGGCACGAACCTCGGCGCGATCGGGCTGGGCATCCACGCCCGGCTCACCGGCGCCGACACGAACGGCGCGTACTCGCTGTTCGAGTACGTCGTGCCGCCGGGCCTCGGCGGGCCGCCGACCCACGTCCACAGCCGCGAGGACGAGCTGTTCACCTGCGTCCAGGGGCAGGTCGAGGTCGAACTGGACGGCGAGCGGCACGTCCTCGGCCAGGGCGACTCGCTGCTGATGCCGCGCGGGGTGCCGCACGTGTTCCGCAACCCGTTCGACGAAGAGACCCGGATCGTCGCGGTGGTCTCTCCGCCGGGACTGGAGAACTACTACAGGGAGCTGAGCGAGTTGCCGCCCGGGCGCGACATGAAGCTGGTGGCGCAGGTGATGACCCGCTACGGCCTTTCGCTGCGGAAATGACCGGCCACGAGGAGATGGTCCGCGCGATGTGCGCGGCGGTCGACGCGGGTGACGCCGAGGCGTTCGGCTCGTGGTTCGCCGACGACGCGACGTACACCTTCGGCAACGACGAAACGCTGGCCGGCCGCGACGCGATCATCGCGGCCACGGCCGGCGCCGCGGGCGCGCTGCCCTGGGTCCGGCACACCGTGGACCAGGTGGCCGTGGCCGGCGATCAGCTGTTCTGCCGCTTCACGATCGAAACGGAGTCGCCGGCGGGCAAGCCGGTCGCCCTGCCGTGCGTCACGGTCATCTGGCTGGACGGCCCGCTGATCGTCGACTACCGCGTCCACATGGACATCTCACCGGCGTTCACCTGAGCCTCCCTCGCCCGGCAGTGATCTGGGTCACTTCCGCTCCCGATCCCGGAACCCGTTCCCGGGAGCGGAGAACAGCAGATGACACTGGCCGGAGCGAGAGGCAGGCGATGACCCCCGAGAGCAGTGAAGCCGACGACGACGCGAGCGTGATCGCGCGGTCGCGGGACGAGCCGGGCCTGTTCGCGGTCATCTTCGACCGCCACGCCCGGCACATCCACCGCTACCTGGCCCGGCGCCTGGGTCCGACGGCCGCGGACGACGCGCTCTCGGACACGTTCCTCATCGCGTTCGACAAGCGGGCGAAGTTCGACCCGTCCCGGCCGGACGCCCGGCCCTGGCTCTACGGCATCGCGACGAACCTCGTTTCGCGGCACCGGCGGACGGAAGTGCGCGAGCTGAAACTCCGGATGGCCCTCGGGCCGCCCGCCGCGGAAGACGGCCACGCCCAACGGGTCGCCGACCGGGTGACCGCGCAGGCCCGGGCCACGGAGCTCGACCGGGCGCTGGCCGCGCTGCGCCCCCGTGAACGGGACGTCCTGCTGCTCGTCGCCGCCGAAGGGCTGGGCTACCAGGAGGTCGCCGAAGCCCTGGCCATCCCCGTCGGGACCGTGAAGTCGCGGCTCAACCGCGCCCGCGCCCACCTCCGCGCCGAACTCGGCGCGGACGACTTCGTGAAGGAGACCTCGGACCATGGATGAGCTCGAGCTGATCCGCGAGCGCGCGGAGACCGTCGGCTTCGCGACGGCGGACGACCTCGCCGCGGCCCGGGCCCGCTTCCTGGCCGCGACCCGGACCGGCCCCCGCCGCTCCCGGCGCTGGTTCTGGGCCGCCGGCGCCACGACGATCGGCCTGGCCGCGGCGATCACCGCCGTCGTCACCCTGGCCCCGGCCGACCGGATCGGGGTGGGCGCCGGCGTCGCCAACGCCGATCCGGTGAAGGTGCTGACCGAAGCGGCCGGCGCGGCGCTCACGGAACCGGCCACCGCGCCGCGCCCGGACCAGTTCCTCTACGTGAAGACGGCGCTTCCGGAGCACCAGACACGCGAGGTCTGGCTCTCGGTGGACGGCACCCGCGACGGCTTGATCGGCGACACGAAGTCCGCCGGCTGCCGGGACGGCAAGGCGCCCGTCTACGGCGCGAACGACCCGACGAAGGAGGGCACCCTGGAGGACTGCGTGCCCTACCCCGCCTACCGGGCGGACCTGCCGACGACGGGCGACGCCATGCTCGCCTACCTCGAAGCCCACCACAGCGGTGAAAAGGGCGACACGAACGCGATCGGCAAGGACGTGATCGACCTGGCCTACGAGCAGGCCCTCTCGCCCGCGTCCTACGCGGCGCTGTTCGAGGCGGCGGCGAAGGTGCCGGGCCTCCAGGCCGTCGACCACGTCACCGACGGCGCCGGACGCCCCGGGGTCGGCATCACCTGGCCGGTTTCCCCCGGCTCGTCGCCGGACGCGAAGCCGGAGGTGCTCGTCTTCGACACCACCACGCACCGGTTCCTGGGCACGGACACCACCGCGGTGATGGCGAAGACCTTCGTCGACCAGGCCGGGCAGCGCCCCTGACCCACAGAGTTCCGGCTCCCGGCCCATGCGCCCAAGGTGGCCTTCGGTGCGTCTGACGCACCGAAGGCCACCTTGGGGCGTTCGGGGGCCGGTCGGTCAGTCGAGACCGGCGCGGCCCTCGGCCCAGTAGGCCTTGCCCGTCACCGTCCCGGGCGCGTGCGGCCAGGTCCGGCTGTCGCGCCGGACCGCGTGGACCGTCGCCGCGTCGCCGGTGACCACGAGGCGGCCGGGCCCGGCCGTGCGGGCCCGGCTCAGCAATTCGGCGCGGTCGGCGGTCTTTCCGACCACCTGCGCGTCGATGCCCAGACCGGCCAGGACTTCGGTCAGCCCGGCCGGGTCGCGTGCCTCGAAGACGTGCGTCACGTCGTCGGTGACGGTCCGCAGCGCGCAGGCGAGCGCCACGCTGGACTCGTCCCCGACGAAGACCACCGGACCGTGGGGGGCACTCAGGTCGAGCGACCGGCGCGGCCCGAACACCTCGCACGTGTCACCCGCCGCGACCTGCCGCAGCCACCGCGCCGCCGGGCCGTCGCCGTGGGTGAAGCCGAGCAGCTCGGTCACCCCGCGCTCGGCGTCCCAGCTGATCGGGGTGTACGTGCGCAGGCCCAACGTGCCCCGCCGCGGCCGGAACTGCAGCTTCGCGCCCGGTACCCAGGTGGCCTTCCGGAAGGCCTCGGCCGCCAGCTCCACGCGCACGAAATCGGCCGGCAACCGGCTCACCCCGGTGACCCGGGCGGTGTCCAGCATCATGCCGCCGGCGAGATCGGCGAGGCGTTCGAGTGCGGTCATCGTGCTCCTTTTCGACGTCCCCATGGACATCTCACGAACTCCGGACAGGCTCGGGTACCGCTTAACGAACGGGTATTGCGGCACTACGGCGACAGTCCTAGCGTGAGCGCCGACCGTTGATCGGACTGGGGGTCCCATGCCACGTAGTCGTAGATTCATCATGCCCATCGGAGCGGTGCTGGCCGCCGGAATGCTGGTCGCGCCACCCGCTGACGCGGCGGCGGGGCCGGCCACCCTGCCCGCGAGCCAGTACACGCTCACGGCCGATTACCACCAGTTCGACGCCGTCGGCACGGCGCTCGTCTCGACGCTGGGCACCGCGGCCGTCCACACCGTGATGGACAACGCGAACCACGACCGGGTCGCGCTTCCGTCGTCGTTCGCTCCCGCCGGCCTGTCCACCGGGTTCCGGTTCGACAGCACCGACAACTCCGACTGCGCGAACTACCCGCAGGGCATCACGACCAGCCGCGACGCGGTCGGCACGGCAGACAGCGGCAACTACGACGGCCACCAGCTGGTGGCCGTCAGCTGGTACACCAAGGCCTCGTGCACCGGCGCGCAGGAGCGCAGCCGGATCACGCTCGTCGACTGGGACGCCACCTATCCCAACAAGTACCGCAAGATCCTGCTGGTGCAGCCCACCGGAACCGCGTCGGCGCCGGACTTCCAGGACATCCCGATCCACGCGGGCGGCGTTTCCTGGTACGGCGACTACCTGTACGTCGCCGACACCGGGCACGGCATGCGCGTGTTCGACATGCGCAAGATCCTCAAGACGAACACCGGCGGCACCGCCGACCAGATCGGCCACCAGAGCGGCAGCACCTACTACGCGCACAACTACGCCTACGTCCTGCCGCAGGTCGGCACGATCACGGCGAACACCACCTCCGGCACCAACCTCGCCTGGTCGTCGATCTCGCTGGACCGGGTGAGCAAGTCGATCGTGATGGCCGAGTACACCTGCTCGTCCGGCTGCACCGACTACCCCAACCGTGCCCCGCGCGCGGTCCGCTTCCCGTTCGCCTCGGGCGCGACGACGTTCGCCGCGACGACGACCGCGAGCCAGGCGCTGCAGCTGCCCTGGTACAAGCTCAACGGCGTCGCCTCGCACAACGGGCGCTGGTGGTTCAACTCGTCCGGGGACAAGAAGCTCTACTACTGGGCCGCGGCGACCGGCTCGGCCACGCACACCTGGGTCGGCAGCGGCGAGAGCCTCTCGTACTGGGAGGACTCCACCAACGCAGACCTGCTGTGGAGCCTGCAGGAAGGCGCCGGCAGCCGGAACGTCTTCGCCGTCACGCAGGCCACCTACGGCGCCTGACCCGAGCACGTAAGCTGGGCGAAACGGACACGCTCGGCGGAGGTGCAGGTGACGAGGCTGAAGCAGCTGCTCGTCGTCCTGCTGATCCTCCTCGGCACGGCGACCGGCGCGACCTCCTGGGACGCGCCGGTCACCGCCGCCGGGCCGTCGGCGTCCACTCCGGACACCCTGTCCGAGCGGCACGCCGTCCTGCGGGTCACGGCGACCGCGCCGCACCTGTCCGCGCCGGCGCCGCACACCTGGTGGGCGGTCCACCCGCCTTCTCTCGAAGCGTCCTCGCCGGACCGGACCGGCCGCGTCCTGGACGCGCCCGGCACCCGATCGGCCGTCTCCCTCCCCACCGCGCAGTCCCCTCGGGCCCCGCCCGCCCGGTGAACCGGATTTCCCTGTTCACCACGCCTTCAGTGAGGACTGCGTTGTGCCCTTTGTCGTGCCCTTTGCCGTGCTCGTCCTGCTGGCCGCCACGGTCGTGACCGCGCTCGGCCTGCTCGTGAAGATGCTCCGGAACGACGAACCGCTGCTGGGCGGGTTCGCGCTCTGCCTGCTGGTCGGCCCGGGAGCGGTGCTGGCGTTCCTGCACCTGGCCCTGGACGGCTGACCGCCGGCGCCACCCCGGCACCGGCCGGTGCCGGGGTGGTGGGATGGCCGGCCCGCCTATGCTCATCGGGTGGAAACCGCACTGATCCTCGGCGTTTCGGGTGTAGGCCTGCTGATCTTGCTCCTGCTCACGACGTTCGTGCTGCTCGGCCGCAAAGCTCGTCGCGGCCGCAAGTCCGGGAAGTACACCTACCGCGCCAAGCCGAACGGGACGTACGACAACTCGTCGAGCACCCCGCACTGACGGGATCGAGAGCGGCCGGACCGGCTTCACCCGCCGTGGACCGTCAACTCCACGCCCTCGGCCAGGCGGTACGGCCGGGTGTCCACAATGGCCCCGAGCCACCGCCGCAACCGGGAGACCTCCGCGCGGACGGTCACCAGGTGCCCGGCGTCGCCGTAGAGCGCGCGGCTCAGCGCCTCCGCCGAAAGCCCCGCCGGGCCGGCCGCCCTCAGGCACCCCAGGATCTCCGCGTGCCGCGGGGTCACCGGGCGGCACCAGCCCATGTCGCCCGAACGCATCCGCAGCACCGGCGCGCCCGCGAGGTCGAGGTCCAGCCACACCCGGCGCTCGGTGTCGGCCGGGCGCACGAGCCAGCCGTCCGCCAGCCGCTCGGGCAGGCACGCGCCCAGGCCGGGCACGGCCAGCACCTGGCCCTCCGCGGGCGCGGCGATCCGCTCGCCGGGCGCGATGCCCGCGGCGTGGGCGACCCAGCCGTCGTCGTCCACCAGCAGCGCCGGGCCCGACGCCGCGGCCAGCACCGGTTCCGCCGTGCGCCGCAGCCGGTCGAGGCGTTGCTGGTGGTGGCGCCACAGCTCGGACTCGGCCAGCCGGCGGCCGGTCTCCACCAGCGCCCCGATCGCCGGGTGCAGGGTCAGGGCCGGGCCGCTGACGTCGATCACGCCGAGCAGCTCGCCCGTGCGCGGGTCGTGCACCGGCGAGGCCGTGCAGTACCACGGGTGCTGGTTCTGCTCGAAGTGCTCGCCCGCGAGCAGTTCCACCGGGGCGGCCTCGGCGAGCGCGGTACCGATCGCGTTGGTGCCGACGCGGGCCTCCCGCCAGTCGGCGCCCTCGGCGAACCCGAGGGTGTCGGCCTGACGCCGGATGCGGGGCGACCCCTCGCGCCACAGGATGACGCCCTCGGCGTCGGTCACCACCAGGAGCATGTTCGCCGGGTCGAGCACCTGGCCGAGGCCGTCGACGACGTGCCGCAAGGGCGAGGCGCGCCGGCGCCGCGCGACCTCGTCGAGCGGGACCGAGTCGCGGGTGTTGATGCCGTCGGCGGCGAGCCCCAGGCTCAGCGCGCGCGACCACGACCGGGACACCAGCGGCCGCGGCCGGACGCGCGGGCGGCCGCCGCCGATCACGGCCTCGTGCATCCGGACCAGGTCACGCGCGTGCGCCGGCAAGCTGGCACCGGGCGGTAGGGAGCTGTGCACGCCCATGGGCCACCTCCGCACCGTCGCGTCGGTCCACCAGCGTAGATCCGGTCGCCGGGTACGCCAAGGCCGTGCAATGCGGTGCAACCCTTGCCGCGACGGTTCACCCGGGCGTGTGATCGGGGTCATAGCCGACGCTTGGGAGCGCACATGACACAGACGGTGGATCGGACGGCCGCGACGGACACGCCGCAGGCCCGGGTGGACGCCTGGCTGAACCGGTTCGAGACGGCCCTGGCGGCCCGCGACGTCGAAGCCGCCGCCGCGCTCTTCGCCGTCGACAGTTATTGGCGTGACCTGGTCTCCTTCACCTGGACGATCAAGACGGTCGAAGGCCGCGACGGCGTCTCGGGGCTCCTGGAAGCCACCCTCGACCGGATCGACCCGTCCGGGTTCCGCACGACCGAGCCGCCGACCGAGGCCGACGGCGTCACCGACGCGTGGCTCGAGTTCGAGACCGCGGCCGGTCGCGCCAAGGGCCACCTGCGGCTGACGGACGAAGGCGCGTGGACGCTGCTGACCAGCCTGCGCGAGCTCAAGGGCTTCGAAGAGCGGCAACGCGACCGTCGCTCGAAGGGCGTCGAACACGGCGTGGTCCGCGGCCGGACGTCCTGGGCCGAGAAGCGGGCCGAGGAGGACGCGCGTCTCGGTTACGAGCAGCAGCCGTACGTCGTGGTCATCGGCGGCGGCCAGGGCGGCATCGCGCTCGGCGCGCGGCTGCGCCAGCTCGACGTCCCGGCGCTGGTCCTGGAGCGCAACGCGCGGGCCGGTGACTCGTGGCGCAAGCGGTACAAGAACCTCTGCCTGCACGACCCCGTCTGGTACGACCACCTCCCCTACCTGCCGTTCCCGGAGAACTGGCCGGTCTTCGCGCCGAAGGACAAGATCGCCGACTGGCTGGAGATGTACACGCGGCTGATGGAGGTGCCGTACTGGACGAGCACCGAGGTGACGTCGGCGAAGTGGGACGCCGACGCGCAGCAGTGGCGGGTGAGGGTCGTCCGTGACGGCGAAGAACTGGTGCTGACGCCGCGGCACGTCGTGTTCGCGACCGGGATGTCCGGAAAGGCGAACGTCCCGTCGTTCCCCGGCATGGACGACTTCGCCGGCGATCAGCACCACTCGTCGCAGCACCCCGGCCCGGACGCCTACGCCGGCAAGAAGGCGGTCGTCGTCGGGTCCAACAACTCCGCGCACGACATCTGCGCGGCGCTGTGGGAGCACGGCGCCGACGTCACGATGATCCAGCGCTCCTCGACCCACATCGTGAAGTCGGATTCGCTGATGGACCTGGGCCTCGGCGACCTGTACTCGGAACGCGCGGTGGCCGCGGGGGTCACCACCGACAAGGCGGACATGATCTTCGCGTCCATCCCGTACCGGATCATGCACGAGTTCCAGATCCCGGTGTACGACGCGATCCGCGAGCGCGACCAGGACTTCTACGAGCGCCTCGAAAAGGCCGGCTTCCGGCACGACTGGGGTGACGACGGGTCCGGCCTGTTCATGAAGTACCTGCGGCGCGGCTCCGGCTACTACATCGACGTCGGCGCGGCCGAGCTGGTCGCCGACGGGAAGATCAAGCTGGCCCACGGCCAGGTCGAACACCTGACGCGCGACGCGGTGGTGCTGGAGGACGGCACCGAGCTGGCGGCCGACCTGGTCGTCTACGCCACCGGCTACGGCTCGATGAACGGCTGGGTCGCCGACCTGGTCGGCCAGGAGACCGCGGACCGCGTCGGCAAGTGCTGGGGCCTGGGTTCGGCGACGACCAAGGACCCCGGGCCGTGGGAGGGCGAGCAGCGCAACATGTGGAAGCCCACCCAGCAGGAGGGCCTGTGGTTCCACGGCGGGAACCTGCACCAGTCGCGGCACTACTCGCTCTACCTCGCGCTGCAGCTCAAGGCGCGGTTCGAGGGGATCCCGACGCCGGTGTACGGCCTGCAGGAGGTGCACCACAAGGCGTGAACCGTCCGGGCGTGCCCGACGTGTTCGCGGTGTGAGGTCACGCACCGCGGAAGACGCCGAGATCACGCAGTGGGCCCAGCTCGCCGGCCGCGGCGACCGCCAGGCCCTCGAGGAGTTCCTGCGGGCCACCCAGCCGCACGTCCGGCGGTTCATCGCGAGCCTGAGCGACGTCCAGACCGCGGACGACCTGACGCAGGAGACGTACCTGCGCGCGCTGGGCGGTCTCAGCCGGTTCCGGGCCGAGGCGTCGGCCCGGACCTGGCTGTTCACGATCGCCCGGCGGGTGGTGGCCGACCACGTCCGCGGCCTGCGGGTCCGCCCGCGCCAGGCCGCGCTGGACGACTGGCAGTCCGTGGCGGAGGGCGTCACCCCCGCCGTGTTCGAGGAGCGGGTCGTGCTCGGTCACCTGATCGACGCGCTCGAGCCGGACCGGCGGGACGCCTTCGTGCTCACCCAGACCCTCGGACTGTCCTATGTGGACGCCGCCGCGGCGTGCGGCTGCCCGGTCGGCACGATCCGGTCCCGGGTGGCCCGCGCCCGCGACGACCTCACCGCGGCGATGCGGGAAACCCCCGCCCGGTGCGCCTGAAATGGCCGGAAGACCCCACTGGCCGGACGTCTCGTCACCGGGACGCTCGGCTACGACGGGGGCCGGCCGGTCACGGCGTACGTTCCCCCGGCGCCGCCCCGGTTCGTCGTGTTCGCCGGGGACGGCCCGTCGATCGCCCTCGGGCTGCGCCATCCCGACGTCTACGGCACGGTCTTCTGCGCGCGTAGAAGAGTTCCCGCTGATGGTGGCCTCGCGCTTCGGCTCAGGACCAGCCGGCCATCGCCAGGAGCAGGCCGCCCATCCCGACGCTCGTGAGGATCCGGCACGCGCCCAGCAGCCGCGGTGACCGGTTCCGCTGCGCCGGGCCCTCGGCGACGGCCACCGCGGGCGCGACGACCAGCCGCGCGCCGAGGCGGACCGTGTGCGCCGCGAAGTACCCGGCCAGCACCCACGCGATGATCGGCACCGCGAGGCCCGTCCCGGCCCCCGCCGCGGTGGTCATGCCGGGCATGGTGGTCATTTCGTGCATCCCCGCCATGTCCATCCCCGCCATGTCCATGCCGGCCATGTCGTGGGCGGGCGGGATGCCGAACATCGGCGGCAGCCCGGGCATCGCGACGACCATGTACAGCATCGCCGCGCCGCCGACGACGTGGTGCAGTTCCCCCGCCGGGGCCCGGCGGCGCAGGATGCGCACGGCGAACCACCCGGTGACGCCGGCGAACAGGGCGATCCACACCGGCGCGGGCAGCGGGTCCATCGCCGGCTGGACCATGACGGCCATCCCGGCGCACAGCACGAGGTGCGACGCGTGGGCCGGGCCGGCACCCCAGCCGGCCGCGGGCCCGTCACGGCGGGAGAGCACCCACCGCCCGGCGTAGTACGCCGCGAGCAGGAGGAACCCGACACCGAGGGCCACGCGCAGCGCGAACGAGCCGGTCATCGCACCACCTTTCCGAGGAGATCCGCGCATTGGTCGGACGGACGGGGCGAAAAGTTCCCGGCGATCGCGCGGCCCGGGGGTAACGTGGCCCACCCAGCTGATTACGGTGGGTGGGACTTCTCAACCGCGAGCAGGAGGCGCCGGGAAATGCCGTCGAACGATGTGGACCCGTTGAACGCCCCGGTCGGCGTCGACCCGGATCGGGCCAGCGTCGCGCGCGTCTACAACTACCTGCTCGGCGGCAAGGACAACTACGAGATCGACCGCAAGACGGCGGACCAGCTGGCCGCGTCGATGCCGGACGTCGTCGAGGTGGCCCGCGAGAACCGGCTGTTCCTCGTCCGGGCGATCCGGTTCCTGGCCCACCAGACCGGGATCACGCAGTTCCTCGACTGCGGCTCCGGGCTGCCGACCGCGGAGAACGTCCACCAGGTCGCCCAGCGGTTCGACCGCCTGTCCAAGGTCGTCTACGTCGACAACGACCCGGTGGTCACCGCGCACGGCCGCGCGCTGCTCGAGGACAACGAGCTGACCCGCTACGTCGAAGGCGACATCTTCGACCCGCGCAGCATCCTCGACCACGAGACGGTGCGCAGCCACCTCGACTGGACTCGGCCGATCGTGTTGTCGCAGGTCGCGACGCTGCACCACCACAAAGGCGACCGTCACGCGCCGGCCGAGGTCATGCGGGCCTACATCGACGCGCTGCCGCCGGGGTCGCACGTGCTCATCTCGCACCTGCTCGACCCGCAGGAACCCGCGGACAGCGACGCGGCGCACCAGCTTTCGGACGTCGTCGCCCGCGGCTCGCTCGGCGGCGCGACCTGGCGCACCCACGACGAGATCGCCGAACTGTTCGACGGCCTCGAGCTGATCGACCCGGGCATCGTGCCGCTCTACCAGTGGTGGCCCGACGGCCCACGCCTCAAGCCGGTGACGGTCGCGCACCGCATCATCGCCGGCGGCCTCGCCCGCAAGCCCTGATCAGGGTTTTGCCCACGCCGAGCGCCGGTGGAGGCGGAAGCCCGCCCGGCCGAGGTTCGCGGCGCTGACCGACCTCGCACCGGCCGTCGCGACGGCCAGTGCGCAGCCCGCGTCGGCCGCCACCCGCAGCCGGTGCCGCAGCAGCCGCGTCTGGGCACCCCGCCCCCGGCATTCGGGCAGGGTCGACGCGCCGCCCAGCACGGCGACGCCGTCGTGGACGGTCATCCCCGCGGCGGCGATCGGCGTCCGGCCCTCGACCAGCACAAACCGCCGCATCTGCGGCATCCGGTGCTCCGCGGCGACAAACGCGGCGACCGGCCCGGCCACCTCGTAGCCGGCCAGCAGGACGTCCACGAAACTCCCGGCGTCGGCGTCGGTGACCTCGGGATCGGCCGCGGGCGGTTCCCCCAGCCGGCGCACGGCCATGACGCGCTCCCCCGCCGGCACCAGCCCTTCGGGCACCTCACTGCCGGTCGTGAGCACGGTGGGGTCCCAGCCGGTCAGCAGCCCGTCGAGCGCAGGCAACGTCGCCGGCGTCACCCCGGAGACCGTCGACAGGAACCTCAGCGCGGGGTCGGTGGCCAGCACGGCCAGCAGCCCGCCGTGCTCCCACACCCGGAACCGCCCCGGCAGCCCGGCCGCGGTCGCCGCGGCGCAGGCCAGCCCCATCCGGCGGTGCAGCGCCCGCTCCGCGTCCCTCACCTCAGCCGACACCGCTCCAGCATGCCGGACCAGGCGATCGTTTGACCCGGCCCGCTCGTGGGCAGTGATCACGCGGGGAAGTTTGTACGCGAAAGCCGGTGGTGCGCAGGTGGACAACTCGAAACGGGCGGTCACGGACGTGACCGCCGCCGAGCCGGGAGACGCGGCCACGAGCGCCGAAGCCGACGGCGACGAACTGGCGGACGCGCTCGCCGACCTGCACCGCCGGATCACCCGCCACGAACACGCGGTGAACACCCACCTGAACCGCCCGCACTGACCCGCCCCCGGTGGCGGTGTTCGACGCGCCGACCACGTTCGGCTCCTTGTGCGAGACGCAGTCACTCTGGTTCGTCGCGTTGACGGCGTAGCCCGACGAGGTCGTCAGCGTGACCGTGTTCTTGCTGAAGGTGTTGCCACAGCCCGTGTTCTCCCAGACGTTGTGCACCTGGAAGCCGTCCAGGCACGCGCGTCGACGCCGGCCGCGACGATTTCCTTGCGTGACAAAGGAACCCACCGATCGAGTGGGGCACGGCCGCGAAGCGCAACCTCAGGTGACCTGACGTGCGACTCCGGGCCGCGGGCCTCCGCTCAGCCGCCGAGCTGGTCGCGCAGCTGGTGCAGGGTCTTGGCCAGCAACCGGGAGATCTGCATCTGCGAGACCCCGACGCGGGCCGCGATCTGGGACTGCGACAGGCCGTCGAAGAACCGCATCCGGACGATCGCCTGCTCCCGCGGCGGCAGCTTCTTCAGCAGCGGGGCGAGCGTCTGGTGGTCTTCGACGAGCCCGATCCCGGCGTCCGGCTCACCCATCACCTCGGCCAGGGAGCTGGTGCCCTCGCCGCTGTTGAGCGGCTGGTCCAGCGACGACGTCTCGTAGCAGTTCGCCGCGAGCAGGCCTTCGCGGACGGTCTCGACGTCGATGCCCAGGTGGCCGGCGAGCTCGCTCGGCGTCGGCGCCCGGCCCAGGCTCTGGGCGAGCTCGGTGGTGCCGCGGGAGAGCCGGCCTTGCAGCTCCTGCAGGCCGCGCGGGACGCGCAGCGCCCAGCCGGTGTCCCGGAAGTGCCGGCGGACCTCACCCATGACGGTCGGGACCGCGAAGGACAGGAAGTCCGCGCCGTGGGTGGGATCGAACCGGTCCACCGCCTTCATCACGCCCAGCCGGGCCACCTGGACCAGGTCGTCCCGGGGCTGGCCGCGGCCGCCGAAGCGGGTCGCGATGTGCTCGGCGAGCGGGAGGAACTCGAGGATCAGCCGTTCGCGCAGCCGCGCCCGGCCGGCGTGGCCCGCGGGCAGGGCTGCGAGCTCGGCGAACAGCGGCACGCAATGGGAGTAGTCGTCCCGCTTGCGGTCGCGGGTCTTCGGGTGGTCCTGCGTGACCGGCACCGGGACGGCGTCGTCCTGCTCGGTGCGGCCCGCGACCGGCGTGACGGTCGTCAAGGCGACCTCCTGTTCGTCGCGATGCTAATACCCCCACCGGCGCGCGGCAAACCTCGCCAGGCCGTGACGGACGTCATCGTGACGCCGCGAGTACGGCCGCTCTCCGCCGGTAGTCCACAGTGGACGGGCCGGGCGGGCCGTCCGATCGCTCCCGCCCCCGGCCGGCCACCCGCTAGGATCTCTGCTGATCCGTTGAAACCACAGCGGTTGTCGTGGAGGCGGCGACTTCGGGCCGCCCCCTGCGCCGCAGTGGAGAACGGAGACCCGAATGCCCGACACCGACCCCCTTGAACAGCTCGGCCAGCTCGGCCAGCACGACGAGCTGGCCACCTCGGCCTCGGCCCTCACCCGCGCGCTCGAGTCCGAGGACGGCGAACAGAGCGTCCTCGACACCATCGTCACCGAAGCGGTCAACGCGTTCCCGGACGCCGACATGGCCAGCATCACCGCCATCCACCACGGCGAACCGGAAACCGCCGCGCATTCGGACCAGCGCGCCGTGGACATCGACCGGCACCAGTACGAGGCCGGTGACGGCCCGTGCCTGCAGGCCGCCGCGACCGGGCAGGTCGTCCGCGTCTCCCTGGCCACCGCGACGAAGGAGTGGCCGGCCTTCACCCGGCACGCCACCTCGCTCGGCGTCGGCAGTTACCTCGCCGCGCCGCTGCACGTCGACGACACCCTCGCCGGCGCGCTGAACCTCTTCGGCTTCGGCGACCACGGTTTCGCCGAAGCCGAATCGCACCTGCTCGGCGTCTACACCACGCTCGTCGCGTTCGGGCTGCGCACCGTCCGCCGCTACCGGGTGGCGGTGGAGGAGTGCGAGAACCTCACCACGGCCATGCGTTCGCGCGCGGTGATCGAGCAGGCCAAGGGCATGCTCATGGCCATCCACCGCATCGACGCCGACGACGCCATGCAGCGGCTCGTCCGGCAGTCGCAGCACACCAACGTCAAACTGCGCGACGTCGCGCAGCGGTTCGTCACCACGGTCACCGACCGGGACGGCCCGGCCTGAGGCCGCTCGTACCGGGGTATGAGGAACCCGGCCCGCTCCTCGTCCCCCGGTACGGACTTCCGCTTCCCGCACGGCGGCGGCCCGCGGGCCTGCTTACGTTCGCCCCATGGACATCCGAACGGACCACCCCACTCCCCCGGGCACGCTGGTCGCCGCGTTCTTCGGCTACCTCGTGTCGACGATCTCCGCGCTGGTCGGCGCCGGGCTGCTGCTTGGCTACCGGGACGAACTGGCGCAGGCGCTGCGCACCGCGAGCGCCGGCGCGTCTTCGGCCCACCTGACCGAGGACCAGATCCAGCGGTCGGCGACGATCGGTCAGGCGGTGGGGATCGGGGTGCTGGTCGTGCTCGCCGTCCTGTACCTGTTCCTGAGCTTCCGGCTCAAGGCCGGCCGGAACTGGGCGCGCATCGTGCTCACGATCGTCACGCTGCTGCAGGTGGCTTCGCTCGTGGCGACGTCGGGCACCGCGGTGAACTACGTCAGCACCGCGGTGTCGGTGCTCGCCCTGGTGCTCTCCTACCTCCCGGCGTCGAACACCTACATCGCGCGGGTGAAACACGGCCGCGCCGGGTGACACCTCCCGACGTCACCGGCGGTCAGGCGCAGCTACCGGAATCCGTGGCGAGCACCGGGTCCTTCGCGGGACGAGCGCTGAACGGCGTCGTCTCGTAGACGCTCAGGGCTCCGTCGCGGAGTGTGTAGACGGTGCGGGTGCCCGAGTACGTCATCTGGTCCACGGGGCGGCCGATGTCGTCGGTCTCGGCGGCGACGGTCGTGAACGCGCGGCCCCCTTCCAGCGGCGTGCACCGGTAACCCAGGTGGGCCGCGACGCCGCCGCCTTCGGCGACCGAGAACGGCTTGTCGTCGGCGCCGACGACCTGGCTCAGGTTGCGGCCGTCGTAGTGCAGCACGGAGTAGAACGTCGTGTTGGCGCCGATGGACTGCGCGACGACCAGCTCGGCCCGGCCGTCACCGTTGAGGTCGGTCACCCGCGGCGCCTCGACGCCGAACTGGCTGTCGGCCGGCAGGTGGATCGACGTGTACGTCCCGTTCACCGTGGCCGAAATCAGCTGGTCGTCGTCGCCGGTCAGCTGCGCGGTGACGGTCTCGATCTCGCCGTCGCCGTTCAGGTCGGCGACGGTGGTGACCGGGTCGGTGGCGGGCGCGGCCAAGGCGGGCGCGGCGGCGGCGATACCCAGTGCCGCGGCCAGGCCGGCGACGGTGGCGGTGCGGACGAGTCCGGTGCGGTTCATGAGATCTCCCTCCGTCTTCCGGTGATCTTTTCACCGAAAGTGCTCTCATGAAGAAAGACGGCCACAGGTCCGCCGCGTGCACCGCGCGTGCGATGTGCCACACGAACGCAACCTCGGCCCCAAGGCCCGGTCAGCCCAGTGCCGCGCTCGCCGCGCGCAGTTCGTCCAGCGCCGCCAGGGCGTACGGCGCGAACTCGCCCGCGGCGTCCCGGTCGGCCTCGGACCACTCGGCATAGCCCCGCTTGAACGCCAGGACGCCCAGCTCGGCCGCGAGGTGCGCGATCGGGTCGGGTACGCCACGGGCGACGAGCGCGGCCGTCATGGCCGCCGCGAGGCCGACGCTCTTGAGGGCGTCCCGCTCCTGCAGTTCGGTGCTGGCCGCGATGGCGGCCTTCAGGCGCGGGCCGAGCTCGTGGTTCATCGGGCCCATCGTGCTCGACGCGCGTTCGAGACCGGCCGCGACCGCTTCGAGCGGGCTGGCCGCCGGGGGCGCCTCGGTTATCCCCTCGGACAGCAGCCGGCTCAGCGTCTCCTGGCCGGCGACCAGCAGGTCGCGCTTGTCGGGGAAGTACCGGAAGAAGGTGCTTCTCGTGACCCCGGCCCGCTCGGCGATCTGCGCGACCGTCGTGGCGTCGTACCCCTGCTGGGTGAAGAGTTCGACGGCAGCCACGACGAGCCGTTCCCGCGCTCCGGGTTCCCATCGTGCCATGGGGCGATCATAGGCGATGGGACTAGTGTCTCATCACTCTGGTAGCGTGATGAGACACTAGTCCCATCACTGGTCAGGAGAGTTCCATGCAGGTCTTTGTCACCGGCGGCACCGGGCTGGTCGGCTCCGCCGTCGTCGCGGAACTGCTCGGCCACGGCCACACCGTGTCGGTCCTCGCCCGCTCCGACGCCTCCGCGCTGGCCGTGGACCGGGCCGGCGCCGAAGCGGTGCGGGGCGGTCTCGCCGACCTGGACACCCTCCGGGCCGGCGCGGCCAAGGCCGACGGCGTGATCCACCTGGCGTTCAGCAACGACTTCAGCACCGCCGAGAGCGTCGCGCGGGCCGTCGCCGAGGAGAGCGCCGCCATCGCGGCCCTGGGCGAGGAACTCGTCGGCAGCGACCGCCCGTTCGTCACCGTCTCGGGGACGCCGTGGGTGCCGGGCCGCACGTCCACCGAAGCCGACCCGTCGCCGACCGACGGCCCGGTCGGCGGCCGCGGCCGCGCGGTGACGGCCGCCCTGGACCTGGCCTCGCGCGGGGTCCGGAGCACGGCCGTGCGCCTGCCGCGCACCGTCCACAACAAGGGTGACGGCGGCTTCGCGGGCCTGCTGACCCGGATCGCGCGCCAGGCGGGCGTGTCCGGCTACCCGGGTGACGGCGCCCAGCGCTGGCCGGCCGTGCACGCCCTCGACGCGGCCGTCCTCTTCCGGCTGGCGCTGGAGGCGGGGCCCGCCGGGACCGCCTGGCACGCGGTGGCCGACGAGGGTGACGCGGTGCGCGACATCGCCGGCGTCATCGGGCGGCGCCTGGGGCTGCCGGTCGAGCCGGTGCCCGAGGAGAACTTCGGCCCGCTGGGCCCGATCTTCGCGATGGACCAGCCGTCGTCCAGCGCGCACACCCGGGAGGCGCTCGGCTGGGCGCCGAAGCACCCGAGCCTGCTCGAGGACCTGGAGAACATCCAACCCTGACCCCGGCTCATCACCGGAACGGCCAACACGTCAACCGGAGCGGCCAACACAGCGACCGGAACGGCCAACCGCCGACCGGGCGCGCCCTCGGCCCCGTGTTGACCACTCCGGGCAGCGTGTTGGCCGTTCCGGGACGTGTGTTGGCCATTCCGGGCAGCGTGTTGGCGGTTCCGGGCAGCGTGTTGGCCGTTCCGGAGACGTCCGGCGGACGCTTGAAACGACGTTGCCGGAACCCGACCCGGCGGCGGGACCGATTTATTCGGTCCCGCCGCCGGTAGCCCACGGGCGAAGATGGCCCGGTGAGCACCACACCCACTCTCGGTCCGCCGCCGCGGCGCCGGACCGTCGGCGCGGACCAGGTCCGCCTGCTCGTCGCCGGGCAGTTCCCGCGGTGGGCCGGCCTCCCGGTCCGGCCCGTGTCGAACGGCGGCTGGGACAACCGCACCTTCCACCTGGGCGACGAGATGTCGGCGCGGTTGCCCAGCGCGGCCGAATACGCCTTGGCCGTCGCCAAGGAACAGCGCTGGCTCCCCGTGCTGGCCCCGCAGGTGCCGCTGCCGATCCCCGTCCCGCTGGCGGAAGGCCGGCCCGGCGCGGGCTACCCCTTCCCGTGGTCGATCCACCCGTGGCTCGACGGCACACCGGCGAGCGCGGACGGCATCGCCGACCCGGTCCGGTTCGCGACCGGCCTGGCCGGGTTCCTGGCGGCCCTGCGGAAGGTCGACACCACGGGCGCGCCCCGGCCGGGCACGCACAACTGGTTCCGGGGCGCCACCCTGCGCACCTACGACGAGCCGGCCCGGCGCGCGCTCGCGAAGCTGACCGGTCACGCCGACGTCGACCTGGCCGGCGAGATCTGGCAGGTCGCGCTGGACGCCCGCTGGGACGGCGTGGAGAGCTGGTTCCACGGCGACGTCGCCCCGGGAAACCTCCTGCTCCGGAACGGGGAGCTGGCGGCGGTCATCGACTTCGGGACGTGCGGTGCCGGCGACCCGGCCTGCGACGTCGCCATCGCGTGGACGCTGCTGACCCCCGACGGCCGGCGGGCGTTCCGCGAGCGGCTGTCCCTCGACGAGGCGACCTGGGCCCGCGGACGCGGGTGGGCCCTCTGGAAGACGCTCGTCACCTGCGCCCAGACCCTGGACCGCGCCGACCGGGAAGCCACCGAAGCGCAGCGCGTCCTCGGCGAGATCCTCGCCGAATACCGGACCCCCGGCTGACTCCGCGCCCGGCGAGAGTCCTACCGCTTGATGCCGACTCCACCGACCGCGAGCCGCTGCGCGGGGCGGGGCACGCGCAGGGCCGGGCCGTCGGGCCACCAGTCCTGCAGGCGCACCAGCCCCGGATCGAGCAGGTCGAACCCCGCGAACAGGCGCTCGACGCCGGTCTCGGTGCGGCAGCGGACGGCCCGGCGGCAGCGGGATTCCCACGTGCGTTCGATCGTGCGCGCCGCCGGGCCCGTCCCGACGGACTCCGGGAGCGACCAGCAGCTCAGGGCGAGCACCGACCCGGGCGGCAGCAGGGCGCGGTAGCCGGCCACCGCCGCGGCCAGGCGGGCGTCGTCCGGTTCATGCTGCACGCCCGTGGTCATCAGCACGGCGACCGGGCGGGCGAGGTCGAACGCCGTGCAGACCGTCTCGTGGCCGAGCAGGTGCCCGGGTTCCAGGTGGTCGGCGTGCACCACCGCGGTGTTGTCGTTTTCGTCCAGCAACGCACGCTCGTAGCTGAGCACGAGGCGGTCGGTGTCGGTGTAGATGACCTTCGCGTCGGGGTTCTGCCGCTGGGCGGTCTGGTGCGTGTTGTCCTGCGCGGTGGGCAGGCCCGCGGCCAGGTCCAGGAACTGGTCGAGGCCGCGCGCGGCGAGGTGGCGGACGACCCGCACGTGCCACGCCCGGGCCGCGCGCAGCAGGTCGGTGAACCCCGGCGCGGCCTCGTCCAGTTCGCGCAGCGCGGCGCGATCGGTCGCGTAGTTGTCGTGACCGCGCAGGGCCGCGTCACGGATCCGGGCCGGCGAAGCGACGTCGTGGTCCCACGACCAGCCGGAGCGCACCCCCGGGTCGGCTGCGAGAGTCACGCCACCTCCGGATCCGGATCACTTCCCACTTGGGCTGGCAGCCTAACGACTTTGGTAACTCCTGTGACCACATCGGGGGCTACACGAAAGGATGATTCGTAGCGGGCTGTGCACCACTGGCAGTGGTCACGTCGCCGCCGGGCGGTCACCTGACCGGCTCCACCATGGCCTCGAGGTTCTTGCGGGCGATCCGCTTGCGGAACTCCCCTTCGTAGGAGGCGTCCCCGGCGTCGTGCATCGTCTCGGTCATCCGGACCGCGGCCGCCTGACGCTCCCACGTGTGGCTCAGGCAGGTGTCGGAGTAGGCGTCGAGCAGGCTCGGATCACCTTCCTCGACCTGACGGACGACGGCGCGGGCGAGCACGTCGGCGTCGTGGAGGGCGAGGCTCATCCCCTCCGCGCTCATCGGCGAGATGAGGTGCGCGGCGTCGCCGAGGAGGTGGAGCCGGCCGTGCCGCATCGGACTGAACACGACCCCGCGAAGCGGCACGACCTGCTTGCTCGTGATCGGCCCCCGCACCACGGCGGGGGCGCCGAACCGCGCGTCCAGTTCGCTCCAGACGCGCTCGTCCGGCCACTGTTCGGCGGTGTCGGTGAGCGGGCACTGCAGGTAGAGCCGGCTCGCGGCCGGGCCGCGGGTGATCCGCGCGGCGAACCCGCGGGAGTGCACGGCCAGCACGGCCGGGGGATCCGCGGGCACCTCCGCCATGACGGTCAGCCAGGCGTACCCGAACTCGTGGGTGTCGCAAGTGAGGACGTCGGCGGGCACGGCCGTCCGGCTGACGCCGTGGTATCCGTCGCTGCCGGCGACGAAGTCGCAGCCGAGTGCCCTCGCCGTGCCGTCGGCGTCTCGGTAGCGAACCACGGGATGCTCGGTGTCGAGACCTTCCAGGGAGACGTCTTCGGCCTCGAAGCGGAGGTCGCCGCCGTCGCGGAGGAAGACCGCGATGAGGTTCCGGACGAGGATCTGCTGCGGGCAGAACGCGCCGTCGGCGTCCTCCGCGTCGTCCGCGTCATCGGCGTCGTCCTCGTCCAGCCGCCACTGCCGCCTCTGCCCGTCGAGCAGCAGCGGCACACCCCCACCCGGATCGGCGGAATCGTGGCTGGTGCTGCCTTCCACGACCTCTCCCAGCCCCCATGCCCGCAGCATCCGCACTCCCCGGGCGTCGAGGGAGCCGGCCCGCTGGCGGTGTTCGACGTGGTCACGGCGGTGCTTCTCCAGGATCACGCAGCCGATTCCGCTGTGCAGCAGGAAGTTCCCGAGGGCGAGCCCGGCGACGCCGCCGCCCACGATCACCACGGTGGTGTTCTCGTCCGTCTTGGTCATGGGACCACAGTGGCCGCGGACCCGCGGGCCGACCACCGGTAATCGGACAGCGGATACCGGAAAGCCGCCAAGATGGTCAGGCGCCGTGGTCCTGGAGGCCGGCCTGGTAGCGCCCCGGCGTCTGGCCGACGACGGCGGTGAACGCCTCGATGAAGGTCGACGGGTTGGACCAGCCGCACACGATCGCGGTGTCGGTGACGGACCGGCCGTCGGTGAGGTGCACCAGCGCGTGGTGGATGCGCAGGATGGTGCGCCAGCGGTGGAACCCCATGCCGAGGTCGGTGTGGAACAGGCGACTGAGGGTGCGTTCGCTCGCCCCCGCGGCGCGCCCCAGCTCCGCCAGCGTCGCGGCCTGGCCCGGATCGGCGCGCAGGAGGTCGGTGACGACGCGCAGCCGGTCGTCGCGCGGCTCGGGCAGGTGCAAGGACCGCTCGGGGGCCTCGCCGAGTTCGTCGACCACCACACCGCGCAACCGCTTCTCGGCCTCAGGACCTCGCCTGCTCCGGCCGGTCAGCGCCAGGAGGACTTCCCGCAGCAGCGGGCTCACCGCGAACACGCTCGGGTAGGCCACGAGGTCGCCGCACTCGCCGGCCGGGATGACGACGAGCCGGGCGTCGGTCCGGCCGTAGAAGCGGTGGGAGTGCTCGAATCCCGGCGGTGTCCACGTCACCCGGCTGGCCGGCGCCACCCACGTCCCGCGCTCGGTGGTGGTGGCCAGCGCGCCGGCGGCCGCGTACACCAGCTGCCCGTCGGGGTGGGAGTGCGGCTCGAGGTGGTAGCCGTGCGGGAGCCAGCCGCCGCCACGCGGGGTCGGCGAGCCGGGCTTCGGGACGGACTGGCGGGTTTCCGGCATCGGGGGTCGGTTTACCGGCGGTACCACGACTGCGCCTTCAGCCACGTCAGGTAGTCGTCGAAGATCGCCGCCGTCCCGCCCGGCGCCGCCCGCCTCTCGAGGAATTCGTCCAGCAGGGCGAAGAGCAAGTCGACCGCGTGCTGCCGCCCCTCCCCCGCCGCCTCTTCGCGCCACCCCGCGGTGCGGCCGGGAAAGGCCAGGTGCAGCACCAGCGACGTCCACGTCAGGCTGTCGCCGGTGCCCACCCGCGGCACGAGCGACTCGGTGAAGCCGGTGAGCAGCTGCCCGTCGTTGCCCGCGTCCGCACCCAGGAGGAACGTGCAGTAGTCGTGATAACCACCGTCCAGTCCGTACAGGCCGGGGCGCCGGTGGATCTCGGCGAACAGCTTCCGGTAGTCCACAGTGGATGGTCCTCGTCCTCGGTCAGCGGGCCGCCGTCAGGGTAGCCGGGCCGCAGGGCGCGTGGGCGGCCTGCCGCGGCTGGTCGTGAGTGTTCAGGGCGGTTAGAACCGCCCTGAACACTCACGAGAGCCGCGGCAGACTGTGGAGGCGGGGTTCGCCCACAGCACCGCGGGCGCAGAGACGCCGGCCGGCGGCTGGCGGCTGGCGGACTGCTGGCTGGGCGGCAGTGGGCTGGGCCGGGCCGGGCCGGGCGGCGCTGGGCGGCGCTGGGCGGCGCTGGGCGGCGCTGGGCGGCGCTGGGCTGGGCTGGGCGGCGCTGGGCGGCGCTGGGCTGGGCGGCGCTGGGCGGCGCTGGGCGGCGCTGGGCGGCGCTGGGCTGGGCTGGGCGGCGCTGGGCGGCGCTGGGCGGCGCTGGGCGGCGCTGGGCGGCGCTGGGCGGCGCTGGGCGAAATCGTCGAACAATGCCGACGCGACTCCGGCACCCTGCCCGCAGGTCACATTTCGAACTCGCCTGTCCCGCACGCCACGAACGGGAATCGCGCCATTTTCTTCGTCGGCGCGATTCCGCGGATCATCTGGGGTCGAGTTCGTCCGTCAGGGCCGCGTCGACCTTCGCCGCGGCCCGGCGCAGTGCCCGGCCGGCCACGGCCAGCAGGGCCACCGCGGCCAGCGTCGCGACCAGCACCCAGGCGCTTCCGTCGTCATCGGCCGGGATCACCGCGAACGTGACCAGGGCCAGCAGCAGCCAGCGATTCCGATCGCTCGCCCGAATCCGCGAGCGGTGGGACGCGCGATCGCGTGCGATCGAGAACACCTGCCCAGGAACACCCATGGTCTCTCGGCCTCCCGTCGGTGATCCGACATCCCTCGCGGATGTCACGGATCGAAATAGCTTGACCCTCGAACAGTCGATCTTCCCGACAAAAGAGTTACAGGTTTTCCCGACGCTGACTCCACGCAATCATAGATCCACTCGAACGAGTGAATCGTTGAATACGCAATCAACTCCGTTATTCTCTCAAGGTCAAAAACTATTTCACTTTCCGCGGGGAGTCATGCGCCCTCGCGCCCGGCCTCCTCGTCCTCGGGCGGCGCGAGGCCCCGGTCGAGCGGGTGGGTCGAGGTGACCTCGGGCGGCACCGAGGGCGGGGCGAGCCCACGGTCCAAGGTCCGCTCGCCGGTCTCGTTCTCGTCGGGCACGGGCACGCGCCCGTGGTCTTCGTGTTCGTTCGTCATGGCCGCGGGGTACCCGGATTCCGCCACGTTATCCGGCGACCACCCCGCGGACCTGCGACGATCACGCGTCGAAGCGGAGGTACACCGTCCGGTGGTAGTCGCCGGTGGCCGCGTTCGGGCGGCTCTCCGGGCCCAGAGAGGCGACGCCGTGGAACTTGTTGCCGATCGGGGTGATGCCGTCGAGGAACGAGACGCCGCCGGCCGGGTAGGTGACCACCGCGTTCTGCGGGTCGGGTCCCACCGCCGGGGTGAACAGCCGCAGGAACAGGCCCTCCTCCGCGGCGACCATCGTGACCGCGCCTTCGGTGGTGTCCAGCACGGCCCAGCACGTCCGGGCGTGGTAACCCTTGAACTCCGGGTAGGCGAACCCGCTCGCCCCGGTCGCGGTGTCGTTGTACGGCTTGCTCCACACGTCCGGCTGCACACCCCGCAGCCGGTTCTTGTAGACGCGGTAGGGCCCGTCGCCGAGCCAGGTGAGGCCCCGGACGTTTGCCTCCGGGTAGTCGAAATTCACGCCGAGGTGGTCGTGGTCGCCGGTGGCGCGGTAGCGGTACTCCAGCGCCAGCCAGCCGTTGGCGTCCAGGCGCCAGCGCACGGACGTCAGATCTCCGCTGTAGTCGCACTGCACGACCCAGCCGGTGCCGTCGCGGAAGTGGCTGAACGCCGTGAGCGTGGCCGTCCCGCCGGCCGGGGCGGGTCCGTTGGCCAGGGAGACCGGCGAGCCGCCGCGGCGCACGCCGAGCAGCCGGCCGCTCGCCTTGCCGATGGTGATCCGGGTGGCGCCGGCGATGAGCGTCACGTCGCCGGTGGTCTCCGCCGCGATGACACTGCCCGTGGTCGCCGGCCGCACCAGTCGCGCCGCGAAGTCCGGTGCCTTGCGGACGCGCCACGTCCAGCCGGCGACGTCCCGGCCGGTCGAATCGGTCACGCTCAGCCGCAGCGCGTCGGCGGTGGTCCAGTCGGCGGGCAGGCCGAGCGTCACCGCGCCGGTGGCGCCCGGGGCGACGTCCGGGGCCACGGCCTGACCTTGGGCGAGCACCTGGTGACCGGGGCCCGCGCCGGGTGCGGGGAACGCGAGCAGCTGCCAGCCGAACCGGCACGTCCGGAGGTTCGTGAAGTCGTACCGGTTGACGAGCTTCACCGTCTTGTCGAACGACGCCGGGAAAACCGAGTCGTAGTACGCCGGGCTGGCCAGCTGGACCGGCGACCAAATGTCCTTGATCGTGAAGAAGCTGGCTTCCTTCTCGCGGTACGGGCCGAGGATCCCGTCGGGGGCCCGGCTGCCGTTGGTGTCGAGGGCGCCGCCGCGGTCGTCGCGCGCGACGCTTTCGTCGACGAGCGCCCAGATGAACCCGCCCGCCGAGCGCTGGGCGCCGCCCATGAGCTTCCAGTAGTCGTTCAGGCCGGCCCCGGCGCCGCCGTCGTAGAGCCCGTGCAGGAACTCGGTCGGCATGAAGATCGTGGTGCCGGCGGCCTTGCTCGCGGTGCTGCTGTAGGTCTGGTAGTGGCTGGTGTCGACGCCGCCGAACGTCGTCCACGGGTGCAGCACCGCCCGCCGCTGCGGGTCGTACTGGCCGAAGTCGTCGTCCAGCGCGGTGTTCCAGCCACCCTCGTTCCCGTTGTCCCAGAACAGGATCGACGGGTGGTTGACGTCGCGCCGCACCAGGGCCGCGACCAGCGGGGCGCCGACGCCTTCGTCGTAGTGGTGCTGCCAGCCGGTCAGCTCGTCCAGGACGTAGAGCCCGAGCTCGTCGCAGAGGTCGAGGAAAAAACCGTCCGGCGGGTAGTGCGACATCCGCACGGCGTTCATGTTCATGTCCTTCATCAGCCCGATGTCCAGCCGGGCGAGGCGAGGACTCGAAGCGCGGCCGGACGTCGGCCAGAAGGTGTGCCGGTTCGCTCCTTTGAGGACGATCCGCTTCCCGTTGACGTAAACGCCGTCGCCGGCCCGGACCTCGATCGTGCGGAAGCCGAACCGCTCGGCCGTGCTGTGCCACGGCACGCCGCCGGCGTTCGCGAGGGTCAGCTCGACCTGGTACAGGTTCGGCGTTTCGGCCGTCCACAGGGACGGTCGCGCCGCGGTGGTGGTCAGGGTGGCGCCGCTGGCCCCGCTCGCCACGGCGACCGAGAACGCCCCGCCGACGGCCGTGCCGTCGAGCGCGCGCAGCTGCGCGCTCACCCGGGCCGCCGCGGTCACGCCGGCGAGCGTGACCTGGGCGGTGAAGGTCCCGTCCGCGCGGGCGTCGAGCGCGACGCGGTCGATCCGGGCGGCCGGGTGGGCCTCCAGCGACACCGGCCGGAAGAGCCCGCCGAAGTTCCAGAAGTCGCCGCGGCGCTCGGCGTCGTTCACCGAGTTGTCGGCCGATTCCTTGCTGACGGTCGCTTCGAGCAGGTTCGGCTCGCCGAGCCGCAGCAGGGCCGTCACGTCGTAGCGGAAGCGGTAGAAGCCGCCCTGGTGCACCGGTCCGGCCGAGACGCCGTTGACCCGCACGTCGGCGTCGGTCATGGCGGCCTCGAACACCAGGAAGATCCGGCGCCCGGCCCAGGACGCCGGGGGCGTGAACGAGTGCCGGTAGTTGCCCTTCTCCGCCGGGACGAGATCACCGCCGTAGTGGTAGCTGCCGAAACCGTGGCACTCCCAGCTGGACGGCGTCGGGATCGTCGCCCATTCCCCCGCGCGCCGGCCGGCCGTGACCTGGAAGTCCCAGTCGACGGTGTGGTCGGCGTCGCCGCCGGTGAGCAGCATCGTCTCGGTCACCGGACCGGCTTGGGCCGCCGAAGCGGCTCCCGGCGTCGGCCATCCCGCGGCGGCCACACCGGCCGCGCTGATCGCCAGCGCCTGGCGACGAGTGAGTTCCACCAGGCCTCCAAGGTCCGATCTGATATATGACACACCGTACAACGGCACTCATCGACCGAGTGGACAAGCAGCCGGACAAGTCTTGACGTCCGGACCCGGGCCCACGACAGTTGTGCGGCCCTCCGCCCTCCCGGCGGTGCCCGGCCGATCCACCGTGAAAGGTAGGAGAATGTTCTCCTCGAACATCCGCCGGCGGCTGCGCCTCGGTGCCCTGACCGTGGTGATCGCCGCCGCCGCGCTGGTCGCGCCCACCGCCACCACCGCGACCGCGGCCACCGGCTCGACCGTGGTCGGCGTCGCCTCCGGGCGGTGCCTGGACGTCGTCGGCAACAGCACCGCGGCGAAGACGCGCGTCAACATCTACGACTGCAACGGGCAGGCCAACCAGGCGTGGACGTTCACGGCGGCGGGCGAGCTGCGGGTGTACGACGGCGCGATGTGCCTCGACGTCGCCGGCGCGAGCACCACGTCGCCGGCCGACGCGCAGATCTACACCTGCAACGGCGGCGCCAACCAGAAGTGGCGGATCAACGCCGACGGTTCCATCAGCGGCGTGCAGTCGGGCCTCTGCCTGGACGTCAGCGCGGCGGGCACCGCGAACAGCACCCTCGTCGGGTTGTGGACCTGCAACAACGGGGGCAACCAGAAGTGGCGGACCACGCTGGCCGCCGACACCCAGCCGCCGGGCGTGCCGGGCAACCCGCGGGTGAGCGACCTGGTCTGCGACGCCGTGACGTTCGCGTGGAACGCCTCCACCGACAACGTGGGCGTCGCGTTCTACGACGTCTACCACGACGGCCAGCTGATGAAGTCGGTGAGCGGGAGCACCCTGTCGACGAGCCTCACCGTGGTCGGCGGCGTGACCTGGGGCCTGTACGTCAACGCGCGGGACGCCGCGGGCAACGTCTCGCAGGCCAGCGCCACCGTGCCGATCACGCCGCCGCAGTGCCAGCCCGACAGCCAGGCGCCGACCGCGCCCACGAAGCTGACCGGCAGCGCGGCCGGCACGACGGTGACCTTGAACTGGACCGCGGCCACCGACAACATCGGCGTCCGGGCCTACGACGTCTACCGCGGCGGCGCCAAGGTCGGCGCGGTCACCGGGGCCGCCACCACGCCGCCCGCGACGACCTTCGTCGACAGCGGGCTGGCGGCGAACACGAGCTACCCGTACTACGTCGTCGCGCGCGACGCCCAGGCGAACGTGTCGGCGCCCAGCGCCACCACGACCGTCACCACCGGCGCGGCCTGCGGCGCCTCCGTGTGCGCGGTGACGCAGATCGCCACCGACACCGACATCCCGTGGGGCCTGGTGACGCTGCCGGACGGCACGATCCTCTACACCCGGCGCGACGCCCACGACCTCGTCCATCTGAACCCCGCCACCGGCGCGAAGACGACCGTGGGCACGGTCCCCGGCGTCGACAACACCGACGGTGAAGGCGGCCTGCTCGGCCTCGCCGTCTCGTCCGCGTTCTCCAGTGACCACTGGCTCTACATCATGCACACCTCGCCGTCCGACAACCGGATCGTGCGGATCAAGCTGGAGAACGACAAACTCACCACCAGCACCGAACAGGTCCTGCTCAGCGGGTTGCTGCGCAACAAGTTCCACAACGGCGGCCGGCTGCGCTTCGGGCCCGACGGCAAGCTCTACGCCAGCACCGGCGACGCCCAGAACGGCGACAACGCGCAGAACAAGGCGAGCCTCAACGGCAAGGTCCTGCGGCTCGACCCGGACGGCAGCGTGCCGTCGGACAACCCCTTCGGCAACGCCGTGTGGAGCTACGGCCACCGCAACCCGCAGGGCCTGGCGTTCGACTCCCAGGGCCGGTTGTGGGAGCAGGAGTTCGGCAACGCGGTGATGGACGAGACCAACCTGATCACCAAGGGTGGCAACTACGGCTGGCCGGCGTGCGAGGGCACCTCCGGGACCTGCGGCACCGCCGGCTACATCGCGCCGAAGCGGACGTACCCGACGGCGGACGGCTCCTGCTCCGGCATTGCCATCGTCCGCGATGTGCTCTACGTCGCCTGCGAACGCGGCACCCGGATGTACCGCGAGGTGATCAGCGGGAGCGACCTGACCGACGTCCAGGCCTACTTCAACGGCACCTACGGGCGGTTGCGCACGGTGGAGCCGGCGCCCGACGGCGGCCTGTGGCTGACGACGACGAACAACGGCGACAAGGACAGTATTCCCGACAACAGCAATGAGAAGATCTTCCACGTCGTTTTGGGTGAATAGCCCACCGGCAACTCTTTCGCAGTGGCAACTATCCCGGCTAGCCTGCTGATCGACCACCGAGAAAAGGAGCCTCGTGACTTCAGCAGGCCATGCGCCGGACCTTCTGTCTCCGGAGTTCGCCGCCGATCCGTACACCGCCTACGACGTCATGCTCGAGCATTCGCCGGTGATCTGGCACGAAGGAATGCGGAGTTACGTCATTTCGCGCTACGAGGACGTGTCCCGCGCCTTCAAGGAGGGTGTGTTCACGACCGAGAACTACGGCTGGCAGCTGGAACCCGTGCACGGCCGGACGATCCTGCAGATGAGCGGCCGGGAGCACTCGATCCGCCGTGCCCTGGTCGCGCCGGCGTTCCGGGGCAACGAGCTGGAGCAGAAGTTCCGCCCGGTGATCGAACGCAACTCCGCACAGCTCATCGACACCTTCCGCGGCCGCGGCTCGGCCGACATCGTCACGGACTACGCGCGGCACTTCCCGATCAACGTCATCGTCGACATGCTGGGCCTGGACCAGAGCGACCACGCGCGGTTCCAGCGCTGGTACGGCGCGATCATCGCGTTCCTCGGCAACCTCAGCCAGGACGAGGCGGTCGCCGCGGCCGGGCTCGAGACCCACGACGAGCTCGCCGCGTACCTGATCCCGGTCATCCGGGACCGCCGCGAAAACCCCGGTGACGACCTGCTTTCGGCGCTGTGCGCCACCGAAGTCGACGGCACCACGATGAGCGACGAGGACATCAAGGCGTTCTGCAGCCTGCTGCTCGCCGCCGGCGGCGAGACCACGGACAAGGCGATCGCCAGCCTGTTCCGGAACCTGCTGGACAACCCGGACCAGCTCGACGCCGTGCGCGCGGACCGAAGCCTGATCCCGAAGGCGTTCGCCGAAACCCTGCGGCACACCCCGCCGGTGCACATGATCATGCGCCAGCCCGCGGAAGACGTCGAAATCGGCGGCGAGCGGATTCCCGCCGGCAGCACGGTGACGTGCCTGATCGGTGCCGCCAACCGCGACCCGCGCCGCTTCGCGAACCCGGGCGCGTTCGACATCTTCCGCACCGACCTCCCGACCGAGACAGCGTTTTCCGCGGCGGCGAGCCACTTGTCGTTCGCACTGGGCCGGCACTTCTGCGTCGGCGCGCTGCTGGCGAAGACCGAGATCGAGGTCGGCGTCAACCAGCTGCTCGACGCCATGCCGGACCTGCGTCTCGCGGAAGGCGCGGTGACGGCCGAAAAGGGCGTGTTCACCCGAGGCCCGGCGTCGCTGCCGGTGACGTTCACCGCGTCGTAGGCCCCGAAGCGCGCCCCCGGACCCGCCGTTACCCGACCCCGTGGTCCGTGAAGGCCTCCTTGAGGGACTCTGAGTCCCTCAAGGAGGCCTTCACGGACTTGCGAGTGGGAGCGCCTGCGGTCACCAGGCTCCGGACGCGGCGACGTGGACCGGGGTGAAGACCACCGGCAGGCTCTCCAGTCCCCGCATCCACACCGACGGCCGCCAGACCAGTTCTTCCACCGGGATCGCGAGTTCGACGTCCGGGAGGCGGTCCAGCAGGACTTCGACGGTGGTGCGGGCGATGACCTCGGCCACCTCCGGGGCCGGGTACGGACAACCGTGCTCGCCGTGGCCGAAGGACATGTGCGCGTGGTTGCCCAGGGCACCCTCCGCCGCGTCCGGGCGGGCGTGCGGGTCGGCGTTGCCCGCCGCCAGACCGAGCACCACCAGGTCACCCTGGCGGACGCGGACGCCGCTCAACACGGTGTCGCGCGTGGCGAAACGGCCGATGAAGTTCTGCGTGGGAGTGTCGTGCCACAGGACCTCGTTGAGGGCCTGGCCGACGCTCCCCCTGCCGCCCGAGAGCGTCATCGCGAACCGGCTGTCGGTCAGCATCAGGCGGATGGTGTTGCCGATCCAGTTCGCCGTCGGCTGCTGCGCCGCGGCCGTCACCACCAGCAGGTCCTGGACGACCTCGTCGTCGGTCAGGTTCGCCGGGTCCTGCATCATCGCCGTGGGCACGTCCGCGCCCGGCTGCTGGTGCTTCACCGCCACCAGCCGCGCCATCGCCTCCTGCACCCGCCCGTACGCGGGCAGCGCCTCGGGGCCCACGTCCAGCGACAGCGCGACGTCCCGCACCAGCGCGGGGGCCTCCGAGTCGGGCATGCCGTACATCTTCGCGAGCGCGAGCAACGGCGCCTGCTGCGCGAAACCGGCGATCAGGTCGGCTTCGCCACTGCCGGCGAATTCGTCGATGAGCCGGTCCGCGATGCGCTCGCAGTGCGCGCTCAGGTCGAACTGGTCGACGGCGGACAGCGCGTCGCCGATCGCGCCCGCGCGCCGCCGGTGTTCCGCGGCCTCGGTGAACATCACCGACGGGTTGTGCATCACGTACGGCAGCAGCGGCCAGTCTTCGGGGACGTTGCCCCACTGGTTCCACCGGCGGCTGTCGCGGGCGAACAGCTGCGAGTCCTGGCACACCTGGTGGATCTCGCGGTAGCCGGTCAGCAGCCAGGCCGGGATGTCGCCGTCGAGCAGGACCGGGACGACACCGCCGTACTGCCGCCGGATCCGGGCGTAGAGCGCGGCGGGATCCCGCTGGAACTCGGGTCCGTACAACCGGATCCGGTCCGCGGCGGGGATCGTCTCCGCCGGGGTGCTGGTCTGGAAACCGGTCACGATGCGCCCTCCCGGACTTTGGACAGGGTGTAGAGGTGGTCGACGAGCGAGATCAGCACCTGCTTGGACGAGTCGCGGTCGCGGGCGTCGCAGTCGACGATCGGCACCTCGCCGGGCAGGTCCAGCGCGGCGCGGACGTCGTCGAGGCTGTGCTTCGGCGGGCCGAAGTTGTTGCGCGCCACGATGAACGGCGTCCCGTGGTGCTCGAGCCGGTCGATCGCGTACCAGGAGTCGGCCAGCCGCCGGGCGTCCACCAGGACGACCGCGCCGAGGGTGCCGGCGAAGAGGCTGTCCCAGAGGAACCAGAACCGTTCCTGCCCGGGGGCGCCGAACAGGTAGAGGATCAGCTGTTCGTCGAGGCTGATCCGGCCGAAGTCGAACGCCACCGTGGTGGTCGTCTTGGCCTGCACCCCCCGGGTGCTGTCGACGCCGATCCCGGCCTGGGTCATGGTTTCTTCGGTGCTGAGCGGCCGGATCTCGCTGACCGACCGGACCATGGTCGTCTTCCCGACGCCGAAGCCGCCGACGATGACGATCTTCAGGCCGTCGGTCGCGGTGTCGGCCAGGGGCAGCCGTTCGTCTTGTTCAGAGATTACGGAGTCCAACGAGCACCTTCTTGAGGAATTCCGAGTCGGAGGTCCGTCCCGCGGCCTGGGCCGACGACGGGTGTCGGGCGGAAACCTTGCCCGTGGCCAGCAGGTCCGCGAGCAGAATCTTGGTCACACTCACCGGAAGCGCCAGGTAGGACGACAGCTCCACGACCGACGTCGGCTTCGCGGCGATCTCGAGGATCCGGACGTGCTCGGACTGCATGCCCGCCGACGGCTCCGACTCCCGGACGATCAGCGTGACGAGATCGAGGTCGATGTCGTCCGCGCTGCTGCGCCCGCCCGTGACCGTGTAGAGCCGGTCCGGGTCTTCCCCGTCGAGCGCCGAGCGCGTCACGAAGCCGGGTGGTCAGCCGCCGTGAAGCGTGGCGGGGCGGTGAAGACCGAGCCGATCTGTTCCACCAGCTCGTCCATGTTGTGGCCGATCAGGCCCACGTCGGCGTCCTCCGTGGCGATCACGGCCAGGTGCGAGCCGACACCGGCCTCCACGATGAAGAGGATCCCGCCGTGGAACTCGGTCATCGAGTTCCGCACACCGCCGGTGCCGTCACCGAATTCGACCGACGCGCCGTGCGCCAGCGCCTGGACGCCGGCGGCGATCGCGGCCAGCTGGTCGGCGCGGTCGACGGTGAGCCCCTGGGTGTGGCACAGCTTCAGGCCGTCCCGGGACAGCACGAGGGCGTGGCACGCGCCGGCGGTGTTGCCGACGAGGTTTTCGAGGAGCCATTCGAGGCTCTTGTCCGAGTCAGTCATCGAATCCGGGGACCGGCCTGGCGGGTCCCCTCGCTCCAATCTGGCGGGGTGCGGATGTGCGGGCGGAGCGGCGGGTCACGCGTCGTCGCCGGGGTCCGCCGGGGAGGCGGAGTGGCGCGACGACGTAGCGCCGTTGCCGCTGCGCCGCTGCTGGAAGGCGCCGAACCGGGAACCGGTGTCCCGCTCGGCGCGGGTCGTGCTCGGCGTGGGCGACGGCGGCCGGCGCGACGCGGCGGTGAGCGTCTGCCCCCGCGAACGCTTCGGCAGCTCGGACGGCTCGGTCAGGTCGCCGGCGATCTCGTGGCTCGTGTCGGGCCCGGGCCACGCGACGGCGGCGGCCGCGACCGGCTCTTCCGCTTCCGGCGGCGCTTCCGGCCGGGGCTGCGTGATCAGCTGGGTCGGGATGCGCATGACGACTCCGATCCCGCCGCGCGAAGAAGGCCGGAAGAAGACGTGCAGCTGGTGCTTGCGCGCCAGGCAGCCGACCACCGCGAGCCCGAGCCGCGTCCCCGACATCGAGGTCAGGTCGAGCGGCTGGTCGAGGGACACCGCGCGCTCGGCGCGGACGAGGGCCTGCGCCTTCATCCCGAGGCCGCCGTCCTCGATGGTGATGACCGCGCCGTTGTGCAGATCTTCCACATAGACGTGCACTTCTTCGGACGGCGCCGAGAACTTCGTGGCGTTGTCCATGAGTTCGGCGAGCGCGTGCATGACGTCTTCGGCGGCGTACCCGACGACGGCCACCCCGCTCGCGGAATGCACCCGGACCCGCTGGTAGGCGCCGATCCGGCCGAGCGCGCCGCGCAGGATGCTCTCCATCCGGATCGGTTTCGTCCAGCGGCGGCCCGAGCGTGCGCCGGTGAGCACCGCGATGCTGTCGGCCAGCCGGCCCGCCTGCGCGGTGCTGTGGTCCACCCTCAGGAGATCCCCGAGCATCGCGTCGGACGACCGGTTTTCCATTTCCCGCAAGTCACCGAGCGTGCTGGTCGACAGCGCCTGCAGCCGGCCCGCGGCGTTCGCGCAGGCGGCCGTCGCGGCCGCGCGCCGGCGTTCCCCGACGGCGATTTCGTCGACCAGCAGCCGCAGGACGCGCTGGTGAAGTTCGTCCTCGGGGCGCCCGACTTCGGCGAGCACGCTGTCCGCGGGGGCACCCCCGCGCAGCCGCCGGACCGCGTCGGGCACCGTCCGGTCGAGCAGCCGGGCCAGTTCGGCGTCACTGAACCGGACGAATTCCCGGGCCCGCCGGGCCTCGTCGAGCGCGGCCTCCGTCTGCCCGGTCGCGTGCGCGACCTGATCGGCGCGGCGCAGCGCGAAGAACACCGCGACACACGCGACGATCCCGGTCAGCCCGCCCGCGATGGCGACGACAATCCCCTGACCACCGGAAACCGACAGGGATATCCACGTCCAGATCGCCGCCACGACGACCGCGGTGACCACTACCCCGATTACGGCCCGGCCGACTGACTCGCGTTCTTCCCGATGCTGTGCGGGCGGTCGTTCCGACATCGCTCCACTTCCTCGAGTCCGATTGGTGCTCGAACAGTACTCGGTTCGCCGACCGAGATCACGGGTCGGTTTCGGTGCGCCTGCAACGGCGAAGACAGTAACGCCGGCACCAGCGGCCGGGCAGCGCGGGTCCGGTTTTCCGGCGACCGCCTGCCCTTACTCGCATTCGGCCCAATCCGCAAGGCTGGAAGCAGCCGAATTCACTCCGGCGACTTCTCGGCGACCACTCCGGGAAAGGGCGTGTCGGCGCCATGTCGGCGTCGTGTCGGCGGGTCCGCGCAGGCTCGGAGGCAATTCCTCCCGCGAACCCCTTAGGAGCACCAATGCCCACTCCGGTCACGATTGTCGGCGCCGGCCTAGGCGGCCTCACCTTGGCCCGCGTCCTGTACCTGCACGGTATTCCGGCCACGGTCCACGAAGCCGAGGCGTCGCCGGCGGCGCGCGCCCAAGGCGGCATGCTCGACATCCACGACCACAACGGCCGGCCCGCCCTCGCGGCGGCCGGCCTGATCGACGAATTCCGCGCCATTGTCCTGCCGGGTCGCGAAGCCCTGCGCGTCGTCGAGACGGACGGGACCGTGTTGTACGACAAGGCCGACGACGGCACCGGTGGCAGTCCCGAGGCACAGCGCGCGGCACTGCGGAAGATGCTGCTCGACTCGCTCCCCGCCGGCACCGTCCGGTGGGGCCACCGGGTCGCCGAAGTGCGCGCCCTCGGCGAGGGCCGGCACGAAATCACCTTCGCCGACGGCACCACCACCGAGACCGGGCTGCTCGTCGGCGCGGACGGCGCGTGGTCCCGGGTCCGGCCGCTGCTCACCGACGTCACACCCGAGTACGCCGGGAACGCGTCGATCGAGACCTTCCTGTTCGACGCCGGCACCCGGCACCCCACCGTCGCGAAGGCCGTCGGCGACGGGGCGTTGATGGTGTTCGACAAGGCCGCGAGCGGGAAGGTTTTCCTCGTGCACCGGGAAAGCGACGGGAACCTGCACGCCTACCTGTGGCTGGCCCGGCCGCTGGACTGGTTCGGCGACATCGACTTCGCCGATCCCGCCGCGGCGACCGCGCGCCTCGCGCGCGAGGTCGACGGCTGGGCTCCCGAGCTGAGCGCGCTGATCACCGCCAGCGACACCGCCCCGGTCCACCGCCGCCACTACACGCTGCCGGTCGCGCACCGCTGGGACCGCGTGCCCGGCGTGACGCTGCTCGGCGACGCCGCCCACCTGCAGCCCCCGAACGGCGAAGGTGCCAACCTGGCCTTGCAGGACGGCGCCGAACTCGGCGCGGCCATCGCGGCGCACCCCGGCGACGTCGAAGCCGCGCTCACCGAGTACGAGCGGGCGATGTTCCCCCGCAGCGCCGCGTCCGCGGCCCGAGGCGTCGCCGACAACGCGATCCTGCTGGGCGACAACGCGGCCCTGAACCTGATCTCCCTCGCCGACCGGTTCGGCGAATAGTCGCCGGGAGCCCGCGCGCGGCGGGTGGGTGATGATGGTCGCGTGCGGATCACGACGCTCGGCCCCCTCGCGGTGGACGGCCGCCCGGTGCGGGGCGACCGGCTGGCTGCGGTGCTCCGGGAGCTGCTCGACGCCCGGGGGCGCCCGGTCTCCACCGTCGCTCTGGTCGACGCCGTCTGGCAGGGCGCGCCGCCCGAGGACGCCGCGGGCGCGGTGCAGGCCCTGGTCGGCCGGGTGCGCCGGCTCGGCGTGCCGGTCCGCACCGCCGCGGGCGGCTACCGGATCCCGGCCGGTGAGGTCCGGGTCGACGCCGTCACGGCCCGCGGGCTGGTCGACCGTGGCCGGCGGGCCCTGGCCGACGGTGACGCGGGAACCGCGCGGGACTGCGCCGACGAGGCGCGGGCGCTGTTCCCGGAAATCCCGGAGCCGACCGGCGACCGGCTCTTCGGCGACGTCGTCACCCTGCGGGCGGAGGCGGCCTTGGCCGGCGGCGGTCCGCTCGACGAGGCGGATCTGCGCCGGCTGGCCACCCGGGTCCCGCCCGACGAGCCGGCCGCCGCGCTGCTCGTGCGGGTCCTCGCGGCCCAGGGACGCGACGCCGAAGCCTTCGAAGTGGTCGAACGGGTGCGCGCCGAGCTCGTCGAGCGGTACGGCGCCGACCCGTCCCCCGTGCTCGCCGAGGCGCACTTGGCCTTGCTGCGCGGGCAGCTGGCCCTCGCGCGACCGAACGCCGGCACGCTTCCCGCCGCGTGGCGCCGGGCGCTGACACCGCTGGTGGGCCGCGAGCCGGATCTCGCCGCCGTCGGCAAGGCGCTGCTGGCGGCTCCGCTGGTGACCCTCGTCGCGACCGGCGGGGCGGGCAAGACCCGGCTGGCCGCCGAGATCGCCCGCTCCGCCGGGCAGGTGCGCGTGGTCGAGCTGGCCGGCCTGCGCTCGCCGGCCGAGGTGCTGCCCGCCGTGCTCGCGGTCCTGGGTGGCCCGGACACCGGCCTGGACACCCCGGCCCCGGATCGTCGCGCGCCGAGCCCGACGGAACGGTTGCGGGCCATCGGTTCCGGGCTCGACGGGCTGCTCGTGCTCGACAACTGCGAACACGTCCTCGACGCCGCGGCGGCCGTCGTGGCCGAGCTGCTGGCCGTGGCGCCCGAGGTCGGTGTGCTCGCCACCAGCCGGGCGCCGCTGGGCCTGGTCGGCGAGGTCGTCCACCGGCTGCCCGCGCTGCCCGACGACGAGGCGCTCGCCCTGCTCGAAGCGCGCGTCCGGGCCGGGGGCACGGCACCGGCGTGGCCGCGGGACCGGGCGCTGGCCCTCGCGCACCGGCTCGACAACCTGCCGCTCGCGCTCGAACTCGCCGCCGCCCGGCTGCGGTCCATGCCGCTCGAGGACGTCCTGGCCGGGCTCGGCGACCGGTTCGCGCTGCTCGACCACGCGCTGCGCGGGCTGCCCGAACGGCACGCCGGTCTCCGGTCGATGGTCGAGTGGAGCCGCGACCTGCTGGAGCCCGGCGAACGGGACCTGCTGGAACGGCTGGCCGTCATCCCCGCGCCGTTCACCGCGGACCTCGCCGCCGCCGTCGCGGGCACCGACGTCCGCCGGGGTCTGGCGATCCTGGTCGAGCAGTCGCTGCTGCGGCTCGAAGAGGGCGTCCACTACCGGATGCTGGAGACGGTCCGCGAACACGGCGAGGCCCGTCTCGACGCGGCCGGGCGCGAGACGGCCATGGCCGGGCTGGCCGGCTGGGCCGTGCGGCGGGCGGTCTCGCTGGCTCCCGGCTTCATCGGTCCCGCCCAGATCGAAACGCTGGACGCCTGCGCGGCCGACCAGGACAACCTGGTCGCCGCTCTGCGGTGGGCGTGGGACCACGACGACGAACCGGCCGCGGTCGACGTCGCCACCGCCCTGTTCCAGCTGTGGACGGTGCGTGGCCGGCACCTCGAGGCCAGTGCCTGGGCGCGCACGCTGCTGCACCTCGACGACCCGGCCGCCCGGTCGCGTTCGGCGCTCACCCGCGGCCGGGCCAGTGGCCGTCCCCTGCCGCACGCGGACCGGCTCGGGTGGCTGTGCGTGCTGATCGGCGTCAACGCGGGGAACACCGGCCCTCCGCGCCTCACCGTGCTGGCCCGCCGGGCCCTGCGCACCCTGCTCGCGGAGCGACCCGGCGACGTCTCACCGCGCACCGCCGCGCTGGCGGCGGCGATGCCCGGGCTGGAGCAGGCCGTCCCCGACCGGAGCCTGGCCGACGCCGCGACGCTGATCGCCCACCCCGACCCGTACGTCCAGGGGATGGGTCACTTCATCCGGGCCGTCCTGGTCGAGGACGCCGGCACCCGGCGGTCCGCCGACGCCGAGCTGGCCTACCGCCGGTTCGAGGCGATCGGCGACCACTGGGGGATGGGGATGGCCGCCCACGCCGCCGGGCACGCGTCGGGGACCGACGAGTGGCTGCGCCGCAGCGAGCGGCACCTGGCGCTGGTCGGCGCGGCCCAGGATGCCCGGTCGACCCGGGTGCTGCTCGACACGCACCTGGCCCTGGCCGGCGACGCCGAGGCCGAGCGCCGGCTGCGGGAGACCGCCGCCTCGGCCCGCTCCGACGAGACGGACGTCTCCCAGGCCCACCTCGGCCTGGCCCGGCTGGCCTGGCGACGCGAGCGCCCCGACGAGGCCCTGGCCCACGCGGACGCGCTGCTGCGGGCCGGCCCGCAGACCGTCTTCCGGATCGCGGTGGCCGTCCTGCACCTGTGGCTCGGCGCCGGCCCCCGGGCCACCGACACGCTGCGGCAGGTCCGCACCGAGGTGCTGACCGCCCACGACCGCCCGCTGCTGGGCGCGTGGGCGATGGGCGGCGCCGAGCTGGCCGCCTTCCGGGGTGAAGTGCCGACCGCGCGCGAGCTGTGGGCGATGGGGACCCGGGTGGGGGCGAACGCGAGCCAGTTCGCCCCGCAAGGCCGCGGCGAGCGCCTCGCGGCGGCCTTGGGTGACCGGGAAAGCCGCGAGTTGCTGCTCGCCGAGGCCGGCGGGCTGGCGGGGACCGCGCTTCACGACCGCATCAGGACGTTGATGGACGAGCTGCTCGCGTAGTGCCCGGCCCGTCCGGTCCTACCGCTCCGGGTCCCACTCCACGAGCTGGTCGAAGAGCCCCCGGTTGCCGTCGAATTCGAGGGAGTCCAGCGGAATACGGCCGTAGAAGGCGAGAACCAGCTCGTGAGCCGTGCCACGGGCGGACGCATCGGACGCGTCGGCGGCGGGGGTCGTCAGGCGGGCCGCCCGGGCGCCGTCGGCGGTGAGCCAGTTGCGCCAGGAGCGCCCCTCGGACGCGTGGTAGTCGACGACCGCGGGCTCGTGCGGCCAGGCGACCGTCGTCGTGCAAAAGGTGGACAGGAACTCTTCGGCGCCGTCGAGTGCCACCGCGGCCGGCAGTGGCTGCGGCGCTCCCGCGGTGACCTGGGCGTCGTAGGTGTGCACCGCGATCTCGTGGAGCTGGCGCCGGGCGACGCCACCGCAGGTGAGCGGCGACTGCGTCTTGTCCCACCACGCCCAGCACCCGCGATCCGGGCCGGCCTCCCGCAATGCGTCCAGCAGTTCCCGCGTCCCCGCGGCCGACCAGGCCAGCAGGGCCTCCCGCTCCCGGGGCGGGGCCGAGGTGTCCCGCGGTGCGGCCTTGGCCGTGGCGTCCGGCCCAGCGGCGATGGTGGCCGCCCACGCGCGGCGTCCCTCGCCCAGGTGACGCACCAGGTCGAACAGCGTCCACTCGGGGCAGGTCGGCACCTGCGCGTCGAGATCGGGCGCGGCGGCGACCGCGGCGCGGAAAGCCGCCGAGCGTTCGTCGATCAGGCCCAGCAGGTCGGGGAAGTCCAGCGTGGTGTGCACTGCGGTGGTCTACCACCGTGCCGCGGCAACCGGCCAGCGATTTTCACGGCCGCGCCAGGGACCCGGTCCTCAGAAAAGGGACTGCTGCGCCGGTTCCTCCTCCGGCTGCCCACGCCGGCCGTTGAGGGCGAACTTGTCCTCGATCGCCGCGTCCGGTTCCGGGAAGCCGTACTTCGCGATCAGCGGCCGGATCCGCGCGCCGATCTCGTGGCGGTACGACGTCTCCGAACCGGACGAATACAGCTTGGTGTACACCGGAACCAGTTCGGGATGCGCCCCACGCAGCCACGTGAAGAACACCTCCTTCACCGCCGAAGACAGGTAAAGCGGGTGGTACAGCACGCTCGTCGCGCCCGCTTCGGACACCGCGGCCACCAGTTCTTCCAGCTGTGCGGGCGAATCCGTGAGGTGCGGGAGGATCGGCGAAAGGAACACCGTGCACTCGAGGCCCGCGTCGCGGATGGCGCGGACCGTGGCCAGGCGCGCGGTCGTCGTCGCGGTGCCGAACTCCACCGACTGCTGCAGCTCTTCGTCCAGGATGGAGAGGGACACGCCGAGGTGCACGGTCGCCGCGCGGCTGGCCTTGACCAGGTTTTCCAGGTCGCGGCGGATCATCGTGCCCTTGGTCAGGATCGAGAACGGGACGCGGTGACCGGCCAGCGCGTCGATGATGCCGGGCATCAGCGCGTAGCGGCCTTCGGCGCGCTGGTAGACGTCGGTGTTGGTGCCGAAAGCCACGCGTGGCGGGAGTTTCCGCTTGCGGGCCAGCTCGCCCCGCAGGACTTCGACGATGTTCGTCTTGACGATGATCTCGTTGTCGAAGTCGCCGGCGACGTCCAGTCCGAGCCGGGTGTGCGTGGGACGCGCGAAGCAGTACTGGCACGCGTGCGTGCAGCCGCGGTACGGGTTGATCGTGTACTCGCCGGGCAGCATGCGCGCGTCCGCGGGCACGTGGTTCAACGCGCTTTTCGCGAGCACTTCGTGGAACGTCACGCCGCGGAACTCGGGGGTCCGGACACTGCGCACGAACCCGGTCAGCCGGGCCAGGCCCGGCAGCGTCCCCGCGTCGACGCGGTCGGTGCGCTGGCCGCTCCAGCGCATCGGATCTTCGTTCACCGTCTCGGGTCTCCTCCTGCCGGGCCGAGCGCCCAGCATGCCCGACCGGCCGGAGCCGGGCCAGGGCGGTTCACCCCACCGCCTCCCCCCACTGGCCCGGCCCGGAAACCTGCCGCGGATCGGTGACGGAGTGGTAGGTGCCGTGCACGAAGACCAGCGCGGGTGCCTGCCGGTCGTGGCCGGTGGCCAGGACTTCCCCGACGACCAGCGTGTGGTCGCCGAGGTCGATCGGCTGCCGCAGGGTGCACTCCAGCCAGCTCGCGCCGTCGAGGACGAGCGCCCCGGTCCGCTCCCCCGGAGTCGCTTCGAGGAGCGCAATTTCGGAGACCCGCGAGGCGCGGGGGCCGGCGAAGCGGCCGGCCAGTTCCCGCGCGCCCGCCGGCAGGATCGACACCACCCAGGCGCCGGTGGCGAGCAGGTCGGCGAGGAACACCGACTCCTTCCGGAAGGACAGGGAGATCAACGGCGGATCGAGCGAGATCGAGCCCAGCGAGTTGACGGTGACGGCGTCGTGGTGCCGGCCGTCGGGGCTGTCGCGGTAGGTGGTGGCGACGCACACGCCGGTGGCGAAGGTGCGCATCACGCCACGCAGGTCGGGTGACATTCGGCTGCTCCCGGGGTCGGGGCCGGCCCGCCGGAGCGGGCCGGCCGGTGGTCACACGGCTTGGGGGAACACGAAGAACCGGTCGGGGTCGTACCGGCGCTTGACCTCGGCGAGCCGGGCGGCGTTCGGCCCGTAGTAGGCGCCGCGCCAGTCCTCGAGGTCCGGATCGGTGAAGTTGACGTAGGACGCGTCCGGCGCGAACTCGCCAGCTTCGGCGTGCAGGGCGTGGAGCCAGTCCAGGTTCGCCTGGACGACATCCGGCGCGTCGTCCTCGGCCCACGACGTGTCGAGGCTGAGCAGGAACCGGGTGTCCCGGTGCGGGAACGCGGTGGCCCCCACCGGGACGCGGCCGATCGCGCCGCCCCACGCGAACAGCGCGGCGCCCGCGCCGTCGGGGTTGCCGCTGCCCGGCCACTTGTCGACGGCCCGGACGAGCGCCTCGACGCCGTCGTCGCCGATCGCGTGCGGGGTGCACCGGGTCCGGGCCGCGAACGCGCCGCCCTCGCTGGCGTGGTGCAGGTACGTCGCGGCTTCCCAGAAGTCCCGGTCTTCGATGTCGGCGCGGTCGGGGGCCGCGACGGCGAAGACCGGCGCGAGCAGCTCACGCAGCTCGGAAGCCGGGCCGAGGTGGTGGCCCACCACGGAGACGACGCCGTCCTCGCCCGCCGAACGCGCGATGCCGATCCGGGCCGAGAACGCCTCGGGCGCGGCCAGCATGATCTCCTGCATCGTGGCCAGCACCTCGACCGCGTGCGGCCACGACCAGAGCAGCAGGCAGGTCGAGCCGGCCGGGGCCGGGCGCGCCTGGAACGTGAAGCTCGTGTTGACGCCGAAGTTGCCGCCCCCGCCGCCGCGGCAGGCCCAGAACAGGTCCGGGTGCTCGGTTTCCGACGCGGTGACAACAGTTCCGTCAGCGAGGACGACGTCGGTCGAGACCAGCGCGTCGCACGTGAGGCCGTGCGCGCGGGAGATCGTCGTGACGCCGCCGCCGAGGGTCAGGCCGCCGATGCCGACGGTGCCGGAGTTGCCGAGCGGGAAGGTCAGGTCCCACGGCCGCAGCCCGGCGTAGAGCGCCTTCATCTGCGTGCCACCGCCGACGGTGACCCGCCCGGAGTCGCGGTCGACGCGGATCCCGGACAGCCGCCGCAGGTCCAGCACCAGGCCGGGGTGCGCGGAGTGGCCGGCATAGCTGTGCCCGCCGCCGCGGGGCACCAGCGGGACCGACGCCGCCCGGGCCCACCCGACGGCGCGGGCGACGTCGCCCGCGTGGGCGGCCGAGAGCACCGCCGTGGGGCGGGTGGCGGCGAACCGCCGGTTCACCGGCGCCGTGGCTTCACCGAAGCCGTGGTCGCCGGGGAGCCGGAGTTCGCCGTCCACCAATCCGCGCAGCGTGTCCCACGCGGTCATCGCGCCGCTCCCGCGAGCTCGGCTTCGAGGACCTCTTCGAGGTAGGACACACCCTGGGCGGCGTTTTCGCCGTGGCGTTCCCAGACTTCGCGCAGCACCAGGTGCCCGCCGTGCCACTGCGGGGTGTTGACGCTGGTGCCGGCGATCACCTCGCCGGTCGCCAGGACCATCGTGTAGGCCAGCCGCAGCACACCGGTCGGGCCGCAGACGCCGGTGACCGTGCCACGCCGGACGTGCCCGCCCTCGAACGTCGCCCAGACCAGGTCGCCGTGCTGGTGGTACTCGGCGTACGTGCCGTCGCCGCCGCCCAGGGCGCGGAACCGGCGGCCGTCGTAGTCGACGCTCATTCGTCCACGTCCAGGAGTCCGGCCGGCATCGCCAGGGTGGTGCCGACGGGCGGGGGTGCGATCTCTTCGGTGTCCACCTCGACCAGCGAGGCCGCGTGCTCGAGCCGCTGCGAGCACGTCTCGCGGTCGGGTGCCCGGCACACGACGAACGAGTGGCGGGCGATGTAGCCGCCCGGCGGCAGCCGCAGCGTGGTGCCCGGCTCGGCCATCGGGGACGCCGTGACCAGCCCGGGGGCCTCGTCCGGCACGGTGATCGCGTGCAGGACGCAGTCGTGGTCCGGGTAGCCGAACCGGATGCCGGCGACGCCCTCACGGCTGTGCGAGACGTCCGGGCGCTGCCCGGTGGCGACGTCGAACAGCACACTGCCCGGGTCGACGCCGGTCGCGGTCTTGCCGAGGAACGGGATGAGGTCGCCGCCGAGGCGGCCGTTGACCTCGATGATCACCGGGCCGAAGCGGGTCAGGCGGACCTCGGTGTGGGTGATCCCGTTCTCGATGCCGAGCACGTGGTGGGCCTTCGCCAGCACGCCCAGCAGTTCCTCGTCCTTCAGGAGCGGGTCGGCGGAGTCGACGACGTGGCCGGTCTCCTCGAAGAACGGCGGCATGCCGGTGCTCTTGCGGGCGATGAACATCGGCAGGTACTCGCCCTTGTGGACGGCGCCGTCGATGCTGATCTCCGGGCCGTCGGCGTACCCCTCGATGATCGCGCCGCCGCGGTAGGGCTCGTCGCCGACGAGGCTGGCCTCGTGGGCGACGCGGTAGGCGGCGTCGAACTCGGCCGCGTCCCGGGCGAGGGAGACGCCCATGCTGGCGCCGAGTGCCCGCGGCTTGACGACCACCGGGAACCCGATGCGGGCGACCGCCGCGCGGGCGTCGTCGAGGTCGGTGGCCAGGTGGAACCCGGGCTGCGGCAGGCCGGCGGCGGTGAGCCGGACGCGGCAGCTGTGCTTGTCGCGGCAGCCGTGCACGCCGGGGATGCTCAGGCCCGGCACGCCGAACTCGGCCGCCAGTTCGGCCGCGGGCATGACCAGCGGCTCGTCCCAGCACAGCACGCCGGCGATCGTGTACTCGCTCGCCAGCTCGCGGGCGGTTTCGGCGAGCAGCGCGTGGTCGAAGACGTTGACGACGGTGATGTCGTCGAAGTACTCGTGCTGCCAGGTCGGGTTGAGGTTGTTGATCAGCACCAGCCGCAGCCCGCCTTCACGGGCCCGTTCGGCGACGCTGCGGACGAGGTATTCGCGATAGAGCTTGAGCCCGCTGCCGATGACGAGCAGCGCACCCGGGGCGGTCGAGGTCATGGAAGACGTCCTCCGGTCGGGAAGTGTTCAGCGGAAAGGTGGTCAGGCGACAGGGTTCAGACGACGGCGGTGGCCTGGCCGGCCAGTTCGGCGACCATCGCGTCGGCGGCCAGCGGGGCGGTGCGGAAGCCGTCCCCGCCGCTCGCCGGGCGCGCCCAGACGGCGGGCCCGACGCGGACGAAGCCGGTGTCACCGTCGTCGGCGGTGGCGTAGTGGCAGTGCTTGACCCGCACGACGTCGTATCCGTCCACATCGGACACAACGCCGGCGGCGAGCACCCGCGCGGCCCAGCCCGCGTCGTCGTCGGGCCCGGACAGCGTGGTCACCTGGCGCCGCACGGCGTCGGTGCTCACCTTGAGCAGGGTGCCCGCCACCGACGGCAGTAGCCACGCCCGCCCGTCGGCGCCGATCCCGCCCACCGTGGGCGTCGCCGCCCACGCGTGGGCGAGCGCGGCCGGCGGGCGCAGGTACACCATCGTCTGGCGGTGCAACGCGACCGGACGGTCGACCAGCGCCCCGGTCCACGGGCCGGCGGCGACGAGCACGACGTCGCCGGTGACCGTGGTGCCGTCGGCGAGCCGGACGCGGGCGCGGTCGGAGTCGATGCCGACCGCCTCCCGGCCGGGCCGCAGCTCGGCGTCGGGGTGGTGGCGCAGCCAGCGGGCCGCCGCGTGCAGCATCCGGTCGGCCAGCAGCGTCCCGGCGTGCGGTTCGAGCACGGCGCCGCTCCCCCGCGGGAACCCGACGAGCGGGTACGCCGACGGGTGGACGATCCGGATCGGCACGCCCGCGGCCGACGCCGTGGCGACCGCCGCGGGCACCTGGCCGGGGGGCATGGCCTGGAGGACCCCGACCCGCCGGTAGAGGCCGGCACCCGGCAGGTGGTCGCACAGCAGCGCGTCCAGCTCGCGCCAGCGGCGGTGCAGCTCCGCCGCCTGGCGCGTGGCGGGCGTGTCGCCGACGACGAGGGCCCGCAGCGCCCGGTGCTGGTCGAACGACGTGGCGCCCGGGTGCGGCACCGGGCCGCGCTCGAGCAGCACCACGCGGTGCCCGTCCAGGACGCACCGGATCGCGGTGAGCAGCCCGGAAATGCCGCCGCCGACCACCACGACCCGCAGGCCGCCGCGCCGGGTGCCGCCGGTCGACGGCCGGCCGCCCGTCGCGACCGCGACCCGGCCCGCCACGCTGCCGGAGCTCGCACCCGGCAGCACGACCTCCGCGCCGTCCGGCACCGCGCCGGCCGCCGCCGAGCCCTCCAACAGCAACGCCGCAGCACCGTCGCGGGCAACACCGGCCACCGCCGGACCCTCGCCCAGCAGCATCGCCGCAGCACCATCGCGGACCGCACCGGCCACCGCCGGACCCTCGCCCAGCAACATCGCCGCAGCACCGTCCCGGACCGCACCCGCCACCGCCGGACCCTCGCCCAGCAACATCGCCGCAGCACCATCCCGGACCACACCGGTCACCGCCGGACCGCCGCCCAGCTGCACCGCCGCAGCACCGTCGCGGGCAACACCGGCCACCGCCGGACCGCCGCCCAGCAGCATCGCCGCCGCACCATCCCGGACCGCACCGGCCACCGCCGGACCCTCGCCCAACAGCACCGCCGCAGCACCATCGCGGGCAACACCCGCCACCGCCGGGCCGCCGGCCAGGACGGCCGCCGCCGCACGGGCTCGCTCGCTGTCCGGCCGGGGGCCGGCACCCGGCGGCACGTCCGCGGTCGCGCTGCTCCACCCACCCTGCCGGGTGCCGGCGCTCATCGCCCGGCCTCCGCCGGGCTCAGGCGGGGCAGCGCGACCGGCGTGAACGCGTCCACGTCGGCCGGGGCCGCCCCGGTGTTGTCGCCGAACACCTGCGCGGCCAGGTCGACCAGGATCGGCGCGGCACTGCGCAGCAGCCGGTCGACCTCGAAGCAGAAGTCACCGGCGTCGGCGCCGGTCACCTCCCGGCGGTCGAGCCGGGCCAGCTGGTCGGTGATCGTCTCCGCCGCCCGGTTCAGGCTGAACCCGGCCAGCTCGTACGACGCCGCGAACCGCTCGGCCATCCGGGACGCCCCGCGGCGCGACCGCTCCGACACCGCCAGCGGGCCCAGCCCGACCCACCGGTTCACCTTGCCGGCGACCCGGTTCCAGGGTTCGACCAGCCGGGTGCCGGTGACCCGCACGAGCGCGTCCCGGCTGAAGCTGGTGCGCTGGTGCTCGGGGCTGGTCGCGGCCAGGTGGAACCGGATCAGGTCCCGCGGCACCTCGGCGGCCAGCTCCCGGCTCCACACCACGTGCCCGCGGCTGGTGGAGAACTTCCGGTGGTCCAGCTCGTAGAACTCGTTGGTGAGGTAGCGCGTCGGCAGGTCGTACTGGCCGTCGAAGGCCAGCAGCATCGCCGGGCCGGCGATCGCGAACGGGTAGATGTTGTCGAACCCGAGGAAGTACACGACCTCCGAACCGGCACCGGCGAGCCACAGCGCGTCCTCGGTACCGGCCGCGACGCCCCGCCGCTCGGCCGAGAGGGCCGTGCAGTGCATGCTCCACGCCATCGGCTCGGCGTTGGGGTTGACGACCTGCCCGGCGACCTCCGGGAAGGGCACCTTGATGCCCCAGGAGATCGGGTAGGTCACCGGGAAGTCCGGCAGCGGCCGCGAAAGCATCTGCGCCATCGCCTGGGCCATGTGCGGCCGCAGCCCGGCGGCGTTCGCCTCGAAGTGCGCCCGCAGCTGCGAGCGGTACCGCTCGACCGGCAGCACGAGGACGTCGGCCTCGCGCAGCACCACCGGGTCCTCGGGGTCCAAAGTGGACCGGACGCCGAGCAGTTCCCCCGCCGCCACCAGGGCTCCGCAGCTCTCGCAGAGCCCGGCGCAGCTTTCGGCGAGGCATTCCGGGCAGCCGCCGGCCGCGAAGCCGTCCAGCAGGAACTCCCCGGACCGCTGCGAGTACGGGAACTTCATGGTGCGCAGTTCTAGCTTGCCCGCCGAGTACAGCCGGCCGACGAAGTCGACGACCCACTTGGTGAACCGGTCGTCGTCGCCGGTGTAGCCGTCGACGCCGATGCCCATCGCGGCGAGGCTGGCTTCGATCTGCGCGGCCGAGGTGGCCACCAGCTCCGCCGGGGTGACGCCGCGGTGGTGCGCGGTCGTCACGACGAACGTCGACGTGTCCTGGAATCCGGTGCCCAGCAACACTTCCCGGCCCTGCGACCGGGCATAGCGGGTGTGCACGTCCGCGGCCAGGAACGGCCCGGCGATGTGGCCGAGGTGCAGGTCCCCGTTGGCCGTCGGCGCCGGGGAGATGACCACGGTCCGCGCGTTCATGAGACGCTCGCTTGGTGGCGGGCCGCGAACTGGGCCGACATCTCGGCGTCCCACCAGACGCCGTAGTACTCGAAGTCCGCGTCGCCTTCGTTGGTGACGCAGTGGGTCGAACCCGGCGGCAGCCGGACGACGTCGCCGGCGGTGAACGGGTGCGGCTCGCCGTCGACGATCAGGGTGGCGGCGCCGAGCACGGCGATGAAGATCTCGTACTCGTGGTGGGCGTGCGGGGTGGACGTGGTGCCGGGGCGCAGGACGCACCAGGCACCTTCGAACGGTGCGTTGAGCTCCGGCCAGGGCAGCAGGCGCTGCGAGTCGAGCCCGTAGGCGCGTTCCAGGTTCTCGCGGTCGAGGCGGTGGACGTCGATCATGCCGCCACCACCACGGACTCGACGGACTCGCCGGACGTGCGCCTGCCACCGTCGGGGCCCGCGCCCGTCGCGCGGCGGTCGACGATGTCCCGGACGATGTCGGCCGAGCGCTGGGCGAGCACGCTGATCAGCGAGTCGGAGATGCCGTGGGTGGCTTCGTTGACGCCCTGCAGGTACAGCGCGCCGTGGGCCTCCCGGCCGAGTTCGGCGCGGTACTGCCGGTTGACGGTGACGGTCTCCAGGCCGACCGCTTCGGCCAGGCCGCGGACCATCGAGGGCATCCGCGAGTCGAAACCGGTGCCCAGGAACACCGCGTCGCAGCGGATCTGCTCGATCCCGCCGTGCTTGAGGTCGCGGACGTCGAGCAGGAGCTCCTCGCCGCCGCCGTCGAGCGACGCCGCGCGGGCGCCGACGACCTCGCTGAGCCCGCGGATCGTGGAGACCGGCTGGCCGAGCATCTTCTGCCGGTAGATCATCGTGTACAGCTCTTCGAGGAACGGCGCGGCCAGGCCGGCGTAGTTGGTCAGGTGCATCTCTTCGAGCACCTTCGCCCGGGCTTCGTCGGTCATCGCGAAGAACTCGTCCACGAAGGACGGGAAGAACAGCTCGTTGACGAACTTGCTGGTCTGGTAGTCCTTGAGGCCGATGGCGCGGACCAGCATCGTCGGGGACGAGCCCGGCGCGTGCTCGTGCAGGGCCATGAACATCTCGGCGGCGCTCTGCGCCCCGCCGACCACGACCGGCCGCAGCGGCTTGCCCGGGCGGGCCAGCTCCACCGTGGCGGCGACGCGGGTGCTGTACTCGGTGCTGTGCACGACCCGCTCGGCGGGCAGCCCGCGGAAGATCTCCGGGACGTGGGCGTCGCGGCCGCCGCCGACGACCAGGTCGCGGCAGAGGACCGTGTCGCCGTCGGACAGCGGGACGGTGAAGCCGAGCACCGCGCCCGACTCGGAGTGGATCGGCAGGATCCGCTCGGCGCGGGCGTTGTAGCGCACCCGAACGCGCTCGAGCGAGTCGGCGACCCACTGCAGATACGCCGAAACCTGCCAGCGGAACGGGTTGAAGGTGCCGAGGTTGACGAACTCGTCGAGCTCACCGCGCTCGTGCATGAAGTTGAGAAAGGAGAACCGGCTGCGCGGGTTGCGCAAGGTGACCAGGTCCTTCACGTAGGACACCTGGCTGCGGGCCCAGGGCAGCATCAGGTTGCGCTGCCACTTCACGTCTTCGTGCTGCTCCAGGATCATGGCGCCGCCGGCCAGATCGGACCGGCCGCACTCCTCGATGGCCACGGCCAGCGCGAGGTTCGCCGGGCCGGCCCCGATCATCAGGACATCCACCTCGTGGACGGTCATAACGTGCCTGCTTTCCATCTCGGGGTGCGGCGCGCCGGGTCCCGGCGCGCCGCACCGGGAACTACTTGCCGACGGTCACGCTGAAGAGGTCGAGCTCGCGGAACTGGGTGGGCTGGACGTCGTGCAGCCGGGTCGACCAGGCCGCGGTGCCGGACTGCCACCAGATCGGGATGGTCGGCATGTCCTGCAGGACGAGCTTTTCGGCCTGCTGGTACAGGGCCTGGCCCTGCTGCTGCGACGGCGCGGCGTCGGCTTCCTTGAGCAGCTCGTCGACCTTCGGGTTCGAGTACTGGCCGACGTTCGAGGCGGCACCGGTGCGGAACAGCGGGTTGAGGAAGTTCTCGATCGACGGGTAGTCCGCGACCCACGCCGAGCGGTAGATGCCGGTGACGGTCCGGTTGTTCAGCTGCTTGCGGAAGTCGCCGAGGGTGGTCTGCGGGGTGAACTTGCAGGTGCGGCCCAGCGAGGCCTGGATCTGCTTGCAGATGACCTCCATCCACTCCTGGTTGCCGGAGTCGATGTTGGACGTCAGCTCGATGTCACCGGTGAACCCGGAGGCGTCGAACAGCTGCTTGGCCTTCGACGGCTCGTAGGTGCACAGCTCGCCGCACTGGTTGTCCAGGTGGCCCTGGACGTTCGGGGCGACCAGGCCGTCGGCCGGGGTGCGGCCGCCGTTGAAGACCTGCTGGATCAGGGCCTTCCGGTCGATCGCCATGGAGATCGCCTGGCGGAACTGCGGGCTCTCGTAGCGCTTGTCGAACAGCGGGAACGCGATGGCCTGGTAGCCGAGGTAGGTGTAGGTCTTGCGCCGGTTGTCGGGCAGGTCCTTCTTGATCTTGCCGCCCTGCGTGGAGGTCCACGGCGTGAACGACAGGAAGTCGAGCTTGTTGGCCAGGACGTCGGCGTAGGCCTTGTCGAGGTCGGTGTAGAAGCGGAAGTCGATGCCGCCGATGTTCACCTTCTGCGCGCCGGCGAAGCCGTCGAACCGCTTGACCACGAGGTCCTTGCCCGGCGTGTAGGACTCGAACTTGAACGGCCCGTCACCGATCGGGTGGGCCTCGAAACCCTTACGGTCGGCGAAGAAGCTCGCGGGCAGCGGGAAGAACGCCGCGTAACCGAGCTGGACGCCGAACTCCGAGAACGGCGCGTCGAGGGCGACGGTGAACGTGCTGTCGTCGACCAGCTTCAGGCCCGAGAGCTCCTTGCTCGCCGGCAGGGTCGCCGGCTGCTTGCCGTCCGCGGTGGCGTTGTTGACCTGTGCGAAGCCCTGGACGTGGGAGAAGTAGCTGGCGCCCGCCATCAGGTTCGGGGAATAGGCGGTGTAGTTCCACGCGTCGACGAAGCTCTTCGCGGTGACCGGGGTGCCGTCGTGGAACGTCCAGCCGGACTTGAGCTTGATCGTCCAGGTCTTCGAGTCGGTCGTGCTGATCGAGTCGGCGACGGCGTTGTGCGGCGCCGCCGTCTTGGCGTCGTACTCGATCAGGCCGCGGAACAGCGTGCCCAGCACGCTGATCCCGCCGACCTCGGTGGTGTTGCCGGGCACGAGCGGGCCGGCCGGCTCGGTCTCGCTGTAGCTCACGACCGCGTCGCGGTCGATGTTCGCGGTGGCGGCCGCGGGAGCGGCGGCACCGTCGGGGGTGGCGGTGGTGGTGCCGCCCGGGGTGCTGCACGCGGTGAGCGTGACAGCGAGGGCGGCGGCCGCGCAGACGGCGACCTTGAGCTTTCGCATCGGTTTTTTCCTTCGGTGGAGGGCGGATCGGGGTGGTTCAGCGCCGGCTGGAGGTGATTCCGAGGGCCAGCGGGAAGGCGGGCCGGCCGCCGAGCAGGTGGGCGCCGGCGGTCTGCAGGATCCGGTCCTGCGCCACGATGTGCTGGCACATGGTGGTGGTGTCGCGCAGCCAGCGGTCCAGCGGCGACGGCCGGTAGATCGCGCTGGTCTGCACCAGGTCGTAGAGCCGGGTGACGATCGAGCGGGCCGTGCGGAACGCGTGCCGCCGCGACAGCGGGAGCGCGGCGCGCTCGGACGGCGTCAGGTCGTCGAGGCTGCCGCCCGCGGCCAGGACTTCGTGCTGGCGGCGCAGGGCGCCGTAGACGCCTTCGCGGGTGGCGTTGAAGTCGGCTTCGCAGTCGGCCAGGGTGACCTGCGTGCGGTAGTCGTCCGCCCGGCCGGCGGCGACGGAGAGGTCCCGGGTGTGGTCCAGCGCGGCGCGGGCGACGCCGAGCGCGACGCCCGGCATGTTCCGCATGTGCACCTCGGGCTGGGCCAGCGGGCCCGTCCCGCTGCGGACGTCCGCGAAGACGAGCGTGTGCGCCGCGGGCACGAAGACGTCGGTGATCGTGTAGTCGCAGCTGCCGCTGCCCGCCAGGCCGGTGGTGTGCCAGGTGTCGACGACCTCGACGTCGGACTTCGGCACCATGAGCAGGATCGAGTCGTGCGGTGAGCCGTCGGCGCCGGGCTCGGGCTCGCCGTCGCGGTAGAGGAAGGCGCCCGAGACGACCCAGTCGGCGTGGGTGACGCCGCTGCCGAACTGCCAGCGGCCGGTGAGGCGGTAGCCGCCGGGGACGATCTCCGCGCGGCCGTTGGGGAACAGCAGGCCCGCGGTCGCCATGTCGAGGCTCGGGAACATCTCGTCGACGACTTCGCGGTCCAGGAAGGACGCGTAGAGGCCGGTGTCCGACCCGATCATCGCGCACCAGCCGGCGCCGGTGTCACCGTAGGCGAGGGCCTCGATCACGGCGGTCTGCTCGGCCGAGGTGAGCTCGGGGCCACCCCGGTCCTTGGCGAACCCCATCCGGAAGACGCCGGTGCCACGCACCAGTTCCACGACGTCCGCGGGCAGCCGCCGGGCCCGCTCGATCTCCTCCGCGCGCTCTCGGAGCACGGGGGCGAGCGCCTCGGCACGGGCGAGGATCTCCGCGGCGGTATCGGGCGGTCTGACGTCACCCTCGTGCACGGGCAGCGGCTCGACAACGGTCATCTCATCACTTCCTCGGGGCTCCAACTGCTGGTCGCGGACTCGGTCCGGCCGCGTTGGAAGTGATTCAAGGCTTCCGTTTAATTGATGGAAACCATTGGCCACCAAGGAAAATCAATACTGTGTGATTTGAGGTTGACGAGTGGGTAACGGCGGCGGGCCGCGAGGAGACCCGGAGGTCCCGTCGCGGCCCGCCGGACGGCCGGTGTCGCTCAGCCGGTGACGGCGCTGTTGACGGCGCCGAAGTCGAGGCCGCCTTCCAGCGCGCCGTAGGTGCCGTGTTCGAGCAGTTCCACCGCCGCGTTGCGGGCGACGGCGTACGCCGACTGGGCGATCGCGGTGCCGACGCTGATCCGGCGGACGCCGACGGCTTCCAGCTCCGCGACGGTCGGGGCGCCCGGCCACACCATCACGTTCACCGGCAGCGGGCTCTCCTTCACCAGGAGGCCGAGGGTCTCCAGATCGATCAGGCCCGGCACGAACAGGCTGTCGGCGCCGGCCGCGGCGTAGGCGCCGGCCCGGGTCAGCACGTCGTCGAAGCGGCCCTCGGGCTCGCCGACGCCGAACAGGTAGACGTCGGTGCGGATGTTGATCCACAGCTCGGGCAGGCCGGCCGCGGTCGCCGCGTCGCGGGCCGCGCGGACCCGCCCGACCTGCTCGGGGACGTCGAACAGCGGCCCGCCGGGCGCGGTCGAGTCCTCCAGGTTGACGCCGACGGCGCCGGCCTCGACGATCGCGCGCACGGTCGCCGCGACGTCGTCGGCGGACGGGCCGTAACCGCCTTCGATGTCGGCCGTCACCGGGACGTCGACGACCTGCACGATCCGCGCGACCAGGGCGGCCATTTCCGCGCGCGTGAGGCCGTGCCCGTCGGGCCGCCCGGCGGACCAGGCCACGCCGCCGCTGGTGGTGGCGATCGCCGGGGCGCCTGCCTGCGCGATGAGGGCCGCGCTGGCGGCGTCCCAGGCGTTCGGCAGCACCAGCGTGCGGTCGTGGTGCAGGGCACGCAGTGTCTCGGCGAGCCCTCGCTGGACGCTGTCCATGGACATTCTCCTACTTCCTTCGGTTACTTAGGTGGGTCTGCCGCGGCTCTCGTGAGTGTTTAGGGCGGTTCTAACCGCCCTAAACACTCACGACCGCACGGTGAGGTCAGGCCGCCAGCGTGGGGACGCCGGCGGCGATCAGGTGGGTCGCGGCGAACGCGCGCCACGGGTGCCAGGCCGTCGCCAGGCCGTCGCTGTCGTCGAGGATGTCGTTCGCCAGCAACGTGGTGCAGATGGTCCGGTCGGCGCCGGGAAAGGCGTCCGCGTACCCCAGCCGCAGCGCGATCTGCTGGGCGGCGCACTCGCCGAGGCCGGGCAACGCCGTCAGCGCGGCGGTGAACTCCGCCAGGCTCGCGCCGCCGTCGAGCAGGGTCTCGTCGGCGGCGACGGCGGCGGCGAACCCGCGCACCGTCTTCGCGGTGGTCGCGGGCAGCACGCCCGCCAGGTCCGCGTGCGCGAGCGTCTCGGCCGAGGGGAAGAGGTGGGTCAGCCCGTCCTCCAGGCCGGGCACCGCCGTCCCGGCCGCCTCGACCAGCGCGGCCAGCTGCCGCCGGACCTGCGGCCGGGCACACCGCTGACTCAGCAGCGCCTCCACCGCGATCTCGAAGGACCCCCAGGCCCCGGGGACGCGGACGCCGGGACGCGCGCGCAGCAGCGGCCCCAGCACCGGGTCGTCGCACAGGGCGGCTTCGGCCGGCGCCGTGTCGGCGTCGACGCCGAACATCCGCCCGACCCGGTCGACGACGTGGATGAGGCCCTCCCAGAACGGCATGTGCGCGATCAGCAGCAGGTGGTCGTCCCCGCCGCGGCGCACCTCGATGACGCCCGCCTCGCCGTCGAGGCTGATCGTGCGGCGGTAGACGCCGTCGAGCACCGACTCGACGCCCGGCACTGCGCGCTCGCCGAGGAACGTGCTCAGCGCGTCCCAGTGCAGCGGCGGCGCGAACGGCAGCCGCATGGCCAGGCCGCCGTCGGCGGCGAGCCGGTCGGCGCGCCGGCGCCGGTTGCGCAGCTCGACCGGGGACGCGCGGAAGACCAGCTTCATGTCCCGGTTGAACTGGCGAAGGCTGCCGAACCCGGAGGCGAAGGCGACGTCGGCGACCGTCAGGTCGGAGTCGTCGAGCAGCCGCCGGGCGAAGTGCGCGCGCCGCGAGCGGGCGAGCTGGTCGGGTGTCACGCCGAGGTGGTCGTGGAAGAGCCGGCGCAGGTGCCGCGGGGACACCGCCAGGCGCTCGCCCAGGGCCGCCTCCGTCCCGGTGTCCAGCGCCCCGGCGATGATCAGCTGGACCGCGCGGCAGACGAGTTCGGGCGCGTCGGCGCCGACCGGCCCCGCCACCCGGTACGGACGGCAGCGCAAGCAGGCCCGGAACCCGGCCGCCTCGGCCTCGGCCGCCAGCTCGAACGTCTTCACGTTCTCCGCGAGCGGCTTCGCGCCACACCCGGGCCGGCAGTAGATGCCGGTGGTGACCACGGCCGAAAAAGTCGTCATACCCCAGGTGTAGGGGATCCCGCGCCGCGAAGCTAGCCACATCCGGACATGCCGCACGGCGGCGTATCCCGGCCGCGGCGATCGTGTCCGGATCTGACCAGACTCGCCCCGGCGGACCCGGCAGAGTCGTCCTCGACAGCGGCGCGCCGGACGCGCACCGCACTACCGAGAGGCTTTCCGATGCTCGCGAAGGTGTTCCCCATCCCCCTCAAGCCGGGCAAGCAGGCCGAGGCCGAGAAGCTCGTGCACGAGTTCGCGCCCCTGGGTCCCGGGCAGGAGGAGGGCACCGTGTCCTTCCGCGTGTACCGCGACCCCGCCAAGACGGACTACCTGCTGTTCGTCGAGCACTTCGCGGACCAGGCGGCCTACGACACCCACACCGGGTCGCCCGCCTACCAGAAGCTGATCGCCGGCCAGTTCGCCGACCTGATTCTGGAATTCGTCGAAATCGATCACGAACTGATCGTCGGACTCTGATTTTCCGCACACCCGGCCGGATGCAGCAACCGCTGCGTCCGGCCGGGTGCATGTCACCCTGATTGCGCGACGAATGAGTCACGCTCCGAATTCTCGCGCGGGTGGATCGCCCCCGAGTTGATTTTCCGGCGGGGACAACTCTGCCGGTCAACTCGCCTGGCGGCTGGAATGTGTACGCCGCACCTCGGCTTGACGTCGACTCCGGTGCGGCGCACCCGTTCGCGAGCCCCTTGGAGGCACCACCGTGACCCCGATCACCGACCAACCCACCGGCGTACTGGCCGTCCTGCGCCGGACGCCGACGCCGGTGCGGTACCTGCTCGGCGGCGTGCTCGTGAACCAGCTCGGCGCGTTCGTCCAGACGTTCATGGTGCTGTACCTGGTTTTCCGCGGTTTCTCCGCGGGACAGGCCGGCCTCGCCATCGCCGCCTACAGCATCGGTTCGGTCCTCGGTGGGCTGGCCGGTGGGGAGCTGGTGCACCGCATCGGCCCGCGCGCCACCATCTTCGCCGCCATGCTCGGCTCGGCCGCGGTCCTCGCCGTCGTCCCCCTGTTCGCCAGTCCCGGGATGTTCGTGGCGCTGCTCGTCGCGCTGCTGCTCGCCGGCCTCGCGACCCAGAGCTACCGGCCCGCGGCGGCGGTCCTGCTGAGCGAGCTGATGCCCGCAGACGATCGGGTGATGGGCTTCTCGATGATGCGCACCGCCCTCAACCTCGGCGCGTCGCTCAGCCCGCTGATCGCCGCCGGCCTGATCCTGCTGGACTGGAACCTGCTGCTGTGGTTCGACTCGGCCACCGCGGTGCTCTACGCGTTCCTGGCGATCCGGCTGCTGCCCGACCACCGCGTCGAGCGCGAGGCACCGGCCGAGCGGGCCGATACCGGCACCCGGGCGGCGTACGCGACTTTGCTGCGGGACGGGCGTTTCTGGTTCTTCCTGGCGTCGGTGCTGATCGGCTCGATCGTCTACGTCCAGTACACCGTCGCCCTGCCGCTCAAGATCAACTCCGAAGGCCACCCGACGTGGCTCTACAGCGTCGTGCTCGTGACCGCGTCGGCCGTGCTCATCCTGTGCGAGCTGAAGATCACGTCCTTCGTCACCCGCTGGCCGGGGCGCGTCGCCGCCACGGCCGGCACCGCGCTGATGGGGCTCGGGGTCGCCGGCTTCGGCGTCAGCGGCGGCTCGGCCGTCGCGCTCATCGTGTGCACGGTGGTGTTCGTCTTCGGCATCATGATCAACGGCCCGACGATGTTCGCCTACCCCTCGTCCTTCCCGTCGGCCGTCAAGGCGCGCTACATCAGCGCCCACCAAGCGACTTTCGGTCTCGGGATGGCGCTCGGCCCCCTGTTCGGCGTCGCCACGTGGGTCGCGCTGGGCAACGGCGTCTGGTGGCTGTGCGGTGTGCTCGGCCTGGTGGCGGCGCTGTGCGCGCTGCTCGGCATGAGCGCGCCGCGCCGCCGGCCGGCCACGGTCTGACCGCGCCGGCAGCGCCTCGGCCGCCCGCCTCGCGCGGGCGGCCGTCGAGCGTTCGCACAATTCACGCGATCGCCGTAAAAAATCACCGGAATTGGCCGGAAAATCAACCACAAAATACACGAACGGGCCAACGACACCGCCATGCAGCGGAAGAGATACCAGCCGCCGTCCGCGACGCTGAGTGAGTAAGGGGAAGGGGATTCACATGGGCAGACCGGAAAAGCCCGTCAACACGTCCGGCGGCGTCGCCACCCAGTTCGCCCGGGAATTGCGCGAGCTGCGAGCACGAGCCGGAAACCCGACATACCGGGAAATGGCCCGGTCGGCGATGTACTCGTCGTCCGTGCTGTCGAGCGCCGCCAGCGGCAACAGGATGCCGTCCCTCCAGGTGACGCTCGCGTTCGTCGCGGCGTGCGGCGGCGACAACGAGGCGTGGCGGCGGCACTGGCACGTCGCCACGGGCGGTTATACCCAGCCCTCGATCGGGGGGCGCACCAGAAGACCGGCGCTGTTCCAGCGGCGCGGCGGCGTGCCGGCGCACCCGGCCCAGCTACCCCAGCGGCCACGGGGGTTCACCGGCCGCACGACCGAGCTGGCGTGGCTGCGTTCACCCGGCGACACCCCGATGGTCGTCAGCGGGCCGGCCGGGGTCGGCAAGAGCGATCTCGCGCTGTACTACGCCCATTCGGTCGCGCCCGACCTGACCGACGGGCAGCTCTACGCCGACCTCGGCGGCCTGCGCCACGGGGGCGGCGCGCCGGCCACGCCGGAAGCCGGCGACATCCTCGACGGCTTCCTGCGAGCGCTCGGCGTCGAGGACCTGTCCGGCAGCGTCGACCACCGCGCGGGCCTGTACCGCTCGCTCCTGGCCGACCGCCGGCTCCTGGTGCTGCTGGACAACGTCCAGGACGAGCAGCAGGTGCGCCCGCTGCTCGCCGAGACCACCACGAGCACCACGCTGCTGGTCAGCCGCAAACGGCTGCTGGGCCTGCGCGACGTCGACCGGCTGCAGGTGACCCCGCTCTCGCGCGGCGACTCGATCGCGATGATCACCGCGGCGCTCCCGCACCTCGCCGTCACCGCGGGGCCGGACTGCGCCCGGCTCGCCGAGCTGTGCGGGGACCTGCCGCTCGCGCTCGACCTGGCCATCCGCAAGATCGCCTCGCGACCGCACCTGACCCTGCGCCGCGTCGTCGAAGAATGGCGCCTGAACGACAACACCGTCGACTGGCTGAGCGTCGGGGACCTGTCCCTGCGGTACTCCCTGGAGTCCGCCTACCGCACCCTCAGCCCACCCGCCCGCGAACTGCTGCACCAGCTCGCCCGGACCCCGGCCGGCACGCCGGGCTCCCTGCCTCCGGGCGAAGACGAGCTGGCCGAGGAGATCGCCGACGCCGGCCTGCTCACCCACGCCGACCCGTACCTCGACGGGCGCGGCCTGCCGCCGCCCATGCGCGCTTTTGTGCTCAGCGCCATCGAGCAGCAGCACGGACACGACTACCGGGCCATGGCGGGCCCCGTGTCCGCCTGACGCGGCACCGGACGGCCCGGCAACGGCGCCCGCCGTCCTGTGACGCGCTTCCCGCCCCGGGGCCGGGGCACCCATCCGGTCGCGGGTAATCGCGCCGCGCGTCGGCATTCGCCGTACCTATACCACTTTGTCCCTCGTGCGCGCCCGCGGGAAGGCCGCATTGATTGTCCTTTCCGGACAACGCTCCCAGCCAAGTCCGCCATGGCCTGTAATCAGCGGGGAACCGGCGTTGCTTTCCACACGCCGACGCCGGCAGGACCTCGCACCGGGCCCGGCCCCTTCACGGCCTTTCCACGGAAGGACAAGGACATGCTCGACAACGGCATCCCCGTTCGGATCCCGGAGCCCGACGGGGCCGCCCGGGCCGCCGAGCTCCGCCGGCCGGCCGGTACCCCGATCCGCCCGCGCCGCCCGCCGGCGGGTGAACTTCCTGTCAGGGCGGCGAAGCGGACCGATTTCCGACCCTACAGGGCCTCTCTCGCGATGGCTGCTTCGATCATGCTGCTCGTCGCCGCGATCTGGGTGTCGGCCGTCGTGCACCCGAGCGCGGGGTGGCACGACATCGCGTTGTTCGCGCACCTGGCGTCCCTCGTCCTCGGTCTCGGCGCGGTCCTGGTCGCCGACTACTTCTTCGCCCTGTGGGTGCTCGGCCGCACGAGTTTCGCCGAGGCCGTCCGCAGCACGTCCCGGCTGCACCTGTTGGTGTGGGCCGGGTTGACCGGCCTGGTCGGCAGCGGCGCGCTGCTCGAACCGAACCTCCACGCGGGACCCACGGTGGTGAAACTGGTGCTGGTGGCCATTCTCACCGTCAACGGCGTCCAGGTCATGGTGCTGGGCAAGCGGATGGCCGACGTGGACGGCCCGGTGCCACGGCGCCTGCTCGTCCGCGGCGGCCTCACCACGGCGATCTCGCAGCTGTGCTGGTGGGGCGCCGTCGTGATCGGGTTCCTGAACGCCAACCGCTGAGTCCCCCTTTCGTGTCCGCGCCCGGCGCGGCTCTTCGACCAAGATCGGGATCCGTCACGTGTTTTCCCCCCTTGCCGCCGCCGGCGCGGCGAAGCTGTCCGGATCTGGCCAGACCCGTGGCCACGCTCGCGGGCACTCTGATGACCCCGGGCCGGAGCGCGGAAATCCGGCCGGGGAAAGAATCGAATGGAGAAGTGATGATCACCAAACTGGTGCGCGCGGTGTCCTCGGCGATGCGGCCGGCCACCTCGGCCACGACGATCGCCCAGCGCCTCGACGCGGCCCGGGCGCAGCACCTCATGACGATCGAGCTGTTCCGCCTGCGCGGTCTGGGCTGACCCGCGCCGCTCGTTTCGCCGGCACCGGCCGGCCGCCTTCGGACGTCCACCGTCGTACGTCCGGACGCGGCGAACCCGCGGTACAGCAGCGATCCGGCCGGGCGCCCCCACCCGAGGGTGCCCCGCCCGTGTCCGTACCGCCCGCCCGACGAAACGAGTGACCATGACCAGCACCGTCCCCCGCGTTTCCCCGGCCCCCACCGAGGACGCCCCGATCGGCCACCGCCGGTTGCTGATGTGCGCCGCGGACTACTTCCGGATCGACTACGAGATCAACCCGTATATGCACGTCGGGGTCCAGCCCGACGTCGCGGCCGCGGTCGCCGAGCACGACCGCATCGTCGCGGCGCACCTGGCCGCCGGCCGCAAGGTGGAGTTCGTCGACGCCGACCCCGGCTGCCCCGACATGACGTACACGGCCAACGCGGCGGTCGTCCGCGGCGACCGCGCGGTGCTGGCCACCCTCCCGCCGGAGCGGGCCGCGGAGACGCCCCACCACCGGGCCTGGCTTGCGGAAAACGGGTTCGACGTCGCGGAGACGCCGTACGCCTTCAGCGGCCAGGGTGACGCCCTGGCCTGCGGCGACCTGCTGCTCGCCGCGCACGGGCAGCGCACCGACGTCCGGGCGCACCGGACGCTCGCGCGGCACCTCGGTTACGAGGTCGTCGGCCTCCGCACCACGAGCCCCCAGTGGTACGACCTCGACCTGGCCGTCGCGGTGATCCACCCCGGCCGGGTGCTGGCCTACAACCCGGAGGCGCTCGACGCCCCGAGCCTGCGCACGCTGCGCGGGCTCGGCATGGACCTCATCGAGGTGGCCCCCGCCGAGGCCGCGGCGTTCGCGTTGAACCTGATCAGCGACGGCCGCACGGTCACCATGACCAGCGGCGCCCCCGGCCTGGCCGCCGACCTGCGGGCGCTGGGCCTGACGGTGGTCGAGCTGGACACGACCGAGCTGCGCAAGGGCGGCGGCGGCATCCGCTGCACGGCCCTGACGCTCGACAACCCGGCCTGACGCCCGTGCCTGGCGAGCCGCGAGCTCGCCAGGCACGGCGGTTCACCTTCGCGAGCCGACACCCAGCCGGTCGAAGGTGAAGGGCCGCAGTGTGTCCGGGCGTTCGCCGTCGAGCGCCCACGTCGTCAGCGCTTCGCCGACGGCCGGGACGAGGGCGAAGCCGTGGCCGCTCCACCCGGTGCCGACGAACACGCGGTCGAAGCCGGGCACGGTGTCGACGACCGGGATGAGGTCGATCGTGCTGGTGTCGGCCCGGCCGGCGTCGACGGCGAGCACCTCGGCGCCGGCCAGGGCCGGGATCGTCGCGGCGACGTCGGCCAGGCTGGCGCGCAGGACGTCCGGATCGGGCCGGCCGACCCCGGTCCCGGGGTCCCAGCCGCCGGGACGGCCGCCGGACAGCATCACGTGCCCCTCGTCGGTCATCTTGACCGACAGCGAGCGCCGCGTGTGGCCGACCTGGTGGTTGAGCGAGAACCCCGGCGGCGGCGCCACGAACGTGACCTGGGTGGCCTTCTCCCACAGGGGGAGGCTCAGCCCGAAGGAGTCCGCGAGGAGCCGGGGCGTCGACCGGTTGGCCAGGACGATCACGCCTCGGGTCGCGCGCAGGGCGTCCCCCTCGGCCGGCCGCAGGACGACCGCACCGTCGGGCTGCGGCACCAGCTCGGTCACCTCGGTGTGCTCGAGAACGCGCGCCCCCAGTTCGCCGGCGGCCTTGGCGAACGCCCGGGTGGTCGCGGGGTGGTCGGCGGTGCCGTCCTCCGGGGTGAAGAGCGCGCACCGGATGTCCTCGGCGAGACCCGGCTGCCGCTCGTCCAGCTCCTCGCGCTCGACGACGCCGCACGGGATCCCGGCCGCCTGCTGGGCTTGCGCCCGGGCCGGCAGGCTCTGCCGGCCCGAAACGCCGGCGACCTCGACGTCGTAGAGGCTGAGCAGGCCGTTGCGCCGGTAGCCGGTCGGCGCGCCCAGCGCGGAATCCAGCTCCGGCCACAGGTCCAGGGCGCGCCGCGCCAACGGCAGCTCCCTCAGGTCCCGTCCCCCGGCGCGGACGCCCCGGCGCCCCGGGCCGCCCGAGGCGCCGGACGCGAGTTCGGCCGCCTCCAGCAGAACGACTTCCGCGCCGCGGCGGGCGAGGTGCCACGCGGTGGCGGCCCCCATGGCGCCGCCGCCGACGACGGCGTACTCGACGGAGCGCACGTGTGCTTCCTCCATTTCAGCCGACCCTTTCCAGGAACCGCCGGGTGCGGTCCTCGCGAGGGGAGTCGAGGACCTGGCCGGCGGGACCGCGTTCGACGATCCGGCCCTGGTCCATGACGACGATGGTGTCCGCGACCTGGCGGGCGAAGCCCATCTCGTGGGTGACGATGACCATGGTCAGGTCGTCCCGGGCCAGGTCGCGCAGGACGTCGAGGACCTCCCCCACGAGCTCGGGGTCCAGCGCGCTGGTGGGTTCGTCGAACAACATGAGCTTCGGCCGCATGCACAGGGCGCGGGCGATGGCGACGCGCTGCTGCTGCCCGCCGGACAGCTGCGCCGGGTAGCTCGCGTGCTTCTCGGCCAGGCCGACCTTGGCGAGCAGCTCTTCGGCCTGCCGCACCGCTTCGCGCCGGGGCACGCCGAGCACGCGGACCGGCGCCTCGATCAGGTTCTGCAGCACCGTGAGGTGGGAGAACAGGTTGAACTGCTGGAACACCATCCCGATGTCCCGCCGGGCCCGGCGGGCCTGCCGCGGCGAGGTCTCCTGGAGGTCGGTGCCGGCCCACCGGTAGCCGACCAGGCCGCCGTCCACGAGGATCGCCCCCGCCTGGATCTTCTCGAGGTTGTTGATGCAGCGCAGAAGCGTGCTCTTCCCGGAGCCCGACGGCCCGATCAGGCAGACGACCTCGCCGGGCCGGACGACCAGGTCGACGTCGTGGAGGACGTGGAGCGCGCCGTACAGCTTGTGCACGCTCCGGACCTCCACCGCGGGGACATCGGCAGCTGTGCTCACAGTCCCGCCTCCAAGGCCGTCCGGGAGAGCTTCCTTTCCGCGGCCGCGGAAAGGACCGCCTCGCCGCGGTTGAAGTACCGCTCGACGCGGCGCTGGGCGACGGTGAGCACCGCGGTGAGGACCAGGTACCAGAACGTCACGACCAGCAGCAGCGGGATCGTCTCGTAGGTGCGCGCGTAGATGATCTGCGCGCTGTAGAGCAGTTCGGGCATGGCGATCACGCTGACGATCGACGTCGTCTTCACGACGTTGACGAACTGGTTGGTCAGCGGCGGCACGATGGCCCGCATGGCTTGCGGCAGCACGATGCGGCGCAGGGCCAGCGTCCCCGGCATGCCGAGCGCCTCGGCCGCTTCGCGCTGACCGCGTCCCACCGAGATCAGGCCGGCGCGGAAGATCTCCGCGCAGTACGCCGCTTCGTGCAGGGTCAGCCCGATGATCGCGGCACCCGCGACCGTGATGACGGTGTTCGTGTCCAGCGCGAACAGGTCGGGCCCGGAGGGCACCCCGAGCGAGAGCTTCGGGTACAGCGCGGCCAGGTTGTAGAGCAGGAGCAACAGCACGAGCAGCGGAGTCGCGCGGAAGAACCAGATGTAGGCGCCCGCGGCCGTGGTGAGCACCTTGTTGGCCGACTGGCGCATCATGGCCAGGACGACCCCGGCGACGATCGACAGCACCATCGCCATCACCGCCAGCTCGACGGTGTGCCCCAGGCCGAGCAGGATCGACGGGCTGAAGAGGTAGTGCCCGAACGCCGGCCAGGAGAAGTTCTCGTTGGTGAAGGCCGAGGTGAGGACCAGCGCGACGAGCGCGGCGGCGAGCACGCCGGCGACCCACGTGCCGTACTTCTTCCGCCCGATTATCCGCACGGGAAACGCCGCGCCCGTTCCGGCGGTGTCGGTGACCATGCTCATGACCTGCCTTTCAGAATCTCGGTGCCGTCGAGGGAGTTCTCCTGCAACCCCCACTTGGCCAGGATCGTGCGGTAGGTGCCGTCGGCCATCAGGCGCTGCACGGCTTCGTGGACCGCGCCGGTCAGCGGCGAGTCCCGGGCGAGCCCCAACGCCACCACGGCCCGCTTGTACCGCCCGGCCAGCCGGAACAGCGCCGGCGACTTGCTCGCGACGTACTGCGTCAGGGAAATCGAGAAGTACAGGACGTCGACGCGGTCGCTGCGCAGGGCGAGCACGGCGGCGCTGCCGTTCGGGAACAGGCTGAGCCGCCAAGCGGGCCGGCCCGCCTCGGCGCAGGTGCCGGTCGCCTCCTCCAGCTGGCTCTGCTGGACCGACCCGACCACCACGGCGACCGCGCGGCCGCACAGGTCCGCGTACGAGTTCACCGGGAAATCGGTGCTCCGCGAGGCGAGGAAGCCTTGCCCGCCGTTGTAGTAGGTGACGAAGTCGGCCCGCTTGCGCCGCTCGCCGGTGGGGCCGAGCGAGGCGAGCACCATGTCGTAACGCCCGGCGGCGAGGCCGGGCACGACGGCGTCGACGTTCGTCGGGACCGGGTCGGTGCCGACGCAGAACACGTCCGCGACGGCCTGGCTCATGTCGCGGTCGAAGCCGACGATCGTCGCGTCGTCCTCGGCGTAGTACGCCATGGGCGGTGTGTCCGGCACCATCGCGACCCGGAAGGCACCGCGCCGGCGGATCGGCTCGGGAAGGGCCGCGTTCACGGCCGGGTCGCAGCGGCCGTGCGGGCGGGCCACCAGCGCGGGATCCGCGGCGCCCGCCGTGCCGAGCCCGCAGCCGGCCAGGCTCGATCCCAGGAGCACCACCGCGGCCACCAGCCGTGGAGTTCGGTGCATGTCACTACCTCCGCCCGTCAGGGTGTGTCACGGAGCGATGTGATGTAGTGTGTACTTCATGAAATCCAGAATGTCTAGTGGCCACTAGATGGAGCCGACCCTCACGAAACGCATCGCCCAGGTCCGGGAGCAGCTCAGCGCCGGCGGGCTCCGGGTGGTGGACTTCTTCGCCGCCCACCCCGCCGAAGCGTCGGTCTTCTCGGCCCAGGAGATCGCCCGCCGCGCGGAAGTCAGCGACGCGACGGTCATCCGGACGGTCAAGCAGCTGGGTTTCGGCGGCCTCGGCGAACTGCGCCGGGCGGCCGCGGCCATGCTCAACCCCGTCCGCGACCCCGAGCAGACCCTCGCCGAGCACCTGACCCGGTCGGACGACAGCGGCCGGCTCCTGGCCAAGATCAGCCTGGACGCCGTCGAGCTCGTGCGCGCCCTCCCCCAGTCCGTCCCGGCGGAGACGTTCGAAGCCGCGGTCGGCATCCTCGCCGCGGCGTCGAACACGCTGGTGGTCGGCTACGGATCCGCGCTCCCGGTGGCCGAATCACTCTCACTCGGCCTCCGGCGCATCAGCCGGACCGCCAGTGCGACCGGCCTGACGGGCTACAACTTCGCCGACGAGCTCAGCCAGCTCAAGCCGACGTCCGCTTTGGTGCTCGTCGCACCGTTGCGGCACGTGCGCGAGCACGACGTGGCGATCAGCGAAGCCCTCCGGATCGGCTGCCCGATCGTCCTGATCACCGAGGTGCTGGCCAGCCACTTCGCGGACCGCGTGGAGACCGTGCTCGTCACCCCGTCGACGGAGAAGTTGTTGCCCAGCAACCTCATCGCGCACCTGCTGCTGGTGGACGCCCTGCTGCTGGCGGTTTCGGCGCTCGACCCGGAGCGAGCACTGGACGGGTGGAAGACCACCAACCGGCTGCGCACCGAACTCGTCGAAGGCAGCCTCGACGTCCCGCTGACCCCGTCGATCGCCGCGAAGTTTCCGTTGCCGGGCAGCGCATCCGGCACTCCGCCGGTAGGGTGACGCTCTGTCAGCAGGCCTCGAGCGGCGGACACCACCGTCCGCCGCTCGAATCCGCGATCCCGGCACCCGCCCGTCCGGGAAATCGGCAGGTTTTCCGCGTTCGGCCGCTGTGATTCGTAGAAATCCGCGGCCCGCAGCCTTGATCAAATGAAGATCGTCGATCAAGAATACGCACCGCCATTGTGGTGAAATCCCGATTCAGGGGCACTCCGACGCATTGCCAGCTGATGCCGGGGTCCCTACAGTCACCTGCCTGACTCCGGGAATCATTAACACATCTTCTTCGGACTCGGTACATCAACCGTCACCTCCGTCAAGGAGCAGGCCTTGTTTGGAATCGCCAGGAGCAGCCGGGTCCGCGCCCGTCACGCCGCACTCGCTCTCGCGGCCGTCGCGGTCCTCGCAGCCGTCACCGGCTGCGGCGCACTCGGTACGGGCACCTCGAACGCTTCGTCGGGCGGCAGCGGCCCGGAAAAGCCGACGCTGAAGGTCTCCATCCTGCCCACCACGGACCTCGGGCCGTTCTGGCTGGCCCAGGACAGCGGCTACTTCAAGGCCGAAGGACTCAACGTCGACGCCGTGATCGCCTCCAGCGGCCAGGCCTCGCTGGCGAAAGCGATCTCCGGTGACGCCGACATCGCGTTCTCGACCTATCCCCCGTTCTTCACCGCGAAGAGCACCGGTGCCGCCGACATGGAACTGGTCGCCGACGCGACCTCGGTCAACGCGAAGTCCAATGCGATCGTCACGGTCCCGAATTCGCCGGTCAAAACGATTTTCGACCTGGCGGGCAGTAAGATCGCGATCACGGCCAAGAACACCGCGTCGGATCTGCTCACCCGCTCGGTGATGCAAGATCACGGCGTGAGTTACGACAAGGTCAAATGGGTGCAGATCCCGCTGCCGAACATCGCGTCCGCACTGCAGCAGGGCCAGGCCGACGCCGCGTACCTGCCGGAGCCCTACATCACGCAGGCCGCCAAGACGGCGGGCGCGATCCCGGTGGTCGACATCAACTCCGGCGCGACCCAGGGCTTCCCCCTGACCGGCTACGGCGCGACGAAGAAGTGGGTGCGGGACAACCCGAAGACCCTGGCCGCGTTCCAGCGCGCGATGCAGAAGGCCACCCACGAAGCCACGAACGACCGCGCCAAGGTCGAGCCGCTCCTGGTCCGCTTCGCCAAGATCGACGAAGACACGGCCAAGCTCCTCACACTGCCGGGCTACGGCTCGACCCTGGACGCGCGACGCCTGCAACGAGTCCCGGACCTCCTCCTGCAACTCGGCGCCATCCCGTCCCCGATCGATGTGAACTCGATGATCGGCCCTCAGACGGGCAAGTAACCTCCCCGACGGCGACCGGAGACCCTCCGGCACAGACCGCCGAAGCCCGCTGGTCGGTCCGGACCACCCGGCCCCTGGCCCGGACCGACCAGCGCCATCGACGATGAACGACGCGGGTTCGCGAGCCATCCGGCGGGTTCGGCGTCCGGGTTTCTGACCGGGCGCGTCGTTCGCACCGCGAGGAGGCTGGAACCGTCCCAACTGGACCGAGGAGAATCAGGCCGCGCCTACCCCGTGCTCGACAGTCACCCAAAGTTACAGGCAACGTCCGCCGATCGGACGCCGTATAGGGGGTGACGGAGTGAAGGGCGGTGTCGGGTGCACGATCGGGACCGGGAGTTCCGGGCGTACTTCGAGGCGCGGGCGGCCGTGGTGCGGCGGACCGCTTTCCTGCTGTGCGGTGACTGGCACTGGGCCGAGGACCTGGCGCAGAGCGCGCTGGCCAAGGTCTACCAGCACTGGGGGCGGCTGGACCGGAACGGGCAGGTCGACGCGTACGTGCGCAAGGTGCTCGTGCGGACCCTCATCGACGAGTCGCGACGGCGGAAGAGACGGCCGGAGACGGTCGTCGACGTCGTGCCCGAGATCGCCGGGACGGTGACGGGCCTCGAAGAGGCCATGGACGTCCGGCACGCGCTGGCGGCGCTGCCGCCGAAGCAGCGGGCCGCGGTCGTGCTGCGGTACTGGGAAGACCTGCCGGTCGCGGAGACGGCGGCGGCGTTGGGGTGCAGCGAAGGAACGGTCAAAAGCCAGGTGTCCAAAGCCTTGGGAGCGTTGCGGCGAACGCTGGCCGCGCGGCGGACCGCGGTGCGGGAGGGCTCGTGAGCGACGAGGTGCGAGACATGATCCGGTCGGCGCTCGCGGACGAACCGGCGCTCGGGCTGGAGTTCGACCAGGTCGTCACGGACGGGCGCAGGCGCCGGACGCGGCAGCGGGTGGGCGCGCTGACGGTGACGGCGGCGGGGATCGTCACAGTCGTCGCGGCGGCCGCGACGCTGAGCGGGCTGCCGGACCGCACGCCCGCGCAACCCGCCGGCCCGGCGTCCACCGCCGCGCCGGCGAACCCGGGGTGCGTGCTGCCCGCCTCGGCGGACAGCTACCCCGACCAGCCGCGCGGCACCGCGAGCCCGGCCGAGCTGAGCGAGTCCGGCCGGCTGACCGAGGCGTTCCGGCAGCTCGCCCTGCCGCTGCCCGCCGGGGTCGAGGCGAGCCCGCTGCAGCTGTGCGTGATCCGGGACAGCTGGGGCGGCAGCTTCACGCTCACCGGTGACCGGACGGTCTCCGTCTACCTCCGGTCCCGCGGTGACCGGCCGCCGGGCGGGTGCGTGACCCACCAGGACACCGAGTGCTCGATCCGGGCCCTCCCGGACGGCTCGACCGCGCGCGTCACCGTGACCTCGCCGGCCGCCACGCAGGTCGACGTCGATGTGTGGCGCGTGGACGGCACGTACGCGAGGGTGCTGGAGATCGGCGGCCACGGCTCGAAGAAACGGGTACTCGGTGACGACGCGCTGATCACCATCGCGACGGCGCCGCAGCTCAAGGTCGACCTGAGCGGGCCGGCGGTGCCCTCGGCACCGTCCGACCGGCGCGCGGCCGAACTGGACGCCGTGATCGCCACGGCCCTGCCCGCCGGCATGACCACCAAGCCGGCACCGGGCGCCGACCGCGGCTGGCGGTTCCAGGTCAGCCAGGGCGGTTACAAGATCTCCACCACGCTCGTCGACGCCCAGGGCAAGGGCAGGGCGCTGGTCTACCTCGAGCCACCGGCCGACGGCGCGGTGACGTGCGGCGACCAGCCGGGCTGCGAGCCGATCGACCTGGACGGCGGGCGCAAAGCCACGTTGACCACGACTCGGTCGCCGGGCGGGGTGACCGTTTTGGCGCTCGGCGCCAAGGCCGCCGACGGCACGTCGATCACCATCCGCACCTCCGACGACGCCGGGACGGGCGCCGACACCCGGACCCGCCCCACCCCGCCGTTGTCCGAGACGGACCTGGTGCGGATCGCCGAGCTGCCCGGCCTGCACTGGTGACCACGTCTCCGGGGGAGCCCACAGCTCCCCCGGAGTTCGGGGAGCTGTCCCGTCGAAGGTGCCGGAACACCGGCAGGTTCGGAGCACCACGTCGCCCACGCGCCGGCCGCGACATCGGGCGGCAGCTCGCTGGACGACGACCGCAGGGTGACGATGGTGGACCTCCGTCGGTGAGCGCCGGCATGAGTCCGCGCGCGGAAGCCGATGAGATCAGGGCACCTCCACGGCAACGAGTCAGCTCCAGCGCTGCCGGGCCGCGCGGCGACGCCTACTGTCACCTTCAGGAAGCCTGCCCACGACCTGGTCTTCGGCGCCCTCGCACCCCGATCACCGCGACGCCGGACGCATCGCCCCGAAGGAGCACCGCATGGACGAGAACCTGCTTGACGAGCGGGACGCCGCACGGCGAGTGGACGACGTCACCACCGCACTGGACCGCCTGGCCGGCACCTTCCAAGAGGAAGAGGAACTGCCGGTCGTCCTGCAACGGGTATGCCAGCAAGTCGTACACACCGTTCCGGACTCGGAACTCGCCAGCATCACCCTGCTACGCGACGGCACCCCCTACACGGCGACAGCCACCGGCGACAGCGCGTACCGCATCGACCAAGCCCAGTACGACACCGGGCAAGGCCCCTGCCTCGAAGCCGCCCGGACCGGCGAACTCCAGCGGGTCAAAGTCGCCGAAGCGGCACAGCGGTGGCCCGAGTTCGCTGCGGCCGCGGCCGAATCCGCGGTGCTCGGCTACCTCTCCGCCCCTTTGTTCATCGACCACGAATACCACGGCTCGCTCAACCTGTACGACACCGGCGGAAACAGCTTCAGCACCCTCGACGGAGCCCTGCTGGAGCTCTACACCACCGCCGCCGAAGCGGCCCTGCGCAGCACCCGCCGGCACCAGACCGCCCGCGAAACGATGGAACAGCTGCGCGCCGCACTGACCTCCCGCGCGGTGATCGACCAGGCGAAGGGCATCCTGATGGCCCTGCACCGCATCCCTTCCGACGACGCCTTCGCCCTGCTCGTCAAGGCATCACAAGAACAGAACGTGAAGCTGCGCGACGTCGCCCAGGACTTCGTCGCCGCGGCCCTGGCCGCCCCGGACCGGCCCTGAGCACCTGGTCGCTTTCCGTTCTCCCGCACCACGATCGTCTCGGCCTCGCCGGGGAGTCCACTGTGGAATAAGGGCTCGGCTTGCGCACTCTCCGGAACCAGTAGGTCACAATCAGGTGCGCGGCCGCGATGAGCCGGGACATCATCACGGAAATGTCGGTACCGGCGCGTAAGATTCGTCGTGGAGAGGTTCAACAGCCAGCTTCTCAGTCCGCCGGATGCGGCGCCGGCTCCGCCTCACGGGCCGGGCGCACGGAACTGACCTGCTGTTCTGGAGTTGACCCTCTTATGCCCTTCTCGTCTGGACTACCCGTCCCCGGCAGTCCCGCGTTCAGCATCGACACCGTCGACCGCGGTGAAGTGGTGATCATCCACGCGCGCGGCGAGCTGGACCTGGCCGCGGACCCGCTGCTCGGCGCGAGCCTGGCGCTGGCCGATGCCGCGGCCAAACCGGTCGTGGTCGATCTGACCGAGGTGACGTTCTGCGGCTCGTGCGTCCTCGGGCAGCTGCTGGCCGCCGGACGGCGGATCACCGGCGACGGCCGGCAGCTGCTGGTGGCCACCAGCCAGTACGTGGTGCTGCGACCGTTGACCCTGCTGCAGCTGGACCGCGACATCAAGATCATGCCGGACGTCGAGACAGCCGTGCGCCGGCTCACCCGCTCCACCGCGGCGGACGCCACACCCGAGACGGCCTGAAGTCCCGCCGCAGCAGCGGCGGATGACACGACGATGGCGCCGGCTCGCTGCTGAACCGACGCCATCGACGAATCCCGCCAAGCACGGAGGGACTCAGAACCGCGAATACCCCGCTCTCGCGATCTCTGAACACGGATCGACACGCTCTCGGTCCGGGTTCGGAGATCACGACGATCTGCGCCGTTCACGGGCCTCGAGCCGGCCGGGCCCCGCACCAGCGTGATCACCACCGGCGCCACCCCGTAGCCGCATCGCGGGGGATCACCACGTCCGCTGCTGCGGCGCCGTCGCCGGGTGCGGGACCGGGAGGGAACGGCTCGCGCACCAGCGGCCCGTGCTCGGCAGCGCGGCCAGCACCGCGGCAGCCACCGCCGGGAGCACCATCACCGGCCCGAACACGAGGAACGTGACCGCGCCCCTCGCATCCCAGTCGAACCCGCCGTTGAGGATGAAGAAGATCAGCACGCTCACCGCCGCCTGGACCGCGACCAGCACCCCGCCGGCCAGGATCAGCCACCGTCCCGCACCCCGGCGCGCCACCAGCAATCCGGCACCCAGCCCCAGCACGCCGAGCTCGACGGCGCAGAAGAACGCGTACACGACCAACGCCCAATCGAACGCTTGATCGGGAACCGCGACGAGCAGGTACAGGTTCTGCCCGATCCCCCACAACGTCCACAGAGCACACACCAGAGCCAGGACCAGCGCGGCGATCGCCGTACCTCCGGCAGGCCGATCACCAGGTCGTCGAGTGTCGATCATGCGGCGACGGTATCCCACCCGGAACGCCCGCGTACCACGTTCGGCGCGATCACGGAGATCGTCGGCCGGGCGGCTGCAAGGGAACGAAGGAATCCAGGCCCAGCAAGACCAATTTCCGCCGCACGTAGGTCGAAGCCACGATCAGCAGGGCCTTGCCATCCGCGGCACACCGTTCGACGAGAGCCAGCAGCGGGACCACGGCTTCCGGCGTCAGGAACGTCACCGCCGACAGGTCCAGCACGACGGCGGTGCCGGGCGGCACGGCCAACGCCGGCGCGAAAGCCCGTTCCGCCTCGTCGGTGCCCGCCAGCTCGGGTGCGGATCGGAGCCTGAGGACGTCCGCCGCGACGCCGGGCGTGGTGGACCGGTTCGACGAGGGGCCGCGTGTGCCCATCCGCCCACCTCACTCCGTCACCTGTCGCAGGGCCGTCCCCCAGGTCATTCGGAGCGTGAACCCGTCCGGATTGCCGGCGTCGGCGGTGACGGCATCCGGACGGGTGCGGGGATGACCGGCGGACGTCAGCCCGTACCGGCCTGCCAGTAGTCGACCGCGCCCTGCAGGACGGTCCGGAAGAGGTGGAAGTTGACCGGCTTGTAGACGTAGCTGTCCGCCCCGAGGGCGTAGCAGCGTTCGATGTCGGCCGACGTGGTCGACGACGTGAAGACGATGATCGTCAGCCCGGCCAGGTCCGGGTTCGCGCGCAGGTCGGCCAGGACCTGGTAGCCGTCGCGGCCCGGCAGGTTGAGGTCCAGCAACAGGAGCCCGGGCCGGTCGGGGCCGGGGTCGGTGAGACGCGCGATCGCCGCGTCGCCGTCCGGGGCGAACTCCAGTTCCAGCTCCGGGTGGGTGCGGGTCAGCGCGCGCTGGATGGCTTCGCGGTCTTCGGCGCTGTCCTCGACCACCAGGACGAGCCGCTCGTCGGGGGTCATGCCGCCGCTCCCGTGTGCCGGATCGCCAGGACCGCGGCGTCGTCGCCGACCTGGAACCGGCCGCCGCCGGTGACGAGGGCTTCGAGCAGCTCCGGCAGCGGCAGGCCGCGCAGCCCGGCCAGCGTCGGCGCGAGGTCCGCCTCGAAGAACCGGCCCGCGTCGTCCCGGGCCTCGGTGAGCCCGTCGGTGTAGAGCACCAGCGTGTCCCCCGGGGTGAGCCGCTCGGTCGCCGCCCGCAGCCGCAGCTCCGGCAGGACGCCGACCAGCCGTCCCGAGCACGGCGGCTGCCCCACGGTCCCGTCCCGCCGCAGCACCAGCGGTGGTGGGTGCCCGGCGGTGAGCAGGGTCAGCCCGACGCCGGACGGCTCCGCGGGCTCGAAGGTCGCCGTCGCGAGGGTGAGGAACCGGCTGACGTCGTGGCGCAGCAGCTTCGCGTTGAGCCCCACCAGCGCGTGCTCGGCGGAACTGCCCTCCTCCAGCGCCGTCTCCAGGGTGTGGCGGGCCAGGCCGGTCAGCGCGGCCGCGGGCGCCCCGCGGCCGCAGACGTCCCCGATCAGCGCGGTGGCGCGGCCGTCGGGCTGCGGGACCAGGCCGTAGAAGTCGCCGCCGACCTCCAGACTGTGGTCGGCGACGTTGTAGGTGGCGGCGAACTCCAGTCCCGGCACGTCCGGCAGCACCGCGGGCAGCAGGTGCTGCTGCAGGGAAAGGACGTCACGGCGCCGCCGCTCGTAGAGCGTGGCGTTGTCGATCGCCAAGGCCGCCCGCCCGGCCAGGTTGCGCAGGAAGGTCCGATCGGGGCGGCGCCGCGAGCCTTCGCGGTGGAAGAACGTCAGCAGGCCGACGTCGCGGCCGTGGGCCCGCAGCACGCTGATCGTCATCTGCGGCAGCCTGGCCTCCTCCGGCAGGCCCGAGGGTCGCGGGTGCTCGTCCCAGGACGCCGGGTCCGTGCCCCGGACGACCTGCTCGCCCGCCCACTGCCCGGCCCGCAGGGACGCGGCCAGGGTCGGCTCGCGGTGGGCGTCGACGTGGGCGAGGGCGATCGGCACCATCCGCCCGTCGCGGTGGACGTGGATCGCCGCGCCGTCGGCGAGGCCGGGCACCGCGATCCGGACCACGGCACGCAGCGTGTCGTCGATGTCGAGGGAGGCGCCCATCTGCAGCGACGCTTCGGCGAGGATCGCGTCCTGGGCCTGCAGGTCGTCCAGCTCGCGCAGCTGGCTGGCGTGCTGGTCGGTGGCCACGACGACCTCGGCGACCTGGTGCAGCGCGGCGACGACGGACGTGTCCGCGGGCAGGCCAGCGGACGTGCCCAGCCCCAGCAGGCCCCGCTCCCCCGCCGCGACCCCGAAGTCCAGGACCAGGAACTCCGTCGCCCCGGCCGCCCGCAGCCGCTCGGCCAACGCCGGGGCGGCCTCGGCCACCTCGGCGAGTGAGTGCTCCCCGACGACCGGCACTCCGGCCGGCGACCGGCCCGCCCGCCAGGCCCACACGTCCGCCACCAGGCCGGCGGGCTGGGTGCGAAGCCCGTCGTGGTCGGCCCAGCGCGTCACCGACGCGATCCCGTCGGCGGCCAGGCGGGCCCCGAGCACCGCGCGGACCGCCGGCAGCGTGAGCAGGCCCGAGTAGAGCTCGTCGGACAGGCCCCTGGTGGTCACGGCCTCGAACGCGGCCCGCCACAGGGCGTGCAGCCGGGCCGTCCACGGGTCGTGGGGGGTGGTGGACACGTCGTACCGCTCCGCTCGTCGAGGTGCCGCGTTCGCGACGACGCCCACTGTAAGGTTCGGCTTCGGCCGTGGCCGGACACGACCGCACGCACAGCACGAGGAGTGGCATGACCGACACCGGCGCGGCGTTCGACCCCGCCGAGCGCGACCGGGCGGCGGAAGCCGCGGCCGGACCGGCGTTCGACTTCTCCGTGTGCGTGACCGAGCCGATCCACCGGCTCGGCGGCATCCAGTCCTACGGCGCCCTGCTGGCCGTGGCCGACGACGGCCGCGTCGAGGTCGCCAGCTCCACCACCACCCGGCTGCTCGGCCGCACCCCCGAGGAGCTGATCGGCACGCCGGTCGCGGACCTGCTCGGCGAAGACGGCGTCGCCGCGGTCCGCCAGACCCTCGACGCCCCGACCGGCGACCGCGGCCTGCTCGCCCTGCGCGTCCCCGAGGACGGGCCGGAGTTCGACGTCACCGTCTACCGCGCCGACGGCCGGCTCGTCCTGGAACTGGAGCCCGCGACCACGCACCGGCCGTTCCGGTTCTCGCAGTTCTACCCCTCGGTGCGCACCGCACTGACCCGGCTGCAGCACGGCCGCACGGTGGTCGACGTCTGCGCGGCCGCCGTCGCCGAGATCCGCGCGATCACCGGCTACGACCGGGTCGTCGCCTACCGCTTCGAAGGCCGGGCCGGACCCGGCGAAGTGATCGCCGAGGCCATCGCGGACGGCCTGGAGCCGTGGGTCGGGCTGTGGTTCCCGGCCACCGACATCCCGCCCCAGGCGCGCCGGCTCTACGAACGCAACTGGATCCGGGTGATCAACGACGTCGACGACGCGACCTCCGCCCTCCACCCGCAGGCCCTGCCCGGCAGCAGCGAGCCGCTGGACCTGTCCGACTCGACGTTGCGCACCGTGTCGTCGTTCCACCTCGAGTACCTGCGCAACATCGGCGTGGGCTCGTCGATGTCGGTGTCCCTGCTGCACGAAGGCGCCCTGTGGGGCCTGATCGCCTGCCACGGCATGGCACCCCGGCGGCTGGATCCGGAAGTGCGCGCGGCGTGCGAGTTCTTCGGCGTCACCCTTTCGCTGCAGCTCGCGGCGCTGCAGGAGGCCGAGACGGCCCGTGCGCGCCAGGAGACTCGGACGGCGCTGTCCGAGCTGGTCAGCACGCTCGAGACGGATCCCGCGCAGTCCCTGCCCGGCAGCGGCGGGTTGCTCGCCGAGCTGGTCCGCTCCGACGCCGTCGTGCTCCGGCTCGACGGCGTCGCCTCGACCATGGCCGGCGAGGTCGCGCCGGCCGCGCTGGCGGCGTTGTGGCCGGCGCTGCCGGACCTCACCGCGGGTGCGGTCTGGGCCAGCGAGTGCCTGACCGAGCACGCGCCCGCGCTCGCCCAGCACGCCGACGACCTGAGCGGGGTGCTGGTGCTGGCCCTCGGTGACGGTGATCTGGTCGCCTGGACCCGGCGCGAACGCCGCGCCGACCGGACCTGGGCCGCCGACCCCGCCCAGCCGGTGCAGCTCGGCCCGCACGGCGAACGGCTCACCCCGCGCGGCTCGTCCGCCGTCTACCAGGCCGTGGTCCGCGGACGCAGCCTGCCGTGGACCGCCGCCGACGAGGCCGTCGCGGCGGACCTGGGCCGGGCCATGACCACGATCACCCTGCGGCAGGCAGCCCACCTCGCCGGGCTGAACACCCAGCTGCGGCGGGCCAACCAGGACCTCGACACCTTCGCCCACGCCGCGGCGCACGAGATGAAGGAACCGCTGCGCGGCATCGCCGCGACCGTCGCCTTCATCGGCGAGGACGCCGGCGAAACCCTCGACGCGACCACCCTGCGCCGGCTGGAGACCGTCGAAAGCCTGGCCAACCGGATGGACGAGCTCGTCAACTCCCTGCTGCACTTCGCCCAGCTCGGCCAGGCCGACCTGCGGCGGGAACCGGTCAGCCTGCGCACCGCGACCACCCGCGCACTGGAGATCGCCGGCGCCCGGCTGGCGGAAAACGACGTCCGGCCGACGTTGCCCGACGCCGGCGTCACGGTGGACGCCGATCCCGCCCGGCTCGAAGAGATCCTGGTCAACCTCCTGGTGAACGCGGCGAAGTACGCACGCGCCGGGAACCCACGCACGGTCGAAGTCGGGCTGCGCCCCGCGGACACCGACCGCGCGCCCGCGGTGTTCGTGCGGGACAACGGAATCGGCATCCCCGAGGTCCACCAGCAGGACGTCCTGCGCCTGTTCCGCCGCCTGCACGCCCGCGACGCCTACGGCGGCGGCCACGGCGCGGGCCTCGCGATCGTCGACCGCATCGTCCAGCGCCACGGCGGCCGTCTCTGGCTGGACTCGGTTCCCGGCGAAGGCACCACCGTGTGGTTCACCCTGGAAGCCGACCCCGGACCGCAGAGCTGACACCGGCTCCCAGACGGAACGACCGTAGCCAAGCCCAGCATCATCAGCTTCCGCGTGCAGGCCGGCCGGCCGCGGGCGACGACACCACATCCGCGAGGACATCTCGCCGACGAGCTCGGCGTCCGGCTCGGAGACCGGGAAATGACGGCCGCGACCGCCGGGGCGGCCACCCGGAAGACACGTGTCTCGCTGAGGTAGCGCCGGCCGCCGAGGGGGTCGGCGCTACCTCAGTTCGTCAGGCGAGCGGGCCGTACAGGCTGTTGCCCGGCGCCTCGGCGTCGGTGCTGGTGAAGTACTGCCGGGTGGCGGCCGAGATCTCGTCGCGCGAGAGGTAACCGCTGCCGTCGGTGTCGAGCAGGCCGAACGTGTACTCCGCATCGGTCTCCGGGGTGCCGTAGCCGACCTGCAGGCGCACCCACTCCGGCCGGCTCAGCTGCCCGTCGCCGTCGGCGTCACCCATCGCCAGCAGGGCGTCGATCGCCGGCTGGAACAGGTCCTGGTAGCGGTCCTCGTCGGCGAACACCGTCATGCCGCCGGTGAACTCCTCGCGCGACACCCGCCCGTCGCCATCGGTGTCGAGGTTGCCCACCAAGGATTCCCAGACCCGCTGGAAGCCCGAGGTGACGGCCTGCGCCGCGGGCGTCTCGGTGGCGTACCCGAACGCCGCGGCCACCTGCGCGCCACGCTGTACGAAGTCCTCGTGCTCGATGAAGCCGTTGCCGTCGGCGTCGAAGTGCCGGAAGAAGTTCGACCACTTGCGCTCGAGGAGGTCCTGGGACATGGAGGTCCTTTCGTCGGGAAGAGCTGGCGCGTCACGGTAATCAGGGGGCACCGGCCCTGGACGAGAACGGTGATCGCCACTCTCCGCAACAAAACGGCGCGTCATTTCGCGCCGCACTGCCCGATGGGGAACGGAACCGACGCGACCGGCTGACGGCCCTTGTCCCCGGTGTGGTCCGTCGTGGGTGTCCGGGTGGCAGATCCCGCAGGTCTCCAGCCGCACCGGCGGCTGCCGCGGGCCGGGCTCCGGGACGGGACCTCCCGCAGTTGCGGCGGGGACGAGAAGTCGGTGACGACGGCTGCCTTCACGCTCACTCCTTTGAGGACGGCGGAGTCGAGCACGACCGCTGCGGTCACCGGTCACGAACCGGCGGGACTTCGGTCATCCCGCCGGGGACGGCTTACGTGGAGCCATTCCTGCTGCCAGGCGGCAAGACGGACCCGGTCCAGCAGGAGGACCGCACCGCGATAGGTCAGCCACAGAAGGAAAATCACCGCCGCGCAGCTGCCCGCCGCGATCGCCGCCGCGTCGACGGCCGCCGCGAACGGGGTGAGGGGACGCTCGACCGGCGCTCCCGCGGCGTCCAGCCAGATCGGCACCACGCTGCCCGCCACCGTTCCCGCCAGGGCGTCGACCTCGCCGGTGTGCCGTTGGCCCTCGCGCGTCACCCAGGTCGCCCTCGCCGGCCCGGGCTCCCCCACCGTGCCGCTGCGGCCGACCGTGCCGGGCGCGGGCCCGTCGCTCAGCAGCACCGCCGTCGTGGCATAGCGCGAGGCCGCCTGCTCACCGGACCGGGCCGTCTCACTCGCGTGCATCCCGATCCCGAGCAGGACCGCGCCCGCCGCGGCCGCGAGCGACAGCAGGAGCAGCAGGTGCCGCAGTGCGGCCTGGATCCGGTCCGGACGCCGGGCCACCGTGTCGCGGCCCGGCAGAAGCGTGTGCTGCATTCTGCTGAACCGCGTGGACGTGAGCATCGCTTCCGCCTCCCTGTTCGCCCCGAACGCCGGGTGCTATCAGGATCGCCGAAAAGGGGACCGCGTTGGAGGGCACTAGGTACCGCGGTAGGGGGCAATCGGTCCCCGGCGTTCAAGGCCGGCGCACGACCTCTTCGACCGCCCGGCGCGGTCCGGCCGGGTCGATGTCGGTGCTGTAGCCGACACGCATGAGGACCTGCGGGAACCCGCTCAGCGTCAGGTCCACGCACAGAGCGGAACGGGCCGGTTCGAGGTGCAGTGGCTGCGTGAGCACGGCGGCCGACAGCCCGACGTCGACAGCGGTCAGCCAGGCCCGCTCCATCGCGTACCCGGCCCGGATGTGGTCGAGGCGCGTGTCGTCGGCGGTGACGAAGACGAACAGGGACTCCGTGGCCAGCCGCGCTTCGACGTCGGCGGGTTCGGGGAGTTCCGTGGCGCTGCGAACCAGGCCGGCCCACGGGACCGACCCGGCCGGGACCCGGCTGGCGGGCAAGCCCACGCCGTACCGGTGGGACCGTTCGTCGCGGATCGTCCACAGGGACAGCTCCCGCTGGTAGCCGCCGTCGCTCCGGTACTGCTCCGCGGCGAAGCGCAGAACGCGCGCCACCTGCGCGACCTCCCGGCCGGGGCTGACCAGCCGGGCCTCGACGCCCGGCGCCGCCCCCGTTTCGCCGATCCGCCGCAGCGCGGCGGCCGGGACCGGGGCGTCCTCGAAGGGGGCGCGATGGCTGGCCCGGCGGGCGATCGCGCCGTAGCGGTGCAGTTCCGCGCCGGTCGGCGGCGAGGCGGCCGTGGCGGCGATGCGGGCCACGACGTCCGGGCGGGCCGGGTCGGGCAGGAACTCGACGTCCGCGGCCCGGCCGAGGGTCCGGACGGCGATCTCGAGGTTGGCGACAGCGGCGCCGCACGACGCGGCGCGGTCGCGGCCGAGCGGGTCGTGGTGCGGCAGGCGCAGTTCGGTGCGCTCGCGCACCAGGAGCTCGTCCGGGCCGACGTCGAGCAGCCACGGCTGGAGGTTGTGCACCGACGGCGCGCTCATCAGCGACCGCGCCAGCACTTCGGTCTCGGCCTTCGTCCAGTCCTCGGTCATCACGTTCCCTCCACTGTGGACGAACGGTCAGCCCACCTGGTGCAGGAACGACGCGCCGGTCGTCCACGAGTCCCGGCGGTACCGCGCCAAGCGGGAAAGCAGGCCGCCTCCGCCGTCACGCAGGTCAGGCGGAACAGGAGCGGCGAACGGGCCGCCGAACGACCGGGCCGCGGCCACGAACCCGCGGACGCGGGGCGGCTCGGGGACGAGCTCGCCCCCGAGGTAGGCGAGCACCAGCAGGTCCTCGCCGGAGTGGGTCTCCATCCCGAACGACCACCCGTGCCGCTCGTCCCACAGGAGCGCGACGTCCCGGCCCGGGTAGCGGGTCAGCCGTCCGTCGAGGGCGATGTAGGCCGACACGGGCACGTCGACGTCCAGCGTGCAGGACTCGTCGCCCACCCCCACCGCGGCGCCGACCGCGGTGAGGTAGCCGGTCAGCCCGCGCAGCAGTCCGTGTTCACGGTCGATTCCGGTCAGCAGGGGAATCACCTTCCCGTCGGTCCGGTCCGGCCGGCCTTCACGTCGGTGCGGGCCGGCCGTCTCCCGACGCTAGCTGTGGCGGCCGGAACGCGCTGTCGGCCTTCGTCCCCTCGGCGAGGGACTTTGGTCCCCGGGGTTCAAGGCGTGCGCCGGCGCAAGGTGGCCGCGCCCAGCAGCAGGGCCGGCACCGCGCAGCCGGCGATGATCACGATGGTGCGGACCAGCGTGCCGTCGATCGTCGCCGAGCGGGTCACGTGACTTCCGCCGCGAAGCCGGGGACCTAACGCCCTTCGCCGCGCTCGGCCGGCGGCAGATCCTCGGAGCATGGACGCACCTTGGGCCGCTGTGCACGAGACCCACATCGGCGTCGTCTTCCTCCTCGGAGACCTCGCCTACAAGCTCAAGAAGCCGGTCGACCTCGGTTTTCTCGACTTCTCCGCGCGCGAGACCCGGGAACGCGTGTGCCACCGCGAGGTGGAACTCAACCGGCGGCTCGCGCCCGACGTCTACCTCGGCGTCTCCGACGTCACCGGACCCGACGGCGTCGTGTGCGACCACCTGATCGTCATGCGCCGGATGCCGGAGGACCGCCGCCTCTCCACGCTCGTCCGGCGAGGCGTGCCTCTGCACACGACGATCCGGCGGCTGGCCCGGCAGCTCGCCGGCTTCCACGCCCGTGCCGACCGCGGGCCCGCGATCGACGCCGACGAGACCCGCGACGCCGTCCGGGCCCGCTGGCGCGACAGCTTCGAGCAGGTCCGGCCCTTCCACGGCACGGTGCTCGACGCGGCCACGGCGATCGAGATCGAAGCGCTGGCCGAGGACTTCCTCGCCGGCCGGAAGGCTTTGTTCGACCGGCGGATCGCCGAGGGGCACGTCGTCGACGGGCACGGTGACCTGCTGGCCGACGACATCTTCTGCCTCGACGACGGCCCGCGCGTGCTCGACTGCCTGGAGTTCGACGACCACCTGCGCCACGTCGACGTGCTCGACGACGTCGCCTTCCTCGCGATGGACCTCGAACGTCTCGGCGCCCCGGAACTGGCCGACCAGCTCGTGGCCGACTACCGCGAGTTCGCCGGCGACCCCGCTCCCCCGGCGCTGCTGCACCACTACCTGGCCTACCGCGCGTTCGTCCGGGTCAAGGTCGCCTGCCTGCGCTCCGCCCAAGGTGACGCCGAGGCCGCCGAGCTGGCTCGCGAGTACGCCGGTATCGCGTTGCGGCACCTGCGGCTCGGCCGGGTCCGGCTGGTCCTCGTCGGCGGCGCGCCCGGCACCGGCAAGTCCACGATCGCCGGCGGGCTGGCCGACTGGCTCGGCGCCACGCTGCTGCAGTCGGACCGGCTGCGCAAGGAACTCGCCGGGCTCGACCCGGCACCGCGATCCGCCGAGCCCTACCGGCAGGGCCTCTACGCCGACACCCACACGGAAACGACCTACGCCGAGCTCGTGCGCCGCGCGGGCGTGCTGCTGGCGCTGGGCGAGACCGTCGTGCTGGACGCGTCGTGGTCCTTCGCCCGGCACCGCCGGCTCGCCGCCGACGTCGCGGAGCTCGCGACCAGCCCGGTCGTGGCCGTGTGCTGCGAGGTGCCGGAAGCCGTTGCGGCGCAACGGATCGAGACCCGGCGGGCCGCGCTGTCGGACGCCACCCCGGAGATCGCGCACCGGCTGGCCGCCGACGCCGACCCGTGGCCCGAGGCGCACCCGCTGACCACCACCGGGACCCCGCGGGAGTCGATCGCCCGGGCGGTGGGGTGTCTGGCGCCCGAGCACCGAAAGTCCCCCGCCCAGAGGCACTCCGGCCCTCCCGGTGCGGACGGCGCCGGTGCGAGGGTCGAACAGCCAGAGCAACCCGACACCGATCGCGAGGCAGGCCGATGATGGACCGAGGGTTCCCGGACGAGTTCACGGTGAAGACCGCGGTGGCGATGGCGGTCCGCGCGCCGTCCGTGCACAACTCCCAGCCGTGGTTCTGGCGAATCGGCCACAGCTCGCTGCACCTCTACGCCGATCCGGCCCGTCAGCTGCGCGAAACCGACCCGGACGGGCGTGACCTGCTGCTCAGTTGCGGCGCGGCGTTGCACCACCTCCGTGTCGGCTTCGCCGCCCTCGGCTGGACCGCCGAGGTGCACCGGCTGCCCAACCCGGACGAACCGGACCACCTCGCGGCCGTCACCTTCCACCAGCACGAGCCGTCCCAGGACGAGGTCGCGATGGCCGCGGCCATCCCGCGACGACGCACCGACCGGCGCCGCCACAGCTCGTGGACCGTGCCGCGGGGGCACGTCGAAGCGATGGCCCGAGCAGCGGCGCCCGAGGGCACGGTGCTGTGGGCGGCCGGGAACTCGGCCCGCTACCACCTCGCGACCGCGATCGAAGAGGCGTCCCGGCGCCACGCCGGGGACCCCGCCTACCGCACCGAACTCGCGGCCTGGAGCGGGCGCCACGTCGCGCCCGACGGCGTCCCGTCGCGCAACACCCCGGCACCGGACGACACCCCGGGCGCGCTGCGGGCGCGGGCGTTCGCCGACCCGACGCTGACCCAGCCGGCCGACGCCAAGGCCGAGGACGACGAGACCGTGCTCCTGGTGCTCAGCACCGCCTCCGACGACCGGATGTCGCGGCTGCGCGCGGGCGAGGCGACGAGCGCGGTCCTGCTGACCGCCGCCGCCTTCGGGCTGTCCTCGTGCCCGCTCACCGAGCCGCTGGAGATCGCCGACGTCCGCGAGTCCGTCACCGAGAAGGTCACCGGCGGCTCGTACCCGCAGATGGTGCTGCGCATCGGCTGGGCGCCGGCCAACGCCGACCCGCTGCCGGCGACACCGCGGCGCGACCTCGCCGACGTCTTCCAGCCGCTGGAAGCCCCGCCGCAGCACCAGTTCCGCTACCAGAGCCACTAGAAGGGAATCCGTCATGCCGTACTGGAACCACATGGGCAACCTCGGTTGGGCCGGCGGCCTCGGCATGCTCGTGCTGATGGTGCTCCTGGTGACCGCCGTCATCGTCGTCGCGGTGGTCCTGGGCCGCCGGTGGCGGCAAGCACCCACCTCCGACGACGCCGCCCGGCGGATCCTCGACGAGCGCTTCGCGCGCGGGGAGATCGACCAGGAAGAGTACGAGAGCCGCCGCGACGCGCTGACCCGATCGAGGTAGTCGTGCCATCGCTACGCCCCGGTCGAGATCACCGCCCCGAAGGGCGACCCCCGGCCCGTCCCGGGTGGTGCCGCGCTCGAGGTCGTCGTCCGGGCGCCCCCGACCGGATCCGCCGGGTGGTCGTCGACATCGCGCACTGAAAGGACGTCATGGACCGGCTCAGCCCGCTCGACGCCGCCTTCCTCGAAATCGAGGACGAGGACCCCCACGCGTCGCTCGCCATCGCCTCGGTGGCCGTCGTCGAGGGGCCCGCACCCACGCAGGAGGAGTTCGTCGCCGCCGTCACCGGCCGGCTGGACGCGATCCCGCGCTACCACCAGAAGATCCGCACGGTCCCGTTCGACCTCGGGGCGCCGGTCTGGGTGGACGACCCGGCCTTCGACCCCGCCGCGCACTTCGGCCGGATCGCCCTCCCGCCACCGCACGACGAAGCGGCCCTCTGCGACCTCGTCGCGCTGCTCATGGGCGAACGCCTCGAGCGTGACCGGCCGCTGTGGGAGTTCTGGGTCGTCGAAGGACTGCCGGACGGCCGCTGGGCGATCCTGTCCAAGGTGCACCACGCGCTGGCGGACGGGCTGGCGGCGACCGAGCTGCAGACCATCCTGTTCGGGGACCTGCCCGCCGGGCCGCCGGCTCCGTTCGAAGAAGCCGTCGACCCCGGTGCCGCGAAGCTGCTGCTCGGCTCGGTCGGCACGCTGCTCCGGACCCCGTGGGACCAGGCCGGCCTGCTGGCGAAGCAGCTGCTGCACCCGAACGTGCTGGCCCGCCGCGTGAGCGACGCCGCCCGCGGGCTCGCCGCCCTGACCTCGGCCCTCATGCCCGCCTCCTCGACGCCGCTGACCGGGCCGCTCGGCCACGACCGCCGCTACTCGATCGCGTCGGTCGCGCTGACCGACGTCAAGACGTCGGCCGTCGGGTTCGGCGTCACGGTGAACGACGTGCTGCTCGCCGCGATCACCGGCGGGTACCGGGAACTGCTGCTGCACCGCGGCGAGGTCCCCGCCGCGGACAGCGTGCGGACGCTGGTGCCCGTGTCGGTGCGCACCGGGTCCACAGTGGACAACGAGGTGTCGCTGCTGCTGCCGTTGCTGCCGGTCGACGTCCCCGATCCGGTGCAGCGGCTGGTCCGCGTGCATGAACGGCTCGTCGCCCTCAAGGAGGGCAAGGAGGCCGACGCGGGCGCCTTGCTCACCGCGTCGGCCGCGCACGAGCCGTTCGCGCCGATCGCCTGGGCGATCCGGGCCGCCGCGCACCTGCCGCAGCGCAACGTCGTCACCGTGACGACGAACGTCCGCGGCCCGTCCGCGCCGCTTTCCGTGCTGGGCCGGGAGATCGTCGCGATGTACCCCTACGTCCCGATCGCGCTGCGGGTGCGGACCGGCGTGGCGATGCTCAGCTACGCCGGCCGGCTGTCGTTCGGGATCACCGCCGACGCGGACACCGTCCCGGAGACCGGGTTCTTGGCCAAGGCGATCGAGCGGGAAGTCCTGACACTGCGCGACGCGGTGAAGTGAACCGGCTCACCGGGCCGCCGCGAACTCCGCGGCGAGCCCGGCGACCAGAGCGTCCGGGTCGGGGATCAGCTTGCGATCGGTGCCGAACCCGAAGCGCACCTGACCGGCGTAGCTGAATATGCAGATCGTGATGGCCTGGCGCCCGCTGCAGGGCGCCCAGCCGACGATGCCCTCGACCGGCGCGCCGGCCAGGGTCATCGCCGCGCGCGGGCCGGGCACGTTGGTGAGCACCCCGACGCCCTTCCCCGCGAAGTACCGGCTCATGGCCCGGCCCAGCGGCGCCGGGCTCTGCGCGATGACGTACTGCACGCCGAAGGTCAGCACGGGTTCGTAGGAGTCGCGGATCCGGGCGACGCGGCGGTGCACCTCGGCCAGGCGCTCGGCGAAGCTCCGGCGCCCGAGGGGCAGCTGGGCCAGCACGAGCGAAAAGTGGTTGCCGAGGTCGGCGGGCAGCTCGTCGTCGAAGGACGACAGGCTGACCGGGATGAGCCAGCCGAGGTCGGACGGCTCGGGGCGCGTGGTGCCGTGCGACGCGAAGTACCGGTCGAGCGCGCCGGCCACGAGCGCGGTGCAGACGTCGTTGACGGTCGTGCCGGTCTCGTGGCCGATCCGGGCGAGGTCGGCGAGCGGGACGGGGTCGCCCCAAGCGGCGGTCTTCTCGACGCCGGGTTCGCCGTCCCACAGCCCGGTCGCGCTCGAAGGTCCCACCAGGTCGCCGACGCCGGTGGCGCTGTGCCAGACGGTCGTGGCGGCGCCGGCGAGGCGCTGCGAGTGGGCGACCATCTGATCCAGGTCACCGCGCAGACCGACCCCGCCGAGCTGCCCTGGGGTGAGTACGGCGTCGACGTCGTGGTCGAGTCGACCGGCAAGTTCCGCACCCGCGAGGCCGCCGGCGCGCACCTGGCCGCGGGCGCCAGGAAGGTCGTGATCTCCGCGCCCGGCAAGGGCGTCGACGCGACGATCGTGCTCGGGGTCAACGAGGACACCTACGACCCCGCGAAGCACCACATCGTCTCGAACGCCTCGTGCACCACCAACTGCGTCGCGCCGATGGTGAAGGTGCTGCACGCGACGTTCGGTATCCGCCGCGGCATGCTCACCACGATCCACAGCTACACCGGCGACCAGGCGCTGCTCGACCGGCCGCACAAGGACCCGCGCCGCGCGCGGTCCGCCGCGGTCAACGTGGTGCCCACCAGCACCGGCGCGGCGAAGGCGATCGGGCTGGTGCTGCCGGAACTGGCCGGCAAGCTCGACGGGGTCGCCGTCCGCGTTCCGGTCGAGGACGGCTCCTTGACCGACCTCACGGTGGAGCTGGAGCGCCCGGTGACGGCCGAGCAGGTCAACCACGCGTTCGCCGAGGCGGCCGACGGGGATCTCAAGGGAATCCTGCGCTACAGCGAAGGTCCCTTGGTCTCCCGCGACATCATCGGGGACCCCGCGTCGTGCGTGTTCGACGCGCCCCTGACGAAGGCCGACTCGCACCTGGCGAAGGTCTTCGGCTGGTACGACAACGAATGGGGCTACGCCGCCCGCACGGTCGAGCTCGTCGAGCTGATCGGTCGTTCCCTGACGTGACCGGGAGCCCGTGCCTCGGGTGCCCGCCGGTGACCGAGCCCGGCGGGCACTCGTGCCTCAGCACGGCGAAGCGAACCGCCGGGAGGCTCCCGCGGGAGGAGGAGCGCACATGACCCACCGCGAATGGCGTGACGTGCCGTCGTCGCGACGCGCCGCGATCGCCGTCGCGGGTACCGTCCAGGTCGCGCTCGCCGCGAGTGCGTGGTGGGACTTGAGCCGACGGCCCGCCGATCAGGTCCGCGGGCCGAAGTGGTTGTGGTCCTTGGCGATCGCGGTGAACTTCGCCGGCCCGATCGCCTACTTCACCGCCGGCCGCGTGCCGCCGCGCGCGACCGACGCCGGGCAAAGCGGGCAGGACATCTCGCCGGACGCCACCGCGATCGCGTCCGCGCTCGCCGGGGTGCCGTCGACGCCGGCGGCGGCTCGCCTTTGGTGGTGTGCGGGCGGTTCTGGGCAACCGTGCTCTCCGCGGGTGACCGTCGACTGCCCGGCTTTTCCGGGCGGAGCACGCCTTCGGAGTCGGGCCCGCGCGCCCCGGCCGGTTCGTGACGCTCTTCGAAGCTCCTGCCGGCGTGCGCGGTAGGCCACCGGCAGTTCTTCCGAGGCGCGCACCACGCCTGAACCCGCAGCGACGCGGCGGCACGCGCGCCCAGCGGACCGCCGTCCACGCCGCGGCCCCGCGAGCGCCCGTCTCCGGTGGGGTGACTTTCCGCCCGGTCCCGTGAACGGGCGCCCAAGGACCTTCCGGCCGGGGACCTTCGGCCCCAGAAACCGTTGCGGCACCGGCACAGACTGCTCCCAACACACAAAGAACGGAGCTTTCCCATGTCCATCAAGCCGCAAGAGAACACCGGTCCCGTCCAGCGGTCCACCGAACCGGCGCCGATCCCCGATTTCGTCGCCGGGTCCCCGGTCGCCGGAAAGATCCTGGCCGTCCTGCGGATCGTCACCGGGTTCGTGTTCCTGTGGGCGTTCCTCGACAAGCTGTTCGGACTGGGTTACGCGACCCCGTCGAAGGGCGCCTGGATCAGCGGCGGCTCCCCCACCAAGGGCTTCCTGAGCAGCGTGCACGTCGGCCCGTTCGAGTCCGTGTTCCACGCCTGGGCCGGCACCTGGTGGGCCGACACGCTGTTCATGCTCGGCCTGGCCGGCGTCGGGATCGCCGTGATCGCGGGTGTCGGGCTGCGCCTCAGCGCCATCGCCGGCTCGCTCATGATGCTGATGATGTGGGCCGCCGAATGGCCGTTCGCCCAGAGCATGAGCACCGGCGAGGCGACGCACTCCACCAACCCGATCATCGACTACCACATCATCTACGCGCTGATCCTCATCCTGGTGGCCGCCGCGGCCGGCGGACACACCTGGGGCCTCGGCCGCAGGTGGGCCGAGCTCACCGGCGACCGCAAGTGGCTGCGCTGATCCCCGCGTCCCCGGGCGCCCGCCAACCGGCGGGCGCCTTTCGCGCTGTCCGAAACAACTCGAGGAGAAACCGATGAAGGCACTCGTCTACGACGGTCCCGGCCGGCGCAGCTGGACCGACCACGCCGACCCCGGAATCACCGCGCCGACCGACGCGATCGTCCGGATCGACGCCGTCACCATCTGCGGCACCGACCTGCACATCCTCAAGGGTGACGTGCCCACCGTGGACCGCGGCCGGGTCCTCGGCCACGAGGCGGTCGGCACGATCGTCGAAGCCGGTTCCGCCGTGACCACCGTGAAGCCCGGCGACCGGGTGCTGGTCTCGTGCATCAGCGCCTGCGGCCGGTGTGAGTACTGCCGCGTCGCGGCCTACGGCCAGTGCCTCGGTGGCGGCGGCTGGATCCTCGGCCACCGGATCGACGGCGTGCAGGCCGAGTTCGCGCGGATCCCGTTCGCCGACACCTCGACCTACGTGCTGCCGGCCGGGGTGAGCGACGAGTCGGCGCTGATGCTGGCCGACATCATGCCGACGTCGTTCGAGGTCGGCGTGCGCAACGGCACGGTCAAGCCGGGTGACACCGTCGCGATCGTCGGGGCCGGGCCGATCGGGCTGGCCGCGATCACCAGCGCGCAGTTGTTCAGCCCGAGCTCGATCATCGTGGTGGACAAGGAACCCGCCCGCCTGGACGCCGCGAAGTCGTTCGGCGCGGACGTGCTCGTCCAGCCCGGCGAAGCCGCCACCGCGGTCGCCGAGGCCACTGGCGGCCTCGGTGCGGACGTCGTGATCGAGGCGGTCGGCATCCCGGAGACCTTCGAGCTGTGCACAGAACTTGTCCGGCCGGGCGGGCACGTCGCCAACGTCGGCGTGCACGGCGCGCCGGCGACGCTGCACCTCGAGGACCTGTGGATCCGCAACGTCACGATCACCACCGGCCTGGTGGACACCTCCAGCACACCGATGCTGCTGCGGATGCTCGCCGCCGGGCGGCTGGACCCGAGCCGGTTCATCACCCACCGGTTCGGCCTCGACGAGATGGACGAGGCCTACGACGTCTTCGCCCACCCGCAGGACAGCAACGCCCTGAAGGTCGCCCTGTTCCGCTCCTGAGCGACGACGAAGCGGCCACTGTCCGGATCGGACAGTGGCCGCTTCTTCTTACCGGGGTTCAGTTGTGCGGCTTGTGCTTGCTCAGCACGCCCACCTGCCCCGGCGGGACCGGGGAGACCCCGCGGTCGTCGAGGCGGGCGGTGAGGGTCCGGCGCACCTCGACGACGCCGTCGACCCGGCGGATCAGGGCCACGAGCACCGGGATCATGGATTCCCGCTCGACGGCGCCGTTGAGCGTCACGATGCCGTTGTGCACGGCGACGTAGAGCGAAGCCGGGTCCATGGCCATCTCCCGCAGGATGACCTCGTCACGGACCTCGTCCCGAATCTCCCGGTCGGTGCGCAGGAACACCCGGAGCAGGTCGGACCGCGACACGACGCCGACGAGCACGCCGTCTCCGTCGACCACGGGCAGGCGGTGGAAGTGGTGCTCCTCCAGCAGTTTGGCGGCCACGACGACGTCGTCGCCGGCGTGCACGACGACCGCGGGCGCGGTCATCAGGTCGGCGGCGAACACCGCGTCCGCCTTGTGCTTGGCCTGCCGGGAAGCCAGCCGGCCGTGCGGGGCCTCGTGCTGCAGCAGGTCACCCTGGGACACCACGCCGAGCACGCGCCGGTCTTCGTCGACCACCGGTGCCCCGCTGATGTTCCACGACGCCAGCTGGACGGCGATGGCCTTGAACGGGGTGTCCGGGGCGACGGTGAGGACGTCGGCCTTCATGACCCCGCCTACCTTGCGACGGCTCGGCATCTGGATCTCCTTCACAGCAGCGGTCCCGGGTAGTAGGTGCCTTCCAGGTCAGCGGGGACCTTTTCGTGGGCCTTCTCGGGCTCCGGGACGGTGCGCGCCGGGATGACGACGACCGGGCAGCTCGCCTCGCGCAGGCAGTGCTCGGCGACCGAGCCGACGAGCATGGTCAGCAGGCGGCCGCGGCCGTGGCTGCCGAGCACGATCATCGCGGCGGTCCGCGAGGCGTCCTCGAGCGCGACCGTCGGCGAGTGCTCGACCAGCCGGCCCTCGATCTCCACCTGCGGCTTGTCCCGCTTCACCTGCGCGATGACGTCGTCGAGTTCGCGCCGCTGGATCCCTTCGGCCGCCTGCGGTGTGCCCGCGACGGCCGCGCCGAGGTCGTAGACCGGCTCGAACGTCCACGCCCGCAGCGCGACGACCCGGCGGCCGCTCGTGGCGGCCTCGTCGACCGCCCAGCGCAGGGCGGCGACGCTGACCGCCGAATGGTCGACGCCGACGACGATGTCGCGTCCGCGTTCCGTGGTCATGGTGATCACCTTCTCCTCATCTTCACGAGTGGGTCTTGCGGTCTTGTTCCTGGAACCACTCCTGCTGCCAGCGGGCGAGGCGGAAGCGGTCGAGGGTGCGCGCGGTCAGGTAGCAGGCCAGGGCGAGCAGGCCGGCGGCGCCGAGCCACAGGCCGAGCGCGCTCACGACCGCCTCGATGACGACCGCGGCGCCGGTCAGCGGCGGCCGGCTCGGGTTCCCGTTCCCGTCCACCCAGACGGGAAGCCGGTCGCCTTTCACCGCGCCCTGGTCGGCGACGACCTTGCCGGCGCGGGAGGTGCCGTCGGCGAGCGTCCAGGTCGCGTCCGCCGGCTCGCCGCTGCCGGCGACGCCGCTGCGGGTGTTCGCCTTGAGCGCCGGCCCGTCGGCGAGCAGCGTCGCGACGACCTGGGTGCGGGTCCGGAGCTGCTCGGCGGACTGCTGTTGCTGCCGCACGTAGGTTTCCGAACCGAAACTGGCGGCGAAAGGCAGCACGGCGAGCGCCAGCACGACGGCGACGGCCAGCAGGGCGCCCTGGACCCGGTCCGAGGGGCGCGCCACCGAACCGCGGCGGGGCAGGACGGTGTGCCACATCCTCGCGATGCGGTTCGACGACGTGTCCATGACTTTCGCCTTTCGGGACCGGGGAACGTTGCCGGTTTCCAGGATCGGCTTTCGCGGGGTCCGCTCGAAGAGGCGTAGGACCCCGGAGCGCGGGGACCGGTACGCCCCGATCACGAGGCCCTCCGATGGCCGGGTGAGGACTTAGGACCCTGTCCCCGCGCGGCGTCCGGGCCGCATCGTCGGAGTTCCGCGACCGGACAGGAGAACACCATGCGCGCCCGCGACATCATGACCACCCGCACCGTCGCCGTAACGCCCTCGGCGACCCTCGAAGAAGCCGCCGAAGTGATGGCGGGACGCGGGTTCACGACGCTGCCGGTCATCGACGGCGACGGCAGGCTGCTCGGTCTGCTGTCCGAAGTGGACATCCTGTGCGCGACCCGCGGCCCGGCCGACCCGGACAGCGGTGTGCTGCTCGACCGGCAGGTGCGCACGGCCGGCGCGGCGATGCGCACGCCGGGTGTCGGGGCGCACCCCGACGCCGAGGTGGCCGCGCTCGCCCGCCGGATGGCCGGCGCGGGCGTGCGGTCGCTGCCCGTGCTGGTGGAGGGCCGGGTGGTCGGCATGGTCACCTTCCAGGACGCGCTCCGGAGTCTGGGCGACACCGAACCGGGCTGACGTCCGCCGCGGCCGGCCGGGTCCGCGGACCCGGCCGGTCAGTTCGCCGTGACGTCCGGTGCGGTGCGGTGGGTCAGCACGTCGGTGACCGCGCGCCGGGCCGTCAGCCTCGTCGGGTAGCCGTAGCCGATGCGCAGCAACGTGTGCGGCTGCCCCAGGCCCGTGAAGATGTGGTCCAGGGACTCACGGGTCCACGCCGTCTCGAACGGCTGCGACAGGAACGACGCGGCGAGGCCCTCGGCCGTCGCGGTGAGCAGCACCCGCTGCATCGCCATCCCGGCGCGGACCTCCGCGTGCGGCCCCCGGTCGCGGGTGAGTACCGCGGCGAGAAGCGGTTCCTGCTCGTATTCGCGAACCGGCAGGTCTTCGTCTTCGTGCGACGCGCGCAACGTGACCACGCCGTGGTGGTCCGGGGGCGGGCCGGCCGCCACCTTCGGCACCCCGTCGGGGCTCTCCGGTGGTCGGTGGGTCCAGAACGCCGCCTCCGCCTGGAACGCCGAGTCACCGGCCTGCAGCGCCTCGGCCTGCCGGACCAGCGACGCCACCGTCGAGTACCGGCCCGACGCGTCGAGGTACTCGACCTGCCCGCCCTCCTGCAGTGCCGCGGACTTCAGCGCGGCGCGCACCACGGGCGGCACGTCCTTGTCCAGGAACGGGCGCCGGTTGGTGTGCCGGCGGAACACCGCCTCCGCGAGCTGGCGTTCGGCCCGGAGGGCCTTCTGGTTGCCGTCGAGGCGGATGACGGCCACCAGGTCCGGCTCGGCCGGGTCGGGCAGCATCCGCACCACCACCGCGAGGCCGTTGGACCGCAGGCTGATGACGAGGTTGAACGCGGCCGCGCCGCACGCCAGCCGGGCTTCCCGCCCGTGCGCGTCGGCGATCGGCAGGACGCGCTCCCGGTCCAGCCAGACCTCGATCACGTCCCCTTCCACGACGAACCGCCACGGCTGGGTGTTGTGCGGGGACGGCGCGCGCACGGCCGCGGCGAGGGCCTGGTCGAACACGGTCGGAAGGGGTCGGCTCATCGGTGGCTCCGGGCTCTGGAGGGTGACGATCCCCTTCAGCATCACCGCGCGACCGGCGCCGGGACGACGGTCGCGCGTCACGAGCCGGGGTGACCAAAGACCCTCGGTCAGAGCGGCACGCGTTCGCCGTCGGCGGGCACGACCGCGCACCAGCCCGCCTCGGCGTGCAACGCCTTCGCCGTCACGAGGGCCGTGTCGGGCTCGCCCTCGACGAGAACACGGTCTCGGGCGGCGCCCCGGCGGTGGCCCAGTCCCGGACCGCGGCCTCGTCCGCGTACTCGCCGAAGTCCGCGAAGTGGGTGATCTCGGCGCGTACCGGCACGTACCGGCCGCGGATCTTCACGTGCCGTTGCCCGTCCGCGAGCTCCGCCGATCGCGTGCCGGGCAGCCGCTGCCCGGCCACGACGACGGCGTTGCGCGCGTCGGGCAGGAGCCGGGCGAGGTGGTCCAGCACCCGTCCCGGCCCGGCCGTCTCGGGCCCGGCCAGGACGATCGACGGGCCGTCGTCCCACCAGCCGGCGTCGTCCCGCCGCGGGTGGACGAAGAGGTCCTCGGGCAGGCGCAGGGACCGGGGCCCGGGCTGTTCGTAAGCGGCAACGGCCTGCAGCCCGGCCGGGCCATCCATCTTCGGGGACGCCGTCGCCGGTCACGCTCGTGTGAGCCGTCCACACCGCCGGCTCCCGCTGGTAGCCGCGGTCTTCGCGGAGCACGCGGGTGGCCGAAGCCGAGCAGCCCGGCGAGCTTGGCCAGGTGCGCGGGCGCCACCACGTGCACCCGGTCGTCTCCCCGGCCGCGACCAGCGCGGCGCGGACGCCGGCGGCACGCGGCCGGGGAAGAAGGCGTGCCGGTGACTGCGGCGGCGGCCGATCGCGTGATACAGCGCGAAGTCCCGCGCGGAGACCGCGAGGTTGGTGAGCGCGGCGCCGCAGGACAGCAGCCGGTCCCGGCCGAACGGATCGTGCCGGCGCAGCGCGACGTCCCGGCGCTCGAGCAGATCCACCTCGGTCCCGTGGACGAGCAGCTGCCACGGCTGGCTGTTGTGCACCGAAGGCGCGCGGCTCACGGCGTGGGCGAGCGCGCCGATCTGCTCGGACGTCAGTGCTGCCGGTGCTGTGGCGGTCATCGCGGTCACTCCCGGGCGCGGAGTCGGGCGCTCCGCTCCAGTCATGGTCGCCGCGTCCCCGGACGTGGCACCGGAGCACAAAGTCCCTTGCTCCGGCGGAATTCGTCCCCTACCGATGCCCGGCCGTCGGTCGCACGATCGGGGGAACGTTCAAGAGAAAGAAGGAAGCCATGGTTGCGCCCACAGGTCGTGTCCTCGTCGTCGGCACGGACGCCTCGCCCCGCGGCGACGCGGCCCTGAGGTGGGCCCTGGAGGTGGGCGCGCACGCCGGCGACGTCGTCCGCGCGATCCTCGTCCGCCCCCGCGACGCGCTGCTGCCGGGAGCGTCGTTCACGATCCAGCCGCACGGCCGCGTCCCGTCGCGCGACTTCTCCCTGGAGGACCACGTCGCCGGCCTGGGTGTGACGTCCGAGGCCACGGTGGAGACCCGCACGGTCCACGGCGACCCGGCGACGGAACTGGTGACGGCGTCCGCGGACGCCGACCTGGTGGTGCTGGGCACCCACCGCGGCGGCGCGGTGTCGGACCTGGTGCTGGGGAGCGTCGGACGGGAGTGCGTCAGGTTTTCCCGCTGCCCGGTGGTGGTCATCACCCCGGAGGCGGCGAACCGTCTCGCCTCGGTCTGAGTCCGCCGGGGCCGGTCGTGGGTGTTCAAGAGGGTCAGGGCGGATGTGGTCCGGTCACCTCGACAACCGGACCACATCACTGGCTGCGGGCCGGCGTGTCACGGCCCGGTGTAGGAGACCGAGAACGAGTTGCCGCCGGAGGGATCGGAGGGCGTCGAGTAGGCGACGCCGTTCTGCACCAGCGTGATCTTGTCGTTCGCGGTGAGGCCGGGGTTGGCGCCGTTGGCCGTGGCGCCGGTGAAGCTGAACGTCGTGAACGGCGGCGGCGGGCCCACGGCACCGTTGACCGTGGGCGTTTCCTCGATCCACTCCACCGACGCGTCCGGGCCGGCGTAGTCGAGGGCGCCGCGGAAGGCTTCGCCGGTGGTGTCGTCGGTGAGCGTGATGCGCCAGGCGGTGCTGGTGTGGCTCTTGGTCAGCGTGGCGGTCATCGCGTCGCCGCCGTGGATCGTCAGCGGAAGCCGGGATTCGGCGGCCGGGAGGATCTCCCACCAAGCGTGGTAGGTCGCCCGGCCGTTCTCGACGTAGGCCGCGGTACCGGTTTGCAGCAGGTTCGCATTGGCGAACCCGTCGATGCCGACCCACTGCGACGAGTAGTGGTTTCCGGAACCGGAGACCGTCGGCACGGTCCAGTGCCCGGTCATGGCGGTGTAGGTCCCGGTGAGCGCGTACCCGGACCAGTTCGTGGACGTGGACGCGTTGTGGGCGTGCGCGAAGGTGGCGTTCGCGACACCTCCGGCGGCCGGAGCCACGGCGAACGCGACACCGGCCGCGGCGACCGCCACGGCCGCGAAAGCACGCAGGACTTTGCTGGACATCGGACCGTCTCCCCCTGGTTCCCGCCTCTCGGCGGCTCTGGTGACGGGACCATCGTGATACCGGCCGTCGACAATCCGTCGACAGTGCCGCCGTCACCGCCGACCGGGACGTCGCCGGCCCTGGAAACCTCCTGAACACTCACGCCCCGGCCCCGGCGTCCTGCGTTTCAGCCCCGGCGGGTGGCCCGGCGGAACAGTTCGTCCGCGCCCCACACCAACACCGGCATCGGCAGCATCAGCGCGATCACCCTGGCCGGCAACGCGGCCGTGCCGAACATGTCCTGCAGCGGCGGCAAGTAGATCAATGCCGCCGCGAAGACCAGCTCGAACGCGATTCCCCCCAGCAGCAGACGGTTTGTCGTCAAGCCCACCGCTCGCAGCGAGACGCGCTCGGTGCGGGACGCGAACGCCGTACCGATCTGGCAGAACACGATCGCCGCGAAGCTCGCCGTCGTCGCCTGGAGGTAGGCGTGGTGCAAGGGCGCTCCCGCCGTGACGTCCGCGCCCGCGTGCCAGCCCGCCGCGTACAGCACCGCGAAGAACGCGCCCAGCACCAGGATCCCCGACAGCAGGCCCATGATCCCCCACGCGCGCAGCAGCATCCGGCCCGTGACCACGCCCTCCGACCGGCGACGCGGGCCGCGGGCCATCAGGCCGGGCTCCGCCGGTTCGCGGCCCAGCGCCAGCGCCGGCAGCGTCTCCGTGCCGAGGTCGATGGCCAGGATCTGCAGCACCGTCAGCGGCAGCGGGATCATCCCGCCGGACACCGCGAACAGCAGGAACGGCAGCACTTCCGGCACCGCGTGCGCGAAGATGTAGAGCACGAACTTGCGGACGTTGTCGAAGACCCGCCGCCCCTCGCGCACGCCGGCGACGATCGTCGCGAAGTTGTCGTCGGTGAGCACCACGGTCGCCGCTTCCTTCGCGACGTCCGTGCCGCCGACGCCCATCGCCACGCCGATGTCGGCCCGGCGCAGGGCCGGCGCGTCGTTGACGCCGTCGCCGGTCATCGCCACGACCTCGCCGCAGTCGCGCAGCGCGTCGGCGATGCGCAGCTTGTCCTCCGGTGCCGCGCGGGCGAACACGATCTCGCCGCCGGCTTTGAGCGCCTCGTCGAGGGCCGGTTCCGGCATCCGGGCCAGCTCGTCGCCGCTGATCACGCGGTCGGCGCCGATCCCGACGCGGCGGGCGATCTCCGCCGCGGTCCGGCCGTTGTCGCCGGTCACGACGTGGACGGTGATCCCCGCCGAATGGCAGTTCGCGACGGCGGCGGCGACCTCGGGACGCGGCGGGTCGACGAGCCCCACCAGACCCAGCAGGCACAGATCCGACTCGGCTTCCTCGCGGCTCCCGGGCACCGCGGACACGCCGCGGCGGGCGACAGCCAGCACCCGCAGGGCCCGGCCCGCCATCTCGTCGACGCGCTCGACGAGCCGCTCCCGCAGCGCGGGCGTCAGCGGGACCTCGGCGCCGGACACGTCCAGCACCGACTCGCACCGCGGTAGGACCTGTTCGGGCGCGCCCTTGGTGGCCACGAACAGGGATCCACCGACGGAGTCCACAGTGGACATCCGTTTGAGCCGGGGGTCGAACGAGTACAGGGTTCTCCGTCCGGCCTCCCGGGCGGGAGGGTCGAGCGCGGCGCCGTGGCCGGCCGCGTAGCCCAGCAACGCCAGCTCGGTCGGATCGCCGCTCTCCGAAGAGAGATCCGCGGTGCTGCACCGGGCGAGCGACGCGGCCAGCACACGCGCGTCGTCCGCGGGAGAGCCCAGCCCGTCCCGGACCTCCTCGACGTGCATCGCGTTGCGGGTCAGGGTCCCGGTCTTGTCGGTGCAGATCACCGTCGTCGAGCCCAGCGTCTCGACCGCCGAGAGCCGCTTGACGAGCGCGCCTTCCTTGGCCATCGACCGCACCCCGGCGGCCAGCGCCAGGGTGATCGTCGGCAGCAGCCCCTCGGGGACGTTCGCCACGAGCAGGCCGATCGCGAACACGAACGCGGCCGACCACGACAGCCCGGCGAGCCAGCCCAGCGGCAGGAACCCGATGCCGACCACGACGGCGACCCCGGCGATCAGCCACGCGACGCGCCGCACCTGCCGCTCCAGCGGGCTCTCCTCCCGGCCCACCCGGGCCGACAGCGACGCGATCCGGCCGATCTCGGTGTGCCGCCCGGTGGCGTGCACGACCGCGTGCGCGGCGCCGGCGACGCACACCGTGCCGCTGAACACGAGCACGGGTGACTCGAGTGGCCGGGAAGCGTCGTCGGGGACGTCGGCCATCCGCGTCACCGGCGCCGACTCCCCCGTCAGCATCGAGGCGTCGACGTCGAGGGTGCCCTCCACCAGCCGGGCGTCGGCCGGGACACGGTCGCCCTCGGCCAGGACCAGGACGTCCCCGGGGACGATCTCGGTCGCGGGCACGTGCCAGACGCTGCTGTCGCGCAGCACCGAGGCACGGTCGGGCAGGTAGCGGCCGAGCGCTTCGACGGCCTTCTCCGCCTGCTGCTTCTGGACGAACGCCAGCACGCCGTTGAGCAGGATGACGCCGACGATGGCGATCGCGAGGTTGGTCGTCCCGGCGAACCAGGCGAGCCCGGCCGCGACCCACAGCAGCAGCGCGAGCGGGTGGATCAGCTGCCGCAGCAGGGCCAGCGGCCAGGTTGCCCCGCGGTGGGACGGCAGCGCGTTGGGACCGCTCACCTGGAGACGGCGAGCGGCTTCGCGGGCGCTCAGGCCGGTGACGCCCGTGCGCAGGTCCCGCAGCAGCAGGGCGACGGGCTCGCGCGCGTCGACCTCCGGCGCCGCGTCGGCCTCGGGCTTCGCTCGCAGGTGCATGGTCATCGTCAGGAGTTCCTTCGCTTCGGGGTGGCGAGGCCGGCCAGGAGCACGGCTTGCGGGACGCCGGGCAGCAACGCCTCCGCGGCGTACCGGGCCCGCTCCGCGGGCGCCCAGATCGGCAGCACCCGGGAGGAGAAACCGCGGGTGGCCGCGGCGAGCCGGGTCGAGTGCAGTGCGGCGCCGGCCAGGATGTGGTGCCGGCGGTTGTCGCCGGGCGTGGTGACCAGCAACGACGAGTGCCCGGTGACGTCGGCGCCGAGGTGCGCGAGCGTCGGCGCCCAGTCCGGGCGGACGATCCGCACGGCCGTGTCCGGCCAGAAGTCGTCCGCGGCCAGCGTGCCCAGGACGGCGAGGCTGACCGGCTGCAGCTTCACGCCGTGGCCGGGCTCACCGAGCTTGCGCAGCGCGTCGTACCGCGCCCATTCGCTGTCCGACGCGCTGTGCGCGTCACCGACCCGGACGACGGCCGCGACGTCGGGCCGGTCCGGGTCTTGCGGGAAGGACACCTCCGGCTCGAGGCCCAGCACCCGCAGGACGGTCCAGATCGTCGACAGGGCCGCACCGCATTCGAGGAGGGCGGCCGTCCCCGCCCGCTCGCGCCGGGCGGGCGGCTCGGTCAGCAGGACCGCGTCCGGCCGGACCTCGGCGACGCAGCGGTTCGGGCCCAGCCGCATCAGCGCGTCGGCGAGCACGGCTCTCGACGACCGTTCCCAGCGGAACCCCACGGAGGTCATCGGCCGACGTGTCTCGAGGCGGCCCGGCAGGTGGCGAGCAACCCCTCGACGTCGATCACGGTGACCCGGTTTTCGAGCCCGTCCGGGATCTCCGCCTTCACGTCGGGGTCCGGCGAGACCAGCGCGATCGGCACGTGGTCACGGATCGCGCAGACCACACCGTACTCGCGAGCGGTCAGCTCCGGGCCCCGGCCGCGGACGTCGACGACCATGTCCGGCTGGGCGAAGGACTCGTCGAGCGGGCAGCTGCAGCCCGGCGCGAGGGCCCGGCAGAGCCCGGCGCGGCTGTGGCACCGGCTGACCAGGCAGCCGGTGTCGCGCAGGGGCTGGACGAGGAAATCGGCGTCTCCGAACGAAGCTTCGGTCAGGAGGACGTGCATGGCTCACCTCACGGCCAGTCGGGCGAGCGCTTCTTCGGCGCCACTCGCGAGTTCGAGGTCTTCCCGGGGCCGGACGATCAGGGCGGGCACCGGCGAGTCCGCCGCGGTGACGATCCGGTCGACGTCGGTGTGCGGGACGCCGCCGGCGCGCAGCCCGAGCACACCCAGCCCGTCGAGGACCGACGTGATCACCTCCGGCTGGTACTCGGCGACGCCGCCGGTGAACACCACGGCGTCCAGCCTCGACAGGCTCGTCGCGGCGGCGCCGATCTCGCGGCGGAGCCGGTGCCGGTAGACGTCCAGGGCGACTTCGGCGTCGCGTTTCCCGTGGGCCGCCGCGGCCAGCACGCTGCGCAGGTCGCCGTTGGTGCCGCTCATCCCGGCCAGTCCGGAGCGGTGGAACAGGGCGTCGGCCATCTCGGCCGGGCTCATCGGCGCGGTCTGCATCACGTGCAGCAGCAGGCCCGGGTCGACCGAGCCGGACCGGGTCGCCATCATGGCGCCCTCCAGCGGTGTGAAGCCCATGCTGGTGTCGACGCCGTGGCCGTCGCGGATCGCCGTCACCGACACCCCGGCCCCGACGTGCGCGCAGACCAGCTGCAGCTCGTCGGGCGCCCGGCCGAGCAGCTCGGCGGTGCGGTGCAAGGCGTACTGGCACGACAGGCCGTGGAAACCGTAGCGGCGCAAGCGTTTCTGCACGGTCCACGCCCGCGGCAGCGGATACCGCGACGCGGCTTCGGGCATGCCGGCGTGGAACGCCGTGTCGAAGCAGGCCACCACCGGGATGTCCGGCAGCAGCCGGCGCACCTCCCGCGTCACCTCCAGCGACAGCGGCTGGTGGTTGGGCGCGAGGGACGTGAGCCGTTCGAGGTTCGCGAGCAGCGCGTCGTCGACCACGGCCGGGACCTTCTGCGATCCGCCGTGCACGAAGCGGACCGCGACGACGTCCACGTCGGACCACCGGCGGATCGCCTGGGCGACCGCGCCGGGGTCGGCCAGGTCCCAGGCGGTCCAGCCGACGGCGACGCCGTCGGCGATCAGCGAGACCTTCATGCTCGACGAACCCGGGTTCAGGGTCAGCACACGCACGGCTTTCCTCCGGTGCTTCAGTCCCGCAAGTGACGCAGGAACGGGTCGGTGGCGACGGGCCGTTCGAACCGGGCACGGACGTCGAGCGCCACGCAGCCATCGGCTCGGACCCGCACCGGGTTGAGGTCCAGCTCGCTGAGCTCGGGCACCAGCTCGGCGAGCCGGCTGACCTTCAGCAGCAGCTCCCGCACGGCCGCGCGGTCGAGCTGCCCCGACCAGAGCGCCTTCGACGCGCGCAGGCCGTCGAGCAGCTGATCGGCGTCGGCGCCGGTGAGCGGGGCGAGGCGGGCGGCGTGGTCGGCGATCAGGTCGGTGTCGACACCGCCGAGGCCGAACACGACCAGCGGCCCGAACACCGGGTCCGACCGCACGCCGAGCAGCACCTCGCGGCCGGGCTCGGCCATCGGCTGGACGGTGACCCCGCGCAGGGCGGAGCCGAAGCGGGCCCGGAAGGTGCGGAACGCGTCGAGGATGCGGTCGGCGCCGCGCACGTCCAGCAGCACGCCCCCGCCCGCGGACTTGTGCAGCAGCCCGTCGGCGTCGGCCTTCAGCACGACCGGGGTGCCCGGGTCGGCGGCCGCGGCGTCCATCGAGTCGCCCGCTTCGACGTAGGTGGTCTCCACCATCGGGATGCCGGCCAGGCGAAGCAATTCGACCGCGTCCGCGGGCGACAACCAGCCTTCCCGCCCGGTGGCGAACACTCGTAGCGCGTCGAGATCTTCCAGCGGCGCAAGGGAATCGTCGGTTTCGGGCCGGTTCAGCCACCGTTCGTAGCGGACGAGCCGGGCCAGCACGGCGGCGGCCGCGGCCGGGTCGTCGTAACACGCGGTCACGCCGGTGCCGGGCACCAGCGGGGCGACACGGGCGCGCTGCCCGGGGCGCACCGCGAAGACCGTCTTGTACTCGGGCGGTACCACGGTGGCGAGGGCGGTGCCCGGGTCACCGACCGCGGTGGGCACGGTCGCCGCGAGCACGGCGTCGACGCCGTCGTCGGCGAGCACGGCGCGCAGGGCGTCGGCGAACACCTCCGCGGGAACGGCCGCGGTCGTGTCGACCGGGTTCCGCACGGCGGCTTCGCGCGGCAGCAACTTCGTGAGGCGCTCCCTGGTGTCGTCGGACAGCTCCGCCATCACCAGGCCTTCGCGCTCGCAGGCGTCCGCGGCCAGCACCCCGGCGCCGCCGGCGTTGCTGACCACGGCCACCCGCGGGCCGCCCGGCAGCAGCTGCCAGGACAGCCCGGCGATGACGTCGACCAGCTCGGCGACGGTGTCGACGGCGATGATCCCGGCCTGCTCGAACAGCGCGTCCCGGGTGACGGCGGGCGTCGCCGCGGCGGCGGTGTGCGAGGCGGCGGCGCGCTGCGCGGTGTCGCCGCTGCCCGACCGGACGGCGAGCACCGGACGCGTGCGGGCGAGCTGCCGCGCCACGCGGCTGAACTTGCGGGGGTTGCCGAACGATTCGAGGTAGAGCACGGCGATTTCGGTCCGGCGGTCGGCCGTCCACCACATCAGCAGGTCGTTGCCGCTGACGTCGTACTTGTCGCCGGTCGAGACCAGGCTCGACATGCCGAGGCCGAGATCGCCGAGGGATTCCGCGAGCGCGATCCCCACGCCGCCGGACTGGGTCACCACGCCGATGTTGCCGGGACGCACGGTCGTGCCCAGGAAGGTCAGGTCGAAGGGCCGGTCCGGGTCCGTGGAGACGACCCCCAGGCAGTTCGGGCCCACCAGTCGCATGCCGTACTCGCGCACCGCCGCGTGCACCCGGGTCCCGGCCTCGGTACCGGTCAGCCCCGAGGAGATGATGACGATCGCCCGGACGCCGCGCTTCCCGCACGCTTCGACGGCGTCCGCGGCGGCGGGCGCGGGCAGGCAGACCACGGCGAGTTCGGGAGTACGGCCCAAGTCCGCGACAGTCGCCACGGCCGGCACGCCGAGGATCTCCTCGGCGTGCGGGTTCACCACCTCGACCGGGCCCGGGTAGCCGGACGCGACCAGGTTGGCCAGGACCGCGTGCCCGACCGAACCGGGCCGCCGTCCCGCGCCGATCACAGCGATCGAGGACGGCTTGAGGACGTGGGCCAGGCTGGCCGCGTCGGAGACGGAGTCGCGCTTCAGGACGGCGTCCAGATAGGCGGCGTCCTCCTCGAGGACCATCACGACGTCGCGCTCGGGGCCGCCGACGCTCGCCTCGAACCGCAGGCCGAGGTCGGCGAAGACGTGGAGCACCTTGGAGTTCTCGGCGAGCACCTCGGCGACGAAGCGCTTCAAGCCGGTTTTCCGGGCGTGGGAGACGAGGTGTTCCATCAGCAGGGTCGCGACGCCCTGGGTGCGCAAAGAGGCATCGACGACCAGCGCGACTTCGGCGTCGGCGGTGTCGCTCAGCTGTTCGTAGTTCGCCACGCCGACGAGCTCGCCGCGCAGGTAACAGCCCACGGCGTAGTGGCCGGGGTCGGTTTCGGCGGTCATGTCCGCGGCGAGTTTGTCCACCATGGACGGACGGGCGCCGAAGAACCGGAAGTAGGTGTCCTGCTGGGTGAGCCGGGTGTGCAGGCTCAGCACCTCGGCGGTGTCGGCCGGGTGCAACGGGCGCACGAGCACCACGTCACCGTCGGCGAGCAGGGCCCGGGAGCCCGCCTCCACGCTCATCGTTTCTCCTTGCACACCTGAAGGTGGGCGCGACCGGCCAAGGGGCCGCGCCCACCGTGGGATGGTCACCTAGTCCTTGGTGACCTGGATCTTCACGTGCTTGTCACGCGGGTGGTCCGAGACCGGCATCGAGATCTCGAGGATGCCGTCGGTGTAGGCGGCCTTGACCTTCGCCGGGTCGGCCCCGGCCGGCAGGCTGACCGTGCGGCTGAAGGTGCCGTAGTAGAACTCGCTGCGGCCCTCCGCGATCTCCTTCGCCTCCCGCTCGGCGGCGATGGTCAGCAGACCGTTGTGCGTCGTCACGGAGATGTGCTTCTCCGGGTCGAAGCCGGGCAGCTCCGCGCGGACGAGGTACTTTCCGTCCTCTGTGGACTCCTCGATCCGCATGGGGTTGTGCTCGGCGAACGGCCAGGGGTTGTCCAGCCACGCCGCGATGCTCGGCAACGCCAGGCGTGAACCCGGCACCAAGGCAGTCATCGTGTTTCTCCTTCCCGCGGCGACGGGCGCCGCACCACAAGGAGACCGCGGCCGGTGGGTTCGGCGACGCGGCCGGACTACCCGAACCGCGAGGACCTTCGTCACCGAAGCCCGCCCGGGGGACCTAAGCCCCTGTGCGCCATCCGGCGGCGCTGTCACCGTCGGCGGACCGGGGAGGAGCGGAGGAGACATGGACCAGCCTGCGGAAACCTGGAGCCTCGACGTCGCGGTCGAGCACGGGCCGGACCGGACCCGGGCGCAGATCGTGCTGCGCACCCCGGAAGGGCACGAGTTCTCCGGCGTCGGCCTCGCCCACCGGAGCGGACCCGCGCGGATCGCGGGCTACCTCGCGCTGGGCCGCGCCATGTCGGACCTCACGGAGGAGCTGGTCGAGGCGGCGACCACCGAACTGGAAGCCGAGGCCGGCGGCAGGTGGCGTACCTGAGCCGCTCAGCGCAGCGGCGCGGACCACTCCAGCTTCACACCGCCCCCGGGACCGGGCTCGAGGGCGAACCGGCCGCTCACCGCCTCCGCGCGTTCGCCCAGGTTGCCGAGCCCGCTCGGCGAGACGTCGGCGGGGATCCCCTTGCCGTCGTCGACCACGACGATGCGCAGCTGTTCGTCCTTGACCGCGACCGACACCGACAGCGTCGAGGCCTCCGCGTGCCGGACCGCGTTGCTGACCGCTTCGCGCACCACAGCCTCGACGTGCTCGGCCAGCTGGGTGGGCACCGTGTCGATCGGGCCGGACATGCTGATCGTCGGGTGCACCGGCGCGTCGTCGGTGAGCTCGGCGATCGCGTCGTGCAGGCGGTGCCGCAGCCGGGTCTCCCCCGCCGCGCCGCCGTGCAGGTCGAAGATGGCCGTCCGGATCTCCTGCACGATCTCGTGCATCTGCTGGATGCTGTCCCCGAGCCGCTTCTGCAGCTCCGGCGACTTCGTCCGCCGCTGGGTGCTCTGCATCGACAGGCCGACCGCGAACAGCCGCTGGATGACGTGGTCGTGCAGGTCGCGGGCGATCCGGTCGCGGTCGCCGAGCACGTCCAGCTCACGGGCGGCCCGCTGCTGCGCCGCCAGCTGCAGGGCCAGCGCGGCCTGGTCGGCGAAAGAGGCCACGACCGACAGCTGGGCCGACTCGAACGACCCCGCGCCGGGTTCCCGGACGGTGATGAGCACGCCGGTCGTGCGGTCGCCGGCGCGCAGCGGCACCACCAGGGCCGGCCCGAAGCCGAACTCCCGCAGGGCCAGCTCCGGCACGCTGCGGGGCGTCCGGTCCCGGTAGACCGCGCCGGGCACGCTGCCGTCGAGGGCGATGTGCAGGCCCGACAGCTCGGCCGCCCGGGCCCCGGCGCAGACGGTGACGGTGAGGTCGTCGACGTCGTCGCCCCAGTCCTCGTCGACGTCGAGGCGTCCGGAGTTCGGCAGGGCCAGCATGGTGACGTCGGAGCCGGTCAGCTCGAGCGCGCGGCTCGCGATGATGTTGAGCGCCTCGGCCGGGTCCGTGCCGCCCAGCAGCTCGGTCGTCACCTCGCTGGTCGCGGCCAGCCACTGCTGCCGCACCCGCGCCTGCTCGTAGAGGTGCGCGTTCTCGATGGCGATGCCGGCCGCGGCGGCCAGCGCCTGCACGACGACCTCGTCGTCGTCGGTGAACGGCTCGCCGTTCTTCTTCTCGGTCAGGTACAGCCGGCCGAACACCTCGTCGCGCACCCGGACCGGCACCCCGAGGAACGAGTGCATCGGCGGGTGATGAGCGGGGAACCCGACCGACGCCGGGTGGGCCGAAATCTCCTCCAGCCGCAACGGTTTCGCCTCGTCGATGACCACGCCGAGGACGCCGTGGCCCTCCGGCAGGTGACCGATCAGGCGGCGGGCTTCGTCGTCGATGCCGAGGTAGATGAACTCCGACAGGGACCCGTCTTCGGCGAGCACACCGAGCGCGCCGTACTTGGCCTCGCCGAGCTCGATCGCGGCCTGCACGATGCGCCGCAGCGTCGCGTCCAGCTCCAGCCCGGACGCGACGGCCAGCACCGCGTCGAGCAGGCCGTCCATCTTGTCGCGGGTGCCGATCAGCAGCTCGATCCGGTCCTGCAGGTCACGCAGTACCTCCCGCAGCCGCAGGCCGGAGAGCGTCCCCGCCATCCGCCTCGGGCCGTCCTCACGGTGCTGCCCGGCCTCGTCCACGGACACACCACACCGCCCTTTCCGGCCTCGCTCCTGGTGACTTTCTCCCCTTTCGGCGGCTTTGCCGAGCGAGAGATCGTCATTCGAAGCATTCCAGGACCACAGTGTGCCGCGCTGCGGCGCCAGGGGGAAACATGACACCACCCATCACCTCGGTCGGCCTGCTCGACCCCGATCAGGTGAAGTCCGTGCTCGGCGCGGCGGTGCTCGCGCCGTCGACGCACAACACCCAGCCGTGGCGGTTCCGCTGCACACCGGCGGGCCTCGAGCTGCACGCCGATCCGGACCGCGCGCTGCCGGTGGCCGACGCCGACCGGCGGGAGCTGCTGCTCTCGTGCGGCGCCGCGCTGTTCAACCTGCGCACGGCGATCCACGCGCTGGGCGCGCACCCGGCCACGACGTTGCTGCCCCGGCGGGACGACCCGACCCTGCTCGCCGTGGTCCGGCCGTTTTCGGCCCGCAAGCCGGACCAGCGGCTCGTCCGGCTGGCCGACGCCATCCCCCGCCGCCACACCAACCGCACCCCGTTCGACGCGGCCGTCATCCCGGACGCGGTGGTCGCCGAGCTGCGCCACGCCGCCGAGGTCGAGCAGGCCTGGCTGCCCCGGCTGGACCCGACGCAGCTCGAGCAGCTTCGTGAACTGGTGCACAAGGGCCACCAGGCCCAGGTGTCGGACCCCGCGTTCCTCGCCGAGTGGCGGCACTGGACCGCGCGCTCCCGGGACAGCCGCGACGGCGTCCCCGAGTACGCCGCCGGCGCGATGCCCTCGGCGGACGGCGGCTGGATCCTGCGCGACTTCGGCTCAAGCCGGCGCGGCCGGGTCGACGACTCCGAGCCCGTCGTCGTGGTCATCGGTTCGTTCGACGACCGGAAGGCCGACCGGATCCGCGCGGGTCAAGCGATGCAACGCGTCCTTCTCACGGCGACGGCAGCGGGCTTCGACGCGTCGTTCATCTCGCAGCCGGTCGAGGTCCCCGCGGCGCGGGCGGAACTGCGCACGCTGCTCGGCGGCGGGCTGTGGCCGCAGATCGTGCTGCGCCTCGGGCACGGCGCGCCAGTGCCGTGGACGCCGCGCCGGTCGCTGGACGACGTCTTGCTGGAGCCGGATCGCCTGAGCGCTTAGTTCCCCTGCTGGCGAAGCTCCGTGGCGAGGACAGCGGCCTGGGTGCGCCGCTCCATGCCCAGCTTGGTCAGCAGGCGCGAGACGTAGTTCTTGACGGTCTTCTCGGCCAGGAACATCCGCTCGGAGATCTGCCGGTTGGTCAGGCCCTCGCCGATCAGCTCGAGAAGCTTGCGCTCCTGGTCCGTCAGGTCCGACAGCGGGCCCTTCTTGGCCTGGCTGTCGCGCAGCTTCCCCATCAGGGCGGCCGCCGCGTGCGCGTCGAGCAGGGACTTGCCCGCGCCGACGTCCTTCACGGCCGAGACCAGGTCCATGCCCTTGATGTCCTTGATGACGAACCCGCTCGCGCCGGCCATCACCGCGTCGAGCATCGCCTGCTCGTCGGTGTAGGACGTCAGCATCAGGATCTTGAGCTCCGGCAGCTTCGAGCGCAGCTCGCGGGCCAGCTCGATGCCGTTGCCGTCGGGCAGCCGCACGTCGAGCACGGCGACATCGGGGTTGAGGGCCGGAATCCGGGCGAGGGCCTGCGAGACGCTGCCGGCCTGGCCGATCACCGTCAGCTCCTCGTCCTCGTCCAGCATGTCGGCGACTCCACGACGGACGACCTCGTGGTCGTCGACGAGAAACACGCGGAGCATCTCCGACCTCCTGTGACAGCGAAAGCACGACGGGGATCAGCCTACGACCACAAGGCCTCCGGTGGTGGTGACCAAAGTCCCCGGCTCCCGGCCGGAGGTCACGTTCCGGCCCGGAGGGGACCGGGGGCCGTCGAGGAAGTGACCAAGGACCCTCTCGCCGGAGGGCCCGCGGAACGGATGCTGCCCCGGTCGGCAAGAACCAGCGAGCAGGAGAATCCGGATGAGCACCCTGGACCTGGCGCGGTGGCAGTTCGGGATCACCACCGTGTACCACTTCATCTTCGTCCCGTTGACCATCGGGCTGTCCTTCCTGGTCGCCGGGATGCAGACGGCGTGGGTGCGCACCGGCAACGACAAGTACCGCCGGATGACGAAGTTCTGGGGGAAACTGTTCCTCATCAACTTCGCCATGGGCGTGGCGACCGGGATCGTGCAGGAGTTCCAGTTCGGGATGAACTGGTCGGACTACAGCACGTTCGTCGGCGACATCTTCGGCGCGCCGCTGGCCATCGAAGGGCTGCTCGCGTTCTTCCTCGAGTCGACGTTCCTCGGCCTGTGGATCTTCGGCTGGGACAAGCTCCCGAAGAAGCTCCACCTCGCGACGATCTGGATCGCCGCGACCGGCACGCTGCTTTCGGCGTACTTCATCCTCGCCGCCAACTCCTGGATGCAGCACCCGGTCGGCTCGGTGGTCAACCCGGCCACCGGCCGCGCGGAGCTCAAGGACTTCGGTGCCGTGCTCACCAACTCGACCGCCGTCGGCGCGTTCGCCCACACCATCACGGCCTGCTTCCTCACCGGCGGCGTTTTCGTGGTCGGGATCAGCTCGTGGCAGCTGCGCAAGAACCGCAACGCCGACGTGTTCCGGCCGTCGATGAAGCTCGCGCTGGTCACCGTCCTGATCGCGAGCCTTGGCGTCATCGTCACCGGTGACCTGCAGGCCCGGCTGATGACCGAGCAGCAGCCGATGAAGATGGCCGCCGCCGAGGCGCTCTACGACACCGTCGCGCCCGCGTCGTTCTCGCTGTTCACCATCGGCTCGCTCGACGGCTCGCAGGAAAAGTTCTCCATCCGCGTCCCCGGGGTGCTCTCGTTCATGGCCACCGGCACCTTCGACGGCAAGGTCGAGGGCATCAACAACCTCCAGGCCGCCGAACAGCAGGCCTACGGCCCCGGCGAGTACCGGCCGGACGTCCCCGTCACCTACTGGACGTTCCGCCTGATGATCGGCTTCGGCTTCCTCTGCCTGCTGCTCTCGGCGGTCGGTCTGTGGCTGTTCCGCCGCGGCCGCACCCCGCGCGCCAGGTGGTTCTTCCCGGCCGCCACCGCGGCGATCGCCCTGCCGTTCCTGGCCAACAGCGTCGGCTGGATCTTCACCGAAATGGGCCGTCAGCCGTGGTCGGTGTTCGGCGTGCTCAAGACCGCCGACTCGGTGTCGCCCACGGTGCCCGCGAGCAGCGTGCTGACCTCGCTGATCGTCTTCACCTTGCTCTACGGCGTGCTCGCGGTCGTCGACGGCGTCCTGATGGTCCGCTACGCCAAGGCCGGTCCCCCACCGCCCGAGGCACCCAGGGACGAAACCGATTCCGACGAGCCGCGGCCCGCGGCCTTCGCCTACTAAGCGCCGGAGACCCGTCATGGCCCTCACCGACATCTGGTTCCTGCTCATCGCGGTCCTGTGGACCGGCTACTTCGTCCTCGAAGGTTTCGACTTCGGCGTCGGCATGCTGCTGCGGATCCTCGGCCGCGACGACACCGATCGCCGCGTGCTGATCAACACGATCGGCCCGGTCTGGGACGGCAACGAGGTCTGGCTGCTCGTCGCCGGCGGCGCCACCTTCGCCGCGTTCCCGCTCTGGTACTCGAGCCTGTTCTCCGGGTTCTACCTGGCGCTGCTGCTGGTGCTGGTGGCGCTCATCCTGCGCGGGGTGGCGTTCGAGTTCCGCGGCAAGATCGACAGCCCTCGCTGGCGCAACGTCTGGGACTGGATCATCGTCTTCGCCTCGGCCGGGCCGGCGCTGCTGTGGGGTGTCGCGTTCGGCAACATCGTGCACGGCGTCCCGCTCGACGCGAAGCACCACTTCACCGGCACGTTCTTCACCCTGCTCAACCCGTACGCGCTGCTCGGCGGGCTGGCCACGCTCACGCTGTTCGCCTTCCACGGCGCGGTCTTCCTGACGCTGAAGACGACCGGCGAGATCCGCGGCCGGGCCCGGTCGCTGAGCCGCGTGCTCGGCGGCGCGGCGATCGTGTTCGGCGGCGTCTTCCTCGGCTACACCGCGATCGAGCACGGCGGCTGGTCCTGGCTGACGTCGCTGATCGCCGCGCTGCTGCTGGCCGCGGGCGTGCTGTTCGCCGCCGGTGACCGCGACGGGTTCGCCTTCGCGAGCACGGCCGGCGCGATCGTCGCCGTCACCGTGACGCTGTTCTGGTCGCTGTACCCGAACGTGCTGCCTTCGACGTCCGACCCCGCGTTCGGCCTGACCACGACGAACGCGTCTTCGACGCACTACACGCTGCAGATCATGACCTGGGTCGCCGTCGCGTTCACCCCGATCGTGCTGGCCTACCAGGCCTGGACGTACTGGGTGTTCCGCAAGCGCCTCGGCCGGGACTCGATCCCGGCCGGCGGCGGGCTCCCCGCGGGCCGGCGGTGAGGCCCCTCGACCCGCGGCTGCTCCGCCACGCGAGCGCGGTCCGGCCGTTCGTCCTCGCCTGCGCCGCCCTGGGCGGGCTGACCGCGCTGCTGGTGCTCGCCCAGGCGGAGCTGCTGGCGAAGACGATCACGTGGGCCTTCCTCGGCGGCGCCGCCCTGCGGAACCTGCTGGTCCCGGTCGGCATGCTGCTCCTGGTGGTGCTCGCCCGGTCCGGAATCGCCTGGCTGTCGGAGACGACCGCGCACCGCGCCGCCGCGCGGGCGCTCTCCCAGCTGCGGGAGACCGTCATCGGGGCGGCGCTGCGGATCGGGCCCCGGCAGGCGGACCGCTCCCCCGCCGAGGTCGCGTCCTTGGCGACGCACGGCGTCGACCGGCTGGAGGGCTACTTCGCGCGGTACCTGCCGCAGCTGCTGATCGCCTCGGTCGTGCCGCTGGTGGTCGGGGTGCGGATCCTGCTCGCCGACTGGGTGGCCGCGGTGATCGTCGGCCTCACCGTGCCCCTGATCCCGCTCTTCATGATCCTCATCGGCCTCTACACCCAGCGCGACGTCCGGCGGCAGTGGAAGACGCTTTCGTTGCTGGGCAACCACTTCCTCGACCTGGTCGCCGGGCTGGCCGAGCTGACCGCGTTCGGCCGGGCCCGCGCCCAGCTGCGCTCGCTGCGGGAGATCACCGAGAAGTACCGCACGCAGACCCTGAAGACGCTGCGCGTCGCGTTCCTGTCCGCGCTCGCCCTCGAGCTGCTGGCGACGCTGTCGGTCGCGGTCGTCGCCGTCTCGATCGGCCTGCGGCTGCTCGCCGGCGACCTCGACCTGCACACCGCGCTCGTCGTGCTGATCCTCGCGCCCGAGGTCTACCTGCCGCTGCGCGCGGTCGGCGCCCGGTTCCACGACAGCGCCGAAGGCCTGGCCGCGGCCGAGGAGATCATCGCGCTCGCCGACACGCCCGCCGGCGACACCGGCACCGCCACCGTTCCCGACCTGACCCGGGTGGCCCTGCGCTGCGAGGACGTCACCGTCGAGGGCCGGTCCGGGCCGATCCTGGACGGGTTCAGCCTGCGCGTGCCGCCCGGCGAGGTGGTCGGGGTGACCGGGCCGAGCGGGGCGGGCAAGTCGACGCTGCTCGACGTCCTGCTCGGCTGGCGGCGGCCCGATTCCGGGCGGGTACTGGCCGGCGACACCGATCTCGCCGACGTCGGCCGCGCGACCTGGCACCGGCACATCGCCTGGGTTCCGCAGCAGCCGCACCTGGTCGCCGGGACCGTGGCGGAAAACATCCGGCTGGGTTCTCCGGACGCGTCCGACGACGAGGTCCTCGCGGCCGCCGACGTCGCCGCCCTCGACGTCGCCCTGGACACCACGGTCGGCGAGCTGGGCGCCGGGCTGTCCACCGGCCAGCGCCGCCGGGTCGCGCTCGCCCGCGCGGTTCTGCTGGACCGGCCGCTCATCCTGCTCGACGAGCCCACCGAAGGCGTCGACGCCGAGACCGAGGCCGCCATCCTGGACCGGCTGCCCAAGGTCCTCGCCGGGCGGACCGCGGTGATCATCAGCCACCACCCCGCGGTGCTGGCCGGGTGCGACCGGGTCGTCACCCTCGGCGGCTCGGCTTCGGCCGTGGCTCCTTCACCGGACGCGGTCCCGGCGTCGGCCGCACCGGCTCGCCCGGTCGCCCTCGCACCCGCTGTCGACTTGTCCACTGTGGAGGGTTCACGGTCGAAGTGGCGGCCGCTGCTGGACGCCGTGCGCCCGCACCGGTGGCGCCTCGCCCTCGCCTGCCTCGCCGCCACGGCCGCCCTCGGCTGCGGGGTCGCGCTGACGGCGACGTCGTCGTGGCTGATCGCCAGTGCCGCGCTGCACCCGCCGGTACTGAGCCTGATGGTGGCCATCGTCGCGGTGCGCACGTTCGGCCTGGCCAAGGGCGTCCTGCGGTACATCGAAAGGCTGCTGTCCCACGACGTCGCCCTGCGCGCGCTGACCGAACTTCGGGTACGGGTGTGGGCTCAGCTGGTCCGGATCGGCCCGGCCCGCACGGCCCGGCTGCGCCGCGGTGACCTCCTGAACCGGCTGGTGTCCGATGTGGACAGCCAGCAGGACGTCCTGGTCCGCGGCCTGGTGCCGGGGATCGCGACGTTCGCGGTCCTCGCCGGGACCGCGGTCACCCTCGGCGTGCTCCTGCCCGGCGCCGGTCTTGCGGCCGCCGTCGGCCTGTTCGCCGCCGGGGTGCTCGCGCCGCTCGTCGCCGCCCTGACAGCCCGGCGAGCCCAGCGCGACACCGCGCGGCTGCGCACGGACCTGGTCGCGGGCACCGTCGAGCTGCTGCAGGCGTCGGCCGACCTGATCGCGCACGACGCCGCGGGCCGTCGCCACGCTCGCCTGCGTGCCCTCGACGCCGCGCTGACCGCGTCGGCTCGCCGGTCCGCGGTGCGGCGTGGGCTCGGCTCCGGGATCGCGACGCTCGGGGTCGGCCTGACTTCCTCGGCCTGCCTCGCACTCGGCATCGTGGCGGTGCGCGCGGGCACGATCCCCGGTCCCGCGCTGGCCGTGCTGGCGCTGCTGCCGCTCGCGACCGCCGAACTGGTGGCCGGTCTGCCGGAGGCGGCCCAGCGGCTGCTCGGAGCCGGGCACGCGGCGGGCCGGCTCGCGGACCTGGACGCCCTCCCGGCCCCGCAGACCGAGCCCGCGGCCGCCGAACCGGTGCCCGCCGGCGGCGAGCTCGCGGCCGAGCACCTGTCGGTCCGCTGGCCGGACGCCCGCCGGGACGCGGTCCAGGACGTGGACCTGCGGATCGGCCACGGCCGCCGGCTGACGCTGACCGGCCGGTCCGGCGCGGGCAAGAGCACGGTGCTCGCGGCGCTGATGCGCTACCTCGATCCCTCGGCCGGGCGCGTGACACTCGACGGCGCCGACACCCGGCGCTACCCCGGCGGCGCGGTGCGGGACCGGATCGCGTGGTGCGGCCCGGAAGCGCACCTGTTCGACAGCACCCTGCGCGAGAACCTGCGCCTGGCCCGCCCCAACGCCACGGACAACGAGCTCCGTTCCGCTCTCGCCCTCGCTCGCCTGGGCTCGTGGCTCAACCGCCTGCCCGACGGCCTGGACACCGCGCTGGGCACCCACGGCACCCCGGTGTCCGGCGGCGAGCGCCAGCGCATCGGCGTGGCCAGGGCGCTGCTCTCGGACCGCCCGATCCTGCTGCTGGACGAGCCGACGGCCCACCTGGACGCCCCCACGGCGGCGGCCTTGGCGGCCGACGTCCTGGCCTCAACCGAAGGCCGCTCGACGCTGGTGGTCACCCATCGGCCGGCGGACTTCGCGAACCTGCCCACGGTCGACCTGACGGCGGCTCGTTCGGTCGCCGCGGCTTGACGGTCGTGCGTGGGAATCGGTGTCAGGGCGGACCAATTATTTGTCACCCCCTGACTCGGATCCGCGGCCCAGTTGCGGCGAGGTCGCCACCCGTGGACCGCAACGGCGTGTCGGCTGTACCAAGGGCCGCGACCAGCACGGGGCGTAGGTCGGCAAATGCAGCTTCGCCGGAATCGTCTTTCCCGCTCACGACCGGGTCAGGACAGCGGGACCCACCAGGTCAGCGCGCCTTCGTTGACCTCCGAGACCCCGCCCCGGCGGTGGGCCGGCTCGGCGAGCCGGGCCAGCTCGGCGTCCGGCAGCTCGGCGAGCACGCTGCTGCCGTCGTGGGCGACGACCACGGTCAGCCGTTCCGCGCCCGAGCGCACCGCGACCTGGACCGAGCCCGCCCCCGTGTGCCGGGCGATGAGCCGCAGGCCTTCGCGCAGCGCCGTCACCAGCTCGTCGGCCAGCTCTTCCGGCTCGATCGCGTCGAGCTTGCCGGAGAACTCCGTCGACGCGGTGAGCCCGAGCTCGGCGCCGACCTCCGAGAGCACCTCCAGCACCCGGTCGTGCACCGCGGCCGCGGAACGGGGCAGCACGTCGTCCAGCTGGAAGACCGTCTCGCGGATCTGGGCGATCACCGTGTCGAGGTCCGCGATCGCCGTCCGCACCCGGCGCGAGACCACTTCCGAACGGGCCGCTCCGGCGGTCGTCTGCAAGGACAGGCCGATCGCGTACAGCCGCTGCACCACCTGGCTGTGCAGCTCGGCCGCGATCCGGTCGCGCTCGTCGTAGAGCTCGTTGCGCTGCTGCTCGGCGCGGGCGTCGGCCAGCTCGATCGCCACCGACGCCTGGCTCGCGAACCCGGCCGCCATCTCGAGGTCGTCCGCGGTGAAGCCCGGCCGGCCGATCTTGCGGGCCGCGGTCAGCACGCCGTTCACCTGCCCGGCCCCGGTCAGCGGCACCACCAGCACCGCGTCGAGGTCCGGCCGCAGCGACGCGGGCGCGGCCAGCTGGGCCTGGCGGTCCACCCACGAGCCCACCACCGGCTCGCCGCTGGTGAAGACCTGCCCGGACAGGGTGTCCTCGAGGCCGATCGGGCTCCCGGCGAGATCGGCCGCGCCATCGCCGACGGCGACCTCGACCCGCAGCTCGTCACCGTCCTCGGCCGGGCGGACGACGGTGACCAGGTCGGCGTCCGCCAGGTCACGGGTGTACTCGGCGATCAGCCGCAGCGGCCCCGAACGGGCCGAGAGCAGCTCGCGCATGATCGCCGCCGACGCCCGGAGCCACTCCTGCTGCTTGCGCGCGGTCTCGTAGAGCCGGGCTTTGTCGATGGCCTGCCCGGCGGTCGCCGCCAGGGCCAGCGCGAGCTGCTCGTCCTCGGCGCTGAACTCGCCGTGCGTGCACTCGGTGAGGTAGAGGTTGCCGAACACGACCCCGCGCACGCGGATCGGCACGCCGAGGAAGCTCCCCATCGGCGGGTGCTCGCCGGGGAACCCGGACGAGCGCGGGTCGTGGGCGATGTCCGCCAGCCGGATCGGGCGCGGATCCTCCACCGCGGCGCCGAGCAGCCCTTTGCCTTCCGGCAGCCGCCCGACCCGGGCCACCGTCTCGGCGTCCATGCCGGCGTGGACGAACTCGGCAAGCTGGCCGTCGGGCCCGATCACCCCGAGCGCCGCGTACCGGGCGCCCAGCAGTTCCCGGGCCGCCTCGACGATCCGGCGCAGCAACGTCGGCAGGTCGAGGTCGCCGGTCACCATCTGGGTCGCGCGCAGCAGACCGCGCAACCGGCCTTGGGTCCCGATGACCTCCTGGGCCCGTTCGACGAGCTGGCCCAGCAGCTGGTCCAGTTCCATCCGCGGCAGGTCCGGGAACGTCAGCCGTTCCGGGTCCGCCTGTCCTCGTCCTTCACCTGCCCAGCTCACGTCGACCAGTCTCCTGCTTCCGGCCCCGTAGCGGTCAAGCCAGCATGTGGTGGTTTCCGGTCAGATATTCACGGGACACCCACGACCGTGCTGCGACGCTCGATCATCAGGACGTCGCGCCAGCGGCCGCGATGCCGGCCGACGGCCCGCCGGACCCCGAGTTCGCGGAACCCGTTTCGGGCGTGCAGCTGCCTGCTCGCGTGGTTTTCGGCGAAGACGCCGCTCTGGATCGTCCAGATCCCGGCGGCCTCGGTCGACGCGATCAACGCGGTCAGGAGAGCGTCGCCGACCCGCCGGCCGCGCGCCTCGGGGCAGACGTACACGCTGTGCTCGACGACCCCGGCGTAGACGCATCGCGAAGACACCGCCGTGACCGCGGTCCAGCCGAGCACCCGGCCGGCCGGGTCGAGGGCCACCAGGCGGTGCGCCGGGAGGTGAACGGCGTCCCAGCCGGCCCAGTCCGGGGCGATCGTCTCGAAACTCGCGTCACCGGTGTCGAGCCCGGCCTGGTAGATCGCCAGGACCTGGTCCCCGTGCCCGGCGGTCATCGCGGCGATGTGCACCGAAACCGGTGTGGCGGCGCGGATGATCGCCGAGTGCAGCTTGTCGCCGACCTCGTGCGTAACCCGCACCTCGATGCCGACGAATCCGGCGTCACGCAGCAGAGTCCGGTACCGCTCGGCGGTGAGCGCGCCGCCGAGGCACTCGACCGCGCCGGTGCGGGACGCGCGTTCGGCGTCGGTGAGCGTGTCGCCCGCCAGGATGTCGGTGATGCCGAGACGGCCGCCGGGACGCAGGACCCGGGCGATCTCGGCGAACACGGCCGGTTTGTCCGGCGAGAGCGCGATGACGCAGTTGGAGATGACGACGTCGACCGAGGCGGCCGGCAGCGGGATCCGTTCGATGGTGCCCTTGACGAACTCGGCGTTGGTCACGCCGGCCTGCTCGGCGTGCCGGCGGGCGAGGGTGAGCATGTCGTCGGTCATGTCGAGGCCGATGGCGCGCCCGGTGGGGCCGACCCGGCGGGCGGAGAGCAGGACGTCGAGGCCACCACCGGAGCCGAGGTCGAGCACGGTTTCGCCGGGGTGCAGCTCGGCGACGGCGAGCGGGTTGCCGCAGCCGAGGCTGGTCGCGGTCACCTCCGCCGGGATCTCCTCCGCCGCGTAGTGGACGGCGCCCAGCCGGTCGGCGTCGCCCTCGCCGGTGAGCAGGCCGGTGCCGTCGCCCGCGAGGGCTTGCCGGGCCGCGGCGGCGTACCGGTCGTGGACGGCATCGCGGTCCGGGCTCATCGGCCGGCCTCGCACGAGGTGAACGCGACGGCGTCGCGGCCCATGACGACGTCCGCGGCACTGGGGAAGCAGGACACGCACGCCTGGTTGACCCGGTAGAGCCGGGCGGTGCCGCGGGGTTCGACGAGGACGAAGCGGGTGTCGGTGAGGATCTTCAGGTGCGCGGACACCGTCGACTGGCCCACGCTGACCTGCGCGACGACCTCCCCGACGGTCATCGGGTCGCCCGTGGCGGCCAGCAGGTTCAGGATCTGCACCCGGGTCGGATCCGCGAGCGCGCGGAACCACCCGGCGTAGGTCTCGGCCGTGGCACGATCCAGCACGACAGCCCCTTTCATCGTCCATCGACGATAGACGATGAAGGGCTCAGGCGGAAGCGGGCACCAGCTCGGCGAGCAGCGCCCGGACGCGGCGGTCGATCTCGTCGCGGATCGGGCGGACCTGCTCGACGGGGAGGCCGGCCGGGTCGTCGAGCTGCCAGTCGAGGTAGCGCTTGCCGGGGAAGACCGGGCACGCGTCGCCGCAGCCCATGGTGATCACGACGTCGGCGGCCTCGACCGCGTCGGTCGTCAGGCGCTTCGGGAACTCGCGCGAGACGTCGATGCCGAGCTCGGCCATGACCGCGACGACGGCCGGGTTGACCTCGTCCGCCGGGGCCGAGCCCGCGGAGCGGACGGTGACGCGGCCGGCGGCGTGGTGGTGCAGCAGGGCGGCGGCCATCTGGGAGCGGCCGGCGTTGTGGACGCAGACGAACAGGACTTCCGGGGTGTTCACGCGGTGACCTCCAGGCGACGGCGGCGACGCAGAGCGAGGGAGACGTAGACGAGGGCGACGAGAACCGGGACTTCGATCAGCGGTCCGACGACCCCGGCCAGGGCCTGCCCGCTCGTGGCCCCGAACGTCGCGATCGCGACCGCGATGGCGAGTTCGAAGTTGTTGCCCGCGGCGGTGAAGGCGAGCGTCGTGGTGCGTTCGTACGACAGGCCCACGGCGGTGCCGAACGCGTAGGACCCGGCCCACATCAGGCCGAAGTAGACCAGCAGCGGCACCGCGATCCGGACGACGTCCAGCGGCCTCGCGGTGATCTGTTCTCCTTGCAGGGCAAAGAGGATCACGATGGTGAACAGCAGGCCGCAGAGCGCGGCGGGCCCGATCTTCGGCAGGAACCGCGTCTCGTACCAGTCTCGGCCCTTCGCGCGTTCGCCGAGCCGGCGGGTCAGGTAGCCCGCCACGAGCGGGATGCCGAGGAAGATGAGGACGCTCTTGGCGATCTGCCACCCGGACACCGCGAGGTCGGCCTGCGGGAGGCCGAGCCAGCCGGGCAAGACCGAGAGGTAGAACCAGCCGAGCAGCCCGAACGCGAGCACCTGGAACACCGAGTTGAGCGCGACGAGTACGGCGGCGGCTTCGCGGTCGCCGCAGGCGAGGTCGTTCCAGATGATCACCATGGCGATGCAGCGGGCGAGGCCGACGATGATCAGCCCGGTCCGGTACTCCGGCAGGTCCGGCAGCAGCAGCCAGGCCAGTGCGAACATCAGCGCCGGGCCGATCAGCCAGTTCAGCACCAGCGACGGCCACAGCAGCCGCCGATCGCGGGTGACCGTGCCGAGCCGGTCGTAACGGACCTTCGCCAGCACCGGGTACATCATCACCAGTAGCCCGAGGGCGATCGGCAGCGAGATCCCGTCCACCTGCACCGCGGACAACGCGGTGTTCAGGCCGGGAATCCCGCGGCCGGCGAGAAGCCCGGCGGCCATCGCGGCCGCGATCCACACCGGCAGGAAACGGTCCAGTGTGGACAGCCGGCCGGGCGTCGTCACGCCGGGACGACCGCGTCGCCGGGGACCAGCACGGCCGACAGGCGCGCCAGCACCTCGGGGTGGACGCGGTAGTAGACCCACGTGCCACGGCGTTCGCCGGTGATCAGGCCGGATTCCCGCAGCACCTTGAGGTGGTGGGAGATGGTCGGGCCGGTCAGGTCGAACGCGTCGGTCAGGTCGCATACGCACGCCTCGCCCCCGGCGTGGGAGGCGATCAGCGACAGCAGCCGCAGGCGCACGGGGTCGGCCATCGCCTTGAACAGCTTCGACAGCTCGACAGCCTGCGGTTCCGTCAGCGGCTCACGGGCGAGCGGCGAGCAGCAGGCGTCCATCGCGAAGATCGGCAGCTGTTTCGGCATGCGTCTATGTTGACACACGTCTATCTAGAGAGCAATCTAAGTCCCGTTGCTGTTTTGATGAACGTCTATCCAAGGAGAACGGGATGTCACGCGTACAGCTCGCGCTGCGGGTCGGGGACCTCGCCGGCTCGATCGACTTCTACTCGAAGCTGTTCGGCACCGAGCCCGCCAAGCTCCGCCCCGGCTACGCCAACTTCGCCATCACCGAGCCCGCGCTCAAGCTCGTGCTCCTGGAGGGCGAGCCCGGCCAGGCCACGGTGATGGACCACCTCGGCGTCGAAGTCGAGTCCACCGAGCAGGTCAGCGAAGCCAGCAAGCGTCTCACCGGCGAAGGCCTGGAAACGCTGACCGAGGACGACACCACCTGCTGCTACGCCGTGCAGGACAAGGTGTGGGTGCACGGCCCCGGCCAGGAGCCGTGGGAGGTCTACACCGTCAAGGCCGACTCCCAGAGCTACGGAGCCGACAGCGCCGCGCTGGTCACGCCGGCGACGTGCTGCACAGCCGACGCCACCCAGGCTCAGCCCGAAGGCTGCTGCTCCTGACCGCGACGGCCCGGGACGACGTGACCGCCGCGGGCGCACCCGCGGCGGTCACGGCTCAGCCTTCCCAGGCCCAGTTCAGGATCTCCGGCAGGTCCTCACCGTGCGCCAGGATCCAGCGGCGGTGACGGCCCTGGGCCTCGGTCATCCGCTGCCGCAGCACACCCGCCGTCGCGACCAGGCCCGGCACGCGGTCGATCACGTCGATCACCAGCTGGAAGCGGTCCATGTGGTTGAGCACCAGCATGTCGAACGGCGTGGTCGTGGTGCCGTGCTCGGTGTAGCCGCGCACGTGCATGTCGTGGTGGTTGGTCCGGCGGTAGGCCAGGCGGTGGATCAGCCACGGATACCCGTGGTAGGCGAAGATCACCGGCCGGTCCGGGGTGAACAGCGCGTCGAACTCCCGGTCACCGAGCCCGTGCGGGTGCTCGATTTCCGGCTGCAGGCGCATCAAGTCGACGACGTTCACCACGCGCACCGCCAGGTCCGGCAGCTCAGCGCGCAGGATCTGCGCGGCCGCGAGCACCTCCAGGGTCGGGGCGTCGCCCGCGCAGCCGAGGACCACGTCCGGTTCGCGGTCGGTGTGGGTGCTCGCCCACTCCCAGATGCTCACGCCCCGGGCGCAGTGCAACGCGGCCTGCTCGGCGTCGAGCCAGTTCGGGCTGTCGTTCTTGCCCGCCACCACGACGTTCACGTAGTCCCGGCTGCGCAGGCAGTGCGCCGCGACCTCGAGCAGCGTGTTGGTGTCGGGCGGGAAGTAGATCCGGACGACCTCCGAGCTCTTGTTGGCGATGTGGTCGACGAAACCCGGATCCTGGTGGGAGAAGCCGTTGTGGTCCTGCCGCCACACGTGTGAGGTCAGCAGGTAGTTCAGCGACGCGACCGGACGCCGCCACGGGATCTGGCGGTGCACCCGCAGCCACTTGATGTGCTGGTTCACCATCGAGTCGACGATGTGCACGAAGGCCTCGTAGCAGTTGAACAGGCCGTGCCGGCCCGAGAGCAGGTAGCCCTCGAGCCAGCCCTGGCACAGGTGCTCGGAGAGCACCTCCAGCACGCGGCCGTCGTGGGACAGGTGCTCGTCGACCGGTTCGAGGCCGGCCTGCCACTGCTTGGCGGTGACGTCGTACACCGCGTCGAGCCGGTTGGACGCCGTCTCGTCCGGGCCGAACAGCCGGAAGTTCGCCCGGTCGGCGTTGAGCGCGAAGACGTCCCGCAGGAACCGGCCCAGCGCCCGGGTCGGCTCGGCCGACGTCGTCCCCGGCGCGGGCACGGCGACCGCGTGGGCCGCGATGTCCGGCAGCGTCAGCGGCTGCAGGAGCACGCCGCCGTTGGCGTGCGGGCTGGCGCCCATCCGGCGCTCCCCCGCCGGGATCATCGCCGTGACGTCGGCGACCGGGCGGCCGCGGGAGTCGAACAGCTCCTCCGGACGGTACGAGCGCAGCCACTGCTCCAGCTGGCGCAGGTGCTCCGGGTTCTGCCGGACCTGCGACAGCGGCACCTGGTGCGCGCGCCACGTGCCCTCGACCGGCAAACCGTCCACAATGGCCGGTCCGGTCCAGCCCTTGGGGCTGCGCAACACGATCATCGGCCACGCCGGACGGCCGGTGCCGCGGTGGATCACCGCGAGATCGGCGACGGCCGAGTCGAGCGCGGCGGCCATCGTCTGGTGCATCGTCTCCGGATCGCTGCCCTCGACGTAGATCGGCTCATAGCCGTACCCGCGCAGCAGCGCGTCGAGTTCGGCCGGGGCGATCCGGGACAGCACGGTCGGGTTGGCGATCTTGTAGCCGTTGAGGTGCAGGATCGGCAGGACGGCGCCGTCGCGGACCGGGTCGAGGAACTTGTTGGCGTGCCAGGACGTCGCCAGCGGACCGGTCTCGGCTTCGCCGTCCCCGACCACGCAGGCGACGATGAGGCCCGGGTTGTCGAACGCCGCGCCGAAGGCGTGCGCGAGCGAATAGCCGAGCTCCCCGCCTTCGTGGATCGAACCGGGCACCTGCGGGGCGACGTGGCTGGGCACGCCACCGGGGAAGGAGAACTGCTTGAACAGCTCGCGCATCCCCTCGGCGTCCTGGGTGACCTCGGGCCATGCCTCGGTGTAGCTGCCTTCGAGCCAGGTGTTGGCCAGCAGGGCCGGGCCGCCGTGGCCGGGGCCGGTGACGAACATGGCGTTCAGGTCGTGCGTCAGGATGGCCCGGTTGAGGTGGGCGTAGACGAAGTTGAGGCCGGGTGAGGTCCCCCAGTGCCCGAGCAGTCGCGGCTTGATCTGCTCGGGGCGCAGCGGTTCGCGCAGCAGCGGGTTGGCCATCAGGTAGATCTGGCCGGCCGCGAGGTAGTTCGCGGCCCGCCAGAGGGCGTCCACCTGGGCCAGCTCGGTGCGGCCGAGCACGGCGGGCCGGGCGTCGAGGGCGGTCATCCCTTTCGCTCCGGGCGCACCACGATGACCGGGCATTCCGAGTGCTGCACCAGGGCCTGGCTGGTCGAGCCCATCAGCATGCCGCCGAACCCGCCGCGGCCGTGGCTGCCGACCACCACCACCTGGGCGGTCGTGCTCGCGTCGAGCAGCGCGTGCCGCGGCCGGTCGCGCATCAGCAGGCGACTCACCTCGACATCCGGGTACTTCTCCTGCCAGCCCGCGAGCCGTTGGCCGAGCAGCCGTTCACCCTCTTCTTCGAGAGCCTCGGGCTGCGTCCGGATCCGCACGGTGCCGCGCGTGTCCTCGTAGGTGACGTCTTTCCAGGCGTGCACCGCGACCAGCGACACGCCGCGCAAGGAAGCCTCCTCGAACGCGACGGCGATCGCCTGCTCGCTGTTGGGGCTGCCGTCGATGCCGACCACGACCGGTCCCGAGTCCGGGACGAACGTGGTGCCGTGGCGGCCGCGGACGACGGCGACCGGGCAGTGCGCGTGACTGGCGACGGTGCCGGCGGTGCCGCCGATCAGCATGCCGGTGAACCCTCCGGTCCCGGTCCGGGCGACCACGAGCAGCCGCGCGTGGCGGGACTCGTCGATCAGCATCGGTACCGGCGGGTCGTTCAGCAGTTCCGTCGTGATGACGAGATCCTTGCCGATGGACGCGGCGAGGCTGCGAGCGTCGGCGACGATCCGCTCGCCGTCGGCCCGGATCGCGTCGGTCATCACCTCGATCCCCGCTCCGGGCAGTCCGCCGCCGTAGTAGAGGCCGCTGAGCTGCAGCCCGTACACGATCCTGAGCTGCAGGTGCCGCAGGGACGCGATCTTCGCGGCCCAGGCGACGGCGGCGGTGGAACCGGCGGAGCCGTCCACACCCACGGTGATCCTCGGGTCGATGGTGCTCATCGGGTCTGCTCCTCACCCGCGTAGGCGGTGTCGGCGGCGACGACGCCGGGAACGGCGAGCGCCAGCAGCTGGGCGACGTGCCGGTCGGAGTCGTCGTCGAACTGGTCGACGATGTGGACGCTGCCGTCGTGGACGTCGATCTTCCAGCGGCCGTCCCCGCCGTAGATCTCCAGCCGGTGCTTGACGTCCTTCGCGATCTCGGAGTCGTTCCGGGCGAGCACGCGGACGATATCGCCGCGGGTCACGATGCCGACGACCGTCGAACCGTCGACGATCGGGACCGCGCGGATCCGGTCGTCGACCAGCGTCTGGCAGAGGTCGGCGACGTCGGTGCCGGTGCTCATCGCGGTGACGGGGCTGGTCATCAGGTCACCGACGGTCCTGGCCGCGGTGGCGGCGTGCTTGTGCAGGTGGGTGTACCGCGGGTCGGCGGGGATCTGGTCGCGGATCAGGTCGGCCTCGGTGACGATGCCGATCAGGCGCTCGTCGTCGTCGACCACGGGAAGGGCGGTGAAGCCGTGCGTGGACAGCAGCTCGGCCGCCTCCTTGGCGGACGACCACGGTTGCACGGCGATCACCGGCGAGGTCATCACGTCGCGTGCTCGCATCGGGTGTTCCTGCCTTTCGTGTCGCTTCCCAACCTAGGAACGCGGCACCCGGGGCACCGCTGGCGTCGGTCACCGGTCGTGAGGACTTATGTCCCTTCGGCCGGTCACGTCCACAAAGGACGAAGGTCCCCGCGGAGGTCGTGCCACGCGGCGGGGAGCTCGGCCGAGCAGCGCGCGGCCGTGGCCGCTTCGGCGTCCTGGAATTCGCCGAGCAGGTCCTGGAACGCCCGCAGTTCCGGCTTGGCGGCCTTCCGGACGTCGTGTACGGCCTGGTCGCGCGCCGGTCCGGCGGGCAAGGCCGCCACCCGGGCCACGCGTCCGTCCACCACGCGAGCCTGGCCAGGCAGTACGCAGTGGCGGGCCTCGACGACCGGGAGGTGGTCGATCCGGTGCAGGTCCATCAGGTCCCGGGCCGCGTCCAGCGGCAGCTGCGGCGGGATCCCGGGGACTTTGGCGGGTTTCACGACGTCGCCGGCCGGCGCCGGGCCAGCAGCGCCAGCCCGAGCAGGACGGCCAGCAGTCCGACGGTCACCCACTGCACGGGGGCCCGTACGCCGATCACCCCGAACTGGATTGCCAGCCAGCCGGTGAGCACTCCGCAGGCGGCCAGGGCCGCGACCGGCGCGCGGAAGTCGATCCGCCAGGCGAACACCGACGCCCACGCCAGCGTCCCGCCGATCACGAGCACCAGCGCGATCCCCGGCAGCACCCAGCTGGTCAGGCCGAGCGGCGCCAGCCACTCGACGGGCATCGTGAACCCCGGCGCGCCGACGATCAGCGAGATCCCGCCGTACACCGCGCTCGCGGCGATCAACGTCTCGAAGGTGGCCAGCAGGCGCATCGTGGCGGAGGTCCGCAGGGTCCTCACGACCCGCCCTCGGTCTGCTGGGGCCGGACGGCGGCCACCGGGCACGGCGAGTGCGCGATGAGCGCCTGGCTCGTCGAGCCGAGCAGCATGCCGGTGAACCCGCCGCGGCCGCGGCAGCCGACCACGATCAGCTGGGCGTGCTCGCCCCGCGCGAGCAGGGTGCGGACCGGGCGGCCGCGGGTGACCTCGAACTCGATCTCCAGGTCCGGATACTTCCGCTGCCAGCCCACGACCTGCTCGGCGAGTTTGGCGCGCTCCTCGGCCGCGATCTCGACCGGGTTCTCCTGCAGCGGGTGCGGCCGCAGCACGCCGTCGGCGAAGACGTCGCTCCAGGTGTGCACGGCGATGAGCCCGGTGCCGCGCAGCCGCGCCTCCTCGCAGGCGAACGCCAGGGCGGCGTCGCTGTCGGGTGAGCCGTCGGCTCCGACGAGCACCGGCCCGGTGGCCGGCGGCGGGTCGTGCGGTGTCCGGCCGCGGACCACGACGATCGGGCAGTGCGCGTGCGCCACCACCGACACGGCCGTGGAGCCGACAAGCAGGCCGGTGAACCCGCCCAGCCCGCGCGAGCCCAGCACGACCAGCTCGGCGTGCTGCGACTCCTGCGTCAACGCGGTGACCGGGCTCCATTCCCGGGCGGCTGTGGTGATCTCGAGGCCCGGGTGCTCGGCGAGCACCGCGGCCCGCGCTTCGGCCAGCCATTCTCCGGCCCGCTGCGCCAAGCCCTCGCGGACCTGGTCCGGCGAACCGAAGCCTCCTGGGACGCTCACCTGCGGCAGGGTGTAGATCTGCACCAGCCGCAGCGGGCGGCCTCGGCGGGCGGCCTCGGCTCCGGCCCAGAGGGCGGCCTGCACCGCCGAGGTGGAGCCGTCGATCCCGGCGACGACCGCGCCGTCAGTGAACCCGTGCATGACCGTCCTCCTCGTGGATGAACCGCTGCACCCGGGCGTACCGGGTGCGGGCCTGTTCCCCGGCGGCCCGTTCTTCGTCGGCGGTCAGCACGATCGCGTCGGGGCCGGGGAAGACCGTCGACACGTGGTCGTCGGCCGTCCAGCGGACGACGTACGGCGGAGTGCCGTCGGCCGAGTGGACCTCCAGGATTCGGCCGCGCTGCCCGGGTGCGTCGACCCGCGGGCCCTTGACGACGAGCCAGTCGCCCGGCTGTGCGTGCATCGGTCTTCCTTCCTCACATGTCCACAGTGGATGGTTCGGGGGTACGAGGGGCTTCCGGGCGCCGCGACGCGCGGTGCGCGCCGAACCCGATGAGCAGGGCACCGCCGGCCAGGAACACGGCTCCGGCGATCAGCAGGCCGAGGGCGACCCAGCCGAGGGCGGGCACGGTGGCTCCGGCCTCGGCGCGCACGGAGATCCCGCGCGAGCCGTCGGCGTTCATCACCACGGCGGTCCACTCCCCGTCGTTCGCCGGCCAGGCGACGCTCTGCGTGCCGTCGCCGGAGGCCTTCGCGGCCCACACCCCGGCGTCACCCGGTGAGGTCGCGGGGGCACCACCGGGGTGCACCCGGTCGCCGGAGCGGTTGCCGGACACGCCACCCAATGTCGTGTACTCGGCCGCGGCCAGGTAGCCGGCGACGTCGGCGGAACGGCCGATGCCCACGAAGACCGGGCGGCCGTCGGTGGTGGTCGCGCGGAGCCGGACGTCACCGACGGCCGCGAAGACGTCCGGCGCCCCGGTCACCTGCACCGGATCCGTCGCGACGGCGTAGCCGCTCGCGACGACCGTGGCCGACGCCGTGAGGTAGCCGTCGGCGTCACGCTGCGTGCGATCGGCCCACAGCAGCGTGCCGCCGCCGGTCAGCAGGCCCGCCGCGCCGAGCACCAGCACCGCGCCGGAGACCACGGCGACGATCCGCCCGGCGGTCCAGTTCCCCGCCCGGACCGGGTGCGGCTGCGGGTGCGGCGGCTCGACGCCGGCCTCGGTGCCGCCCATGTCGAGCCGGAACGGCGGGTACTCGTCGGTCATCAGCGACACGTAGGCCGCGACGCGCAGCACCCAGCGGTCCATGCCGAGCACGAAGTCGAAGATCGGCCGCGGGTAGCGGCCGGTGAACAGCAGCACCACCCCGGCGACCAGCACCAGCACGCCGACGAGACCGCCGGCGGCCCAGTTGAAGCCATCGTCGTTGCCGTTGCCGAAGGCCAGCCAGCTGCCGCCGCCGGCGAACAGGCCGATGATCACGAAGTGCGGGAGGGCCAGTAGCCACCACTTCACGAGCACCAGGCCGCGCGAAAGCTTTTCGGGGTAGGCGATTTCGAGCCGGGCCGGGTAGTCCGGGACGTCGGCGAAGGTGAACGGCGGATACCGGTCGGTCCCCAGCGCGGCGTAGGAGTAGAACTGCACCCGCCAGCTCCAGCGCAGCACACCCGAGGTGAAGGCGAACAGCGGACGGGGATAACGGCCGGTCACCAGGATCGCGAAGAACGCCGCGATGGTGACGAACGGGTAGGCGAACCACAGGAACGCCAGCACAACGTAGTGCGGGATCGCCAGCAGCCACTTGACCAGCCACAGACCGCGCGACAGCGGTTCGTCCAAGGTCGCTTCGACCCGGACCGGATAGGCGCGCGGGGCGGTCACGACGCGCTCCCGGCGACTTCGGTCACCGCGATGGTCGCGCCGATTTCCCGGCCCCAAGCCCGGATCGACGGCCAGTCGCGGTAGTCGCCGTCCTTGACCCGCAGCGCGGCGACCATCGCCCGCTCCGGCAGGTGCAGCGTGTGGCGGTCGATCTTGCCGCCGAAGAGCCGGTGCCCCCGGGCCCCGAGCCGCATCACCGTGTCGGCGGCGTTGCCCGGTTCGTCGGCCGGGTGGTCACCGACCGGGCCGCTGGAGAACACCCAGACCGGCAGGACACGCAGCTCGTCGGTGAACCTGCCGGCGAACTCGGTGGCGGCGTCCAGCCAGTGTCCCATGTAGACGGCCGAGCCGAGGACCACGGCGTCGAAGCCGTCGACCGAAGTCACCAGGCTCGCGTCACGGACTTCGATCTGGGACGCCACCCCGGCGTCGGTCAGCGCGGAGCCGGCCGTGGCGGCGATGGTCTCGGCGATTTCCCTGGTGGCACCATGCCGGGTGGCCACCGTCACGAGGATTTTCATGCTTCCAGCCTCACGCGGGCGGGGCCCCCGGCTTAGGGGCCAACGACCCCGGGAGTCCCGCCGAAAGTCACCGAGGTCTCTTCCCACAGCTCGACGTCGAGCACCCCGTGGACCGTCTTCGCGAGAGCGGTCACCACCCGGCGCTCGGCCTCGTCGGAGAAGGCGCCGCGGATGGTCACCATTCCGCCGGTGACCGAGATCGTCCAGCGGTCGCGGTGACCCGAGTAGTCGGTGAGCAGCGCGTTGAGGTGCGAGGCGATCGAGTCGTCCTGGCGCACCAGCGGGGTGAGCATGTCGCGGCGGCTGATGATCCCGACGAGCACCCCGTCGTCCACCACGGGGATGCTGCGCAGCCGGTCGCCCAGCATGCGCCGGGCGATCTCGCCGACGTCGGTGTCGAGCCCGACGGTCTCGGCGGGCACGGTCATCGCCGAGCACACCAGGACGTCGGGCTCGGGGCCCTTTCCGGCGACACCGCTGCGGAGCGCGTCCGCCTCGGTGAACATGCCGAGCACCGCGTCGTCGGTACCCACCACCGGCAGAGCCGCGACGCAGTGCTCGGTGAGCAGTACGATGGCCTCGCGCACCGACGTTCCCGGGCCGACCCGCACGACCGGCCGCGTCATGATGTCCTGTGCCTTCACGGCGTTCCTCTCGTTCAGTGCACGACCGCGACCGGGCAGGCCGCGTGCGAGAGCAGGGCGTTGCCGGTCGAGCCGAGCAGCCCGCCCGCGACCGGACCGCGGCCGCGCGTGCCGACGACGATCAGCTGGGCCGCGGGTGCCGCGTGCAGCAGCGCGTGCGAGGGGTTGTGCTCCCGCACGGCGCGCGAGGAGATCGTCAGCGCCGGGTACTTCCGGGCCCAGCTCGCGACCCGCGCTTCCAGGCCCCGCTGTTCGGTGGGCTCGGTGCCGTCGGTGAAGGCGTGCACGACGAGCACGGGCGCGTGGCGCGCCGCCGCCTCGTCGAGGGCGAACCGCAGCGCGTGCTCGCTCGACCCGGTCGCGTCCAGGCCGACGACCACGGGGCCGCGTGGGTCGGCGTGCCCCCGCACGACCACGACCGGGCACGCCGCCCCGGCCGCGATCCGCAGGGCCACCGAGCCGATCAAGGCGCCACGCAGGCCGCCGAGGCCGTGGGAGCCGAGGACGACGACCGCCGCGTCGGCCGACCCGGCGAGCAGCAGGTCGACGGCGAGCCCGACTTCGAGGGAGACCTCGACCCGGACACCCGGCGCCGCTTCACGGGCGATCCCGGCACCGCGCCGGAGCCAGCGGCCGGTGTGCTCGAGGAGCAGGTCCGAGTCGCCGCCCGCCAGCGGGGCCCGGCCTTCGAGGATGCAGGCGTGCACCAGCCGCAGCGTGGAGTCACGGCGACGGGCTTCCTGCGCCGCCCAGCGGATCGCGGGGACTGACGCCGTCGAGGCGTCCACCCCGGCGACCACCGGCCGGTTCGCGGTTGCGGTCATCGGTTTCCTCCTGTGGTCACGGTTCTCGCGCCCAGCATGGCGCGTCGCGTACTCGCCGGTCAGAGCACGAAGTCCCTTCCGCCGGGGACCAAATCCGCCGGGTACCGGACTTCCGCTTCCTGCCGCGGGCGGCGCCGTCACCGACGCTGGGGTGATGACCGGACGAGACCTCTTGATCGACCGCTACCTGCCGCACCCGCACTTCTCGCTGGTGCGCAACACCATCGTCGACGCGCCGGTGTAGGAGACCTACGCGGCGGCGCGCGCACTCGACTTCACCGACGTCCGCGGCGGGGTGGTGTCCGTCGCGGGGTGGCTGCGCATGCTCCCCGAGCGCCGGCACAACCGACGGCACGGCCCGCCGCGTCACCCCACCCGCCTCACCGCCGACGACCTCGACGCCGGTTCACCGTGGGCCCTGCTCGGCGACCAGCCGAGCCGGGAGTTCGCACTCGGCGTCGCAGGCAAGTTCTGGCGCCCGGTGGTCCAGTGGCGCCGGGTCGAGGCCGAGGACTTCGCGGCGTTCGAAGAGCCCGGCTACGGCAAGATCGTCTTGGCTGTGTCCACCTTCGCCTACGGCCCGCACCGCACGCTGCTCACCGTGCACACCCGGGTGGCGCTGACCGACCCGGAAAGCTGGGTGAAGTTCCGCCGGTACTGGCGGATCGCGTACCCGGCCATCGCCTCGGTGCACACCGCCCTGGTACGCACGATGGCCGCGAACGCCCGGCTGCGGGCGCTCACGGCCTACGCGCGAACCGATCAAGCCTGACGTTCCCCCGCCGGCCGCCGCGGCTCCTCGGCGGCGGCCGGGACGACGTCCTCCTCGTTCTCCTTGATCGCGTGGTGTTCCACCGCGTGCAGGTACGGGACCAGCTTCAGGCCGTGGCGCCCGCGTTCGGCGATGTCCCGTCGCGCTTCGGCCTCGATGGCGGCCTTTTCCTTGTCATCCATGGTTTCCTCCTCCGGTTGGGCGCAGCAGGGTCGCCGCGTGGTCGGGAACGTAGGTCTGCAGCCGGCGGTCCGGCCGGAAGTAGCCGGTCGGCTCCGGCCGCGGCGGCAGCGACACCGCCTGCCGGGAAACCTCGTAATAGGGCACGCTCGCGAGCAGGTGCGCGATCATGTTCAGCCGACCGCGCCGCTTCTCTTCGCTTTCCACCACGTGCCAAGGGGATTCGGCGGTGTCGGTGTGCACGAACATGTCGTCCTTCGCCCGCGAGTAGTCCTCCCAGTGGGTCACGGACTGCAGATCGATGGTCGAGAGCTTCCAGCGGCGCATCGGGTCGTCGATGCGCGCGGAGAACCGGCGCTCCTGTTCGTCGAGGCTGACCGAGAACCAGTACTTGCGCAGCAGGATGCCGTCGTCGATCAGCAGGCGCTCGAAGATCGGGCACTGCTGGAGGAACCGGCGGTGCTCTTCGGGAGTGCAGAACCCCATCACCCGCTCGACGCCGGCGCGGTTGTACCAGCTGCGGTCGAACAACACGATCTCGCCGGCCGCGGGCAGGTGCTCGATGTAGCGCTGGAAGTACCACTGGGTCCGCTCGCGCTCGGTCGGACTCGGCAGCGCGGCGATCCGCACCACCCGTGGGTTGAGGTGCTCGGTGACGCGCTTGATCGTGCTGCCCTTGCCGGCGGCGTCCCGGCCTTCGAACACCACGACCAGGCGGGCGCCTTCGTGGCGCACCCACTCCTGGAGCTTGACCAGTTCGGCCTGCAGCCGCAGCAGCTCCCGCTCGTAGAGCTCGCGCGGTATGCGCGCCTTCTTCTTTCCCGCCATGCCCTCGACGCTACGAAACCCACCCGCCGGCGGTCTGTGGCCGGACGTCGGCGCGGCATGGGTCTTTGGTCCTTTTCCTCGAAGCGCTGCCGGGCGGTCACCGCGACGGGAGCGTGAAATACGCTTCCTCTTCCTGCGCGAAGTGCAGTGTCAGCACCGCGTCCAGGCCGTAGAGCGTGGCGCGCAGGTCGTCGACCTGGTCGGGCTGGATGCCGTCCGGGGCCTCGGCCAGGTGCCGCTCCAAGCGGCGCGCGAGCCGGCCGATCTCGGCGTGCTCGCGGCTCATCGTGACCGTGCCCTCCGGGCCGCCGAGCGCGGGGGCGAGCGCCGGGTACAGCTCGGCCTCCTCGGCGTGCTCGTGCGGCAGCAGCTGCTCGGCCAGCAACCGCGCGGCGGTGCGGGCGGCGTCGTCGGCTTGGGCGGTCGCCCCCTCGGCGAGCGCGTCGGCGGCCTGCCGGACCGCGGCCCGTGCGGGCAGCAGGTGTTCGTGCTCGGCCTCGAACCGCCGCACCAGTCCGGCGGGCGCCGGGCCGCCGGGCTTCCGGCCGCCCAGGGCGCGTAGCGCGTTCAGGATCACGACGACGTCGATGGCCTCCTGCACCACGGCCCCGGCGACCGGCACCAGGTATCCCGCGGCGGCCGCGAGCATGGCCACCACCGACAGCAGCGTCCCCGCGACGGCGCTCTGCACCGCCAGCCGGTGCGACCGCCGCGCGATCTCGGCGGCGTCGGCGAGGCGGTCGAGCCGGTCGTCGAGGATCACCGCGTCGGCGGCCTGGGCGGCCGCGGTCGCCCCGCGGGAGCCGAGCGCGACACCGACGTCCGCGGCGGCCAGCGCGGGCGCGTCGTTGACGCCGTCGCCGGTCATCACCGTCACGCCGCGCGCCCTCGCGGCCTCGACCGCGCGGACCTTCTCCGCGGGCGTCACTTCGGCACGGACTTCGTCGAGCCCCAGCATGGCGGCGACCTCGCGGGCGTTGCCGACCCGGTCGCCGGTGAGCAGCTGGACGTGGGTGATCCCGGCTGCGCGCAGCCGGCGCATCGTGCGGGCCGCGTCCGGCCGGACGGGGTCCTTCGCGAGCAACGCGGCGACGGGCTCGCCGTCGGCCTCGACCCACAGCACGGACGCGAGGTCCAAGCGGCTCCGGCGGGCGGCACCGCGCGCCCAGTCCGGCAGTCCGCTCCCGCCGGGCGGCCGTCCGACGCGGATCTCACGGCCGCGCACCCGTCCCGCGACACCCGAACCGGGCTGCTCGGTGACGTCCTCGGCGTCGGCCGGTTCGACACCGGCCGACGCCGCCGCGCGGACCACGGCCGCGGCCAGCACGTGCGGCGAGTACTGCTCCACCCCGGCGGCGAGGGCGAGGACCTCCGCCGCGTCGTGGCCGGGCGCGCAGACGACGTCGGTGATCTCGGGACGGCCCCGCGTCACCGTGCCGGTCTTGTCCATCAGCAGCACCGTGGCCCGGCCGAGGGCTTCGAGCGCGGCGCCGTCCTTGACGACCACCCCGGCCTTCGAGGCCCGGGACATGCCGCCGGTGATCGCGATCGGGACGGCCAGCAGCAGCGGGCACGGCGTCGCGGTGACCAGCACCGCGACCGCGCGGACGGCCTCGCCGGTCAGCGCCCAGGCCAGGCCCGCGATCAGCAGGGAGGCCGGCAGGAACCAGACGGCGACCCGGTCGGCGAGCCGCGCCAGCCGCGCGGTGCGGGCGGCGGCCTGTTCGGCGAGCCGGACGACGCCGGCGTAGGCGCTGTCCGCGGCGGTCGCGCGCGCCAGGACGTCGACAGCCGCACCGGCGTTGACGACTCCACTGTGGACGGTCTCGCCCGCCTGCCGCGACACGGGCAAGGGCTCGCCGGTGAGGGCGGACTCGTCGAAGAGCCCGCCGTCGGGCAGGCTCCCGTCCACCGGCACGACCTCGCCCGGCAGCACGACGACCAGCTGCCCGGCGCGCACGGCGTCGACCGGGACGGTCTCGTGGCCGGTCGCGGTGCGCAGGTGCGCCACCCGGGGCGCGCGGTCCAGCAGCGCGGTGAGGTTCCGGCTCGCGCGCCGCTGGGCGCCGGCTTCGAGCACCCGCCCGGTGGCGACCATGGCCGCGACGATCGCGCCGGCCAGGTACTCCCCGACCGCCACGGTGGCGGCCAGGGCCAGCACGGCGAGCAGGTCGGCACCCCACCGCCGGGCCCGCAGGTCGGCGGCGACCCAGACGACGGCCGGCACGAGGGTGACGACGTCGGCGGCCGCCCACACGACGTTCGCGGCGACGCTCGCGCCCGCCCACCAGGCCACTCCCCCGGCGGCCAGCAGCGCCACGACGCCGGTGAGCAACCCGATCTCCCGCACCCGTGACGGGCTGTTTTCAGCCGGCACGCCGCACCTCGTCCCCGGACAGCAGGGCGACCAACGGCGCCGGCAGCAGGTTGAGCACGTGGCCGAGCTGCCCCGGTGAGCAGAGCTCGCCGAGCGCCGACGTCACGGCCGCGGCCGCCGCGGGCACCTCGGCCCGGCTGATGCCTGCAGAACCGGCGAACCGCGCGACGAACCCGGACACGCCGTAGCGCGTCGGCACGTGAGCCGGGTTCCAGCCCTCGGAGAAGACGCCGCGGAGCAGGTCGGGCAGCTGGGCGGCGAAGTGCGCCGCCACCTGGACGGTCAACCGGTCGCGGACCACGTGCAACCAGGCGCGGAGCAGGCGGTACGCGGTGTGCCGGTCGTCGGCGGCGACGCGGTCGCGCACGACGGCAAGCCAGGCGCTCGCCGTGCTTTCCGCCTGGGCAAAAGGATCGGTCGGGTGCGGCACGGCTTCCTCCCGGCGGATGGCTCGGACGTCCAGGGTCGGCCGCCCGCCGTCGCCGGGAAAGGGTCCAAGGGCCTCAACCCGGGCCCGCGGTGGAAGCACTTCGGCCCTGGGGACCCGCGGCCGCCGCGAGAAGCATGGGGTGCAGACCGACCCGAGGAGGAAGCGATGAACCAGTACCTGCCCGACGCGTACACGGTGAGGGCGGCCATCGCGCTCGCGGTACGTGCACCGTCGGTGCACAACACGCAGCCTTGGGAATGGCGGTTCAGCGGCCGCACGGTCGAGCTGCGCGCCGACGCCCGGCGCCACCTGCGGCACACCGACCCCGACGGCCGGGACCTGCTCGTCAGCTGCGGGTGCGTGCTGCACCACTTCACCGTCGCGGCCGCCGCGCTCGGCTGGGCCGCTCAGATCGAGCGGCTGCCCGAGCCGGGCCTGCTGGCCCGGATCACGCTGGTCCCCCACGACACCCGCGACGGCGACATCGCGCTCGCCGCGGCGATCCCCCGGCGCCGGTCCGACCGACGCCCGTTCGCCGAGCGCCCCCTGTTGGTGCGCGACGAGGTGTTCCTCGCGAAGAGCGCGACCGACCACGGCGCGCTGCTGCGTCTCCTCGACGATGCCCCGCAGCTCTCGGCGTTGACCGGCGCGTCCTTGGCGGCTCGGGAACTCCACCGCGCCGACACGGACTACGGCATCGAACTCGCGGCGTGGAGCGGACGCCGGTACGCCCCTGACGGCGTCCCCGCGCAGAACGCGGTCCACGCGACCGAGGCCCCGCGGGTCCGTGATTTCGCCGACGCACAGCTCGCCGACACCGCCGAACCGGACGGCGCGGCCCTGACCGTGCTGGCCACCAGGGGCGACGAACCGGCCGACCGCCTCCGCGCGGGCGAAGCGGCCAGCGCGGTGCTGCTGACCGCGACCCGGCTGAACCTCGCGTCCTGCCTGGTCACCGAGCCCCTGGAGCTGACGAGCACGCGCGCCCTGGTCCGCGACTGCGTCCTCGACGGCAAGCTGGAGCCCCAGCTGGTCGTGCGGGTCGGTTACCTCCCGGAGGGCGCGGCGCCCCTCCCGGCGACCCCGCGGCGGCCGATCGGCGAGGTCGTGCGGCCCTTCGGGCACGGGTACGGCGTCGGGCTGCCGATCCCGGCTCAGCTGCGCCGGCACTGAGCCGCCCGGCCACGGTCCTCCGGCGCACACCGCACCGGAGGGCCTTTCGCGTTGCCGTGCAAGCTCCCTGCACCTATCGGCCGTCCACGATGAACAGGAAAGCTGAAGGAACGCCGGCCGCTTACCGCTCCAGCTGAGCCTGTCAGCGGAAATGAGTGGTGATCACGATCGCTGCGGTGATTTGATCGAAGCAATGGTTTAGGTCGCAGCACGTAGGACTGACAGGAAAGGATCACAACCGGGATGAATGACAAGGACCGGCACGTTGTGCCCAACCCGCAGGGTGGTTGGGACGTCAAGAAGCCGGGGGCGAACCGATCGAGCGCCCACACACAGACTCAAGCGGAAGCCACGACGCGCGCTCGCGGGATCACCGCCAACACCGGCGGCGAAACCGTCGTCCACGGCCGAGACGGCCAGATCCGAAGCAAGGACACTTCTCCGAAGGGGCACGACCCGAATCCGCCACGCGACAAGCACTGATTGCGGAATGCGAGGCTCACAAAATCTGTGGGCCACACGCGAAGGTGTTCTTCGCGGTGGCCCACAGATTTTGTGTGCTGGCGATCAGGACCCGTCGTTCCAGACGTAGTCCAGGCGGTTGCGGACTTCGACCACGCCCGACAGCTCGCGGACCAGCCGCGTCACCGGGTCGATGTCGCTGCGGCGCTCCACGCGGCCGACGATCGTCACGACGCCCGCCCGCACCTCCACCCGGACCCGGTCCGGCCCGAGGTCCAGCTTCTCGCGCAGGACTCCCTGGGTGACCTCACGCTCGAGGTCGGCGTCGCCGCGGCAGAACACCCCGACCAGGTCGCGGCGGGACAGCACCCCGACGACCCGGCTCCCGGAAAGCACGAACAGCCGCCGCACGCCGGAGTGCGCGAACCGCGCGGCGGCCGCGGCCAGGGTCGCGCCGGCCTCGATCGTGACGGCCGGGCTCGTCATCAGGTCCTTCGCCACGCACGCCGTGGCCTTGCGAGCCAGCCGGCGGTCGCGCAGGCGGGGCTTCGCGTCCTCCCACAGGTGCGGGAGCAGGTCGGCCTCCGAGACGACGCCGACGAGGGCGCCGGTCTTGTCCAGGACGCCCACCGCGCTGATCCCGTTTCCGGTGAGCAGCTCGGCGATGTCCTTGAACGGCGTCTGCAGCGAGACGGTGATCGGGTCGGTGGTCATCACCGAGGACACGGCGTTCATGGTCAGTTCTCCTTCTCGGTGCGGACGACCATCACGGGGCAGGCCGCGTGGTGCAGCAGGGCCTGGCTGGTCGAGCCGAGCACCAGGCCGGTGAAGCCGCCGCGGCCCCGGCTGCCGACCACGACCAGCTGCGCGGTCCGGCTGACCTCCAGCAGGCGGTCGCGCGGCTTGTCGTGCTCGACGCGACGCTCGACCTGGACGTCCGGGTACTTCTCCGGCCAGCCCGCCAGCCGCTGCGCGAGCAGGCGTTCGCCCGAATCCTCCAAGGACTCGCCCTGGAACGCGACGTTGCCGTCCTGGAAGAGGCCGGCGCTGTCGCCGTCGTGCCAGGTGTAGAGGGCGACGAGCGGGGCGTTGCGGATCGCGGCCTCCTCGAAGGCCCAGCCGATCGCCGCCTCGCTGAGCGGGCTGCCGTCGGCTCCGACGACCACGGGGCCGTCCACGTTCTCCGAACCACGCACGACCACGACCGGGCAGTGCGCCTTCGCGGCGAGGTCGACGTCCGGAGAGCCGCTGAACAGGCCGGCGATCACGCCGACGGGCTCGCCCGTGACCAGGAGCCGCGCCCGCTCCGAGACCTCCAGCAGCGCCGGGACGGGCCCGCGGTCACTGGCCTCGGTGACGATCTCCAGGCCCGGTACGGCAGCTTCGAGGGTGGCCCGCGTCTGCCGCAGCAAGTGGTCCGCCTCGGCTTCCTTGACGGCGAGCCAGTCCGACGGCGGGTACATCTTGCCGCCGTATGCGGCGTCCTCGTAGCCGTAAGCGGTGAAGACGAGCAGGGAGGCATGCCGGCGGGCTGCTTCCCCGGCCGCCCACAGCGCGGCCGCGGCGGCGGTTTCCGAGCCGTCCACGGCCACGACGATCGGCGGGTTTCCGGTTGCGCTCATGACGTTTTCCTCCGGTTGCGGGCTGCTGAACCGAAGGTAGGCCGCGCCGGTGCCCGGCGGATGCGGCCGTTCGTCCTCGCCCCCGGGGACCAAGGTCAGCGTCCGGCGGAACGGACTTTCGGCCCCCGGCACGGAGTCCTTGGCCACTCCCGGACGCGAGCACATCGTGATCCGACGCGACGGCGGAACTGGTGGTGTTCGGCGAAGCCTCGACCGGGGTGGCGAACGAAGACCACGCTGCTGCGGCGGCACCGCCGGGCGTTCGACGCCCTGGCCGGTCAGGTGCGGGGACATGAGACCGTCGACGGCGCCGTCGTGCCGGCGGCGCTGCGCGACGAGACCGGCGTGGTGGCCGGAAGTCCTTCCCCGCAAGGACTTCCGGCCGCAGCCGGCAGTTCACCGGCGGGCCTACGGTCGGGGCACGACAACACGTCAGGAGCCGCCGATGACCGCCGCAGCCGTACCGCCGATCGTCACCGGAGTGGACGGATCCGTCGAATCGCTCGACGCCGTCCGCTGGGCCGCACGCACCGCCCACCTGCGCGGCGCGCCGCTGGAGATCGTGCACGCCCTCGACTTTCCCGCGCTGCTCGCCGGCGGGGTCGTCCCGCCACCCGAAGAGATGAAGGACGTGCTGCGCGCCCGCGGGCGCCGGTACCTGCGCGCCGCCGCGGAGCTCGCGGCCGCGCAAGGCGTGCCGGACGCGGCGACCCGGCTCGATCCGGACCGTGCCGCCCAGGCCCTCATCGAAGCGTCCCGCACGGCCGCGCTGCTCGTGGTCGGCTCGTCCGGTCACGGCAAGCTCACCGGTCTCCTCGCCGGCTCGGTCGCCTCGGCCCTGGCCGGGCACGCATCCTCCGACACCGTCGTCGTCCGCGGCGACACCTGGGACGAGCCCGGCGGGGCGGACCGGCCGGTCGTCGCCGGCATCGACGGCGGCGAGGCGAGCGAACGGATTCTCACGACCGCCCTCGCCGAGGCCCGGGCCCGCAAGGCCCCGCTGGTCGTGGTGCACGCGGCGGACGAAACCGAACACGGCCGAGCGGGCCACGAGGCCCGCACCGACGCCGGGCACCGGCTGCTGACCGACCGGCTCCACGCCCACGACACCGAAGGCGTCACCGTCGACGAGGTCGTGGTCGCGGCCCACCCGCGGCGCGAGCTGATCGAGCGCAGCGCCGCCGCCCAGCTCGTCGTGCTCGGCAACCGCGGTCGCGGGGGCTTCCCGGGCCTGTTGCTGGGGTCCACCGGCCAGGCTCTGCTGCACAACGCGGCCTGCCCGGTCTACCTCGTCCGCGTCGGCTGAGCTGACGGAAGTCCGCACCTCGACGAGCCTTGGGCCCGCCGGATCCGGGGCGCCGGACCTCCCGGGCCGGGACGGTCCGGCTCCCCCCGCCCGGTCCCGCGCGGCGGAGTCCGGGATCCGACGAAAGTGAAGCACACCATGGAAACCCACTTCGCTCCGGCGACGATCGCCGAGCCGCCGTCCGAGACCACCGCCCCGCGCCGCGGCCGGCCGACTTCGTGGCCCCGCGCTACTCGGACGTCGCCGACCGGCGCCCGGCCCGCACGCTGAGCGCGGCAGATCAGTCCGAAAAGGACGGTCCGGACCCGCTGGAGCGCGTCACGTGCCGGCTCCGGCAGCTGTGGCGACCCGGGCAGAACGCGTTCACCACGAGCGCGATCGGTGTCCTCGGCGGGCTGCCGATGGCGGCGACCACCTCGGCCGTCACCGCGCTCGCGCTTCGCCCCCTGCCCGGGCCGCGCTGAGCGACCGCCGGGCCGCGATCCGGTGCCAGAGCAGCTTGTCCGCCTCCACCACCACGAACCCGGCCGCCGCGGCGGCCAGCACCCACAGCCAGGAACCGACGCCGACGGGCGCGGTGTGGAACCACGTGTTCAGCACCGGGACGTAGGTCAGCATCAACTGGAGCCCGGCGGTGAGCCCGAGGCCCAGGGCGAGCATCCGGCTGTGGCCCGGCCACGCCAGGAGCACCGGCCGCTCCAGCGACCGGCAGCTGAGCAGGTACGCGGCCTGGACGCCGACGAACACGTTGATCGCGGTCGTGCGCGCCTGGGCGATCGACAGTCCCGAAGCCAGCTCCGCCCGGTAGGCGAAGAACGCCGCCACGACGAGCAGCAGCGAAACGAGCAGGACCCGGCGCAGCAGGGCGGCCGTGAACAACGGGCGGCCGGGTGGCCGCGGCGGGCGCCGCATGACGTCCCGCTCGGTCGGCTCGAACGCCATCGTCAGACCGAGGAACACCGCCGTCGTCATGTTGATCCACAGGATCTGCACCGGCACGATCGGCAGCGTCGCACCGAGCAGGATCGCCACCAGCACGACCATGCCCTCACCGATGTTGGCCGGCAGCGTCCAGGCGATGAACTTCCGGAGGTTGTCGAAGACGCTCCGGCCTTCCTGCACCGCCGCCTGGATCGAGGCGAAATCGTCGTCGGTCAGCACCATGTCCGCGGCCTGCCGGGCGGCGTCCGTGCCACCCGAGCCCATCGCGACACCGATGTCCGCCCGGCGCAGCGCGGGTGCGTCGTTGACGCCGTCACCGGTCATCGCGACCACCTGCCCACCCCGTTGCAACGCGTGCACCAGCTGGAGTTTCTGCCCCGGCGACACCCGGGCGAAGACCTGCGTACCCGCCACCGCGTCGTCGAACCGCTCCTCGGGCAGTGCCATCAGCTCGACGCCGGTGAGCACCCGCGCCGAGGACGCGGTGTCGACCAGCCCGACCGCGGCGGCGATCGCGCGCGCCGTCCCCGCGTGGTCGCCGGTGATCATCTTGACGTCGATGCCCGCGTCCCGGCACGCCGCGACCGCCGCGATCGCCTCCGGCCGCGGCGGGTCGTGCATCGCCTGCAGGCCCAGCAACGTCGGCGCCGAACCGGGGGTGAACCGGGCGAACGCGAGCACCCGCAGTCCCCGCGCGGTCAGCGTCTCCTGCAGCTCCTCCAGCGCGGCCATGTCGAGCGGGCGGACGCCGTCGGCGGTGACCTCGTCCGCGCACCGGGCCGCCACTTCTTCGACGGCGCCCTTGAGGTAGCCGACGTCGCCGTGCACCGTGGTCATGGTGCGGGTCTCGGATTCGAACGGCACCGTGTGCGTGCGCGGCGCGGCCTCGCGGATCGCTTCGGGATCCAGCCCGGCCTCGACGGCCGATTCGAGCAGGGCGATCTCCGTCGGGTCACCTTCCCCGGGCTGCGCGTCGTTGCAGAGGACCCCCGCGACCAGGCACTCCCGCTGGAGGGCACCGGCCTCGGCCGGCGGGACCAGCCGCCCGGCCACCGCGAGCGTCGTCACGGTCATCCGGTTCTGCGTGAGCGTGCCGGTCTTGTCGGTGCAGATCACCGTGGTGCCGCCGAGGGTCTCGGCCGCGGGCAGGTTCCGCACGATCGCGCCGCGCCGCGACATCCGGACCACGCCGATCGCCAGCACGATCGCCACCGCCGCCGGCAGCCCCTCGGGGATCGCCCCGACGGCCAGCGCGACCACCGCCGTGAACATCTCGGGCACGGGCGTCCCGCGGACGACGCCGAGCGCGAACGCCCCGGCGGCGACCACGACGATGGCGACGCTCAGCTGCCGGGAGAACCGGGCGAGCTTGCGGGTGAGCGGGGTGGCGACCACCTCCGCGGTGGCCACCAGGTGCTGGATGCCGCCCAGCTCGGTCCGCCCGCCGGTCGCGGTGACCACCGCCCGGGCCCAGCCGCGCGTCACCAGCGTCCCGGAGTAGGCGCAGCCGGCCCGGTCGGCGACCACGGCCTCTTCGGCCACGGCGTCGGCGGACTTGCGCACCGGCACCGACTCACCGGTCAGGGCGGATTCGTCGACCTCCGTCAGCCGGACTTCGACGAGCCGGACGTCGGCGGGCACGCGGTCCCCCGCGGCGAGTTCGACGACGTCGCCCGGGACCAGCCGGTCCGCCGGGATCCGCCGGGTGACGCCGTCGCGGAGCACGGTCGCGTCGGCCGGCAGCATCTTGGACAGCGCGTCGAGCGCCCGCTGCGCCCGCGACTCCTGCACGAACCCGACGATCGCGTTCAGTGCCACGACTCCGCCGATGACCCCGGCGTCGACGTAACCGCCGAACAACCCGGTCACCACGCCGGCGAGCAGGAGGACGTAGATGAGCGGGTCGTGGAACTGCCGCAGCAGCCGGACCACCGGCCCCGGCCCGGACGGCGCGGGCACCTTGTTGGGGCCGAACCGTTCGAGCCGCGCAGCGGCTTCCCCGGTGCCGAGACCCGTCTGCGGGTCGACCCCGAGCTGTTCGGCGACGGCGGTCGCGGGCCGGGCGTGGAACGCCTCGGGGTGGGCGGTGGTCTTCACTGTGCTGCCTTCCGTTCCAGGTCTTCGCCACGGGTCGTGGCGGCCAGCCGGGCGACGAAGTCCGCCGGTGTGCCCGACCCGGCGCGCAGGGCACGCTGCCGCTCCGAGCCGCCACCCCGTGCCGTGAGCGCCCCCAGGCCGGACCGGACGTCCTCGAGATCGCCCGTCGCCCGCAGGGCGGGCCGGACGTGGGCCAGAAGGTCCTCGGCCAGGCGTTCGTGCGCCACGGGTACGCCGGTCAGGACGTCGACGCCCGGGCCGCCCAAGCCGTGCCGGGCGGCCGCCCGCAGCGACCGCTCGACCAGCACGTCCGGCACGTGCGGTGGCGGCACGCCGTTGCGTTCTTCGGCCAGCGCGGTGCCGACCAGGCCGCGCACGAGGCCGGCGAGCAGCACCGCGTCGTCCACGTCGAGGCAGACGTCGGCGATCCGCACCTCGACCGTCGGGTGCCGCGGGGACAGGCGGGCGTGGAAATGGACGCTGCGGGCGTCGATCGCCTTCCCACCCCGGATGGCGCCGTCGACCGCCGCGTCGTAGCCCGCGGTGTCGTGCCACGCGCTGGGCGGGCGGACCGTCGGCCAGCGCGACCACAGCGGGTACCGGGCACTGGCCCAGCCGGAGTCCAGGCCGTCGACGTACGGCGAGTTCGCGCTGATCGCCAGCACCGTGGCGAGCCACGGCCGCAGCCGGGCCAGCACCCGCACGCCGACCGCGCGCGACGGGACGCCGACGTGGACGTGGCAGCCGCACGTACCCGCTTCGCCGATGAGCCGCGGAAACCGGTCCGCCAGCCGGCGGTAGCGCGGATCGTCGGTGACCGGCGACGCCCTCGCGAACGGGGCGACGGCGGTGGCCAGGGCGACACAGCCCGCGTCCTCGGCGGCCTCGGCCACCCGGCCCCGCAGCCGCGTCAGGTCCGCGCGCACCTCGGACAGCGAGCGGCAGACACCGGTCACGGACTCCACCTGGTACCGCAGGAACTCCGCCACCACCCCCGGTTCGTCCTTCAGGAGTTCGAGGACTCGCGGTGCCTCCGCGGCCGTGACCCCCGATCGCGGGTCCACGAGCACGAACTCCTCCTCGACCCCGACCGTCACTCCCCCGTGGTCCACGAGCGGGCTCAGGAGACGGCGCGGCGCACGGCCGCACCGAGTGCCGTGCCCCAGGCCCGGGCGCGGCCGGCTTTCCCGCCCTTGCCCTCGATGGCCGAACCGCGCGGGTAGGCCCAGACGATGAGGGGCATCCCGAGCCGGACCGCGTCCTCGACGCCGCCGTGCAGCGGGGACAGCGCCTCGGCGTCCGGCGGGATCTCGCCCGCGGCCGGGTTGGCGAAGAAGTCCCGTGGCCCGTGCTCCGGTCCCTGGTCGTAGGGCAGGAAGAACGCGGTCCCGTTGCGCAGGCCGTGTTCGTGCAGGATGCGGTGCAGGCGCGTCTTCTTGCCCGTGCTCAGCCCGAGTTCGGCCAGTGCGGGACGGTGAGCCATGGCGGCCTCCGGTTCGCGGATTCGTGGTGTGCCCAGCAGATCGCGCGAGGGCCACCGCCCGCAGCAGCCGAACGCCCCCGGCACCCGAGGCGGCGGTCCGGAAGTCCGGGGACCTTGGACCCTTGCGGCTCCCCGCCCCCCGGCGGCGAGCCTCTGCCCAGGGGGAACTCACCCGGGAGGTCGTCGTGAAGATCGATGAACTGCTCGCCAAGGCCAAGGACGGGCTCGAGACCAAGCTGGTCTACGGCGAGCCGTACGAGACCGACGGGGTCACCGTGATCGTGGCCTCGACCGTCAGCAGCGGCGGCGGTGGCGGCGACGGCCGCGACGAGAACGGCCGCTCCGGTGAGGGCGGCGGGTTCGGCCTGTCCGCCAAGCCGGTCGGCGCGTACGTCATCAAGGACGGCAAGCTCCACTGGGAACCGGCGGTGGACTTCAACCGCCTGCTGGCCACGGCCGGGGCGATCGCCCTCGCAGCGCTCTTCCTGGCGACGCGCCTGGCGAAGCTCAAGTACCGAGCCGGGGAACCGGCCGGCGAGTCCTGAGCGCGCTACCCGGCGCCCGGCTCCTCCCGGCCGGCCGAGCTCGCGTCCCGCACCCGTTCGGTGAGCGTGGCCGTGATCCCGGCGGACTGCGCGGCCCGGGCCCGCAGCGACTCCGCGATCTTGGCCAGCACGACGGTGAACTCGCGGATGTGCATCGGCTCCGACCGCTCGACGGCCGCGTAGACGTCGTCACCGAAGATGGCGAACATGGCGTCGATGGCGGCGTGCCCGGCCGGGGTGAGCGTCACCAGGACGCTGCGCCGGTCGGTCGGGTGGCGCTCTCGCCGGGCCAACCCGGCCAGCTCGAGCCGGTCCAGCAGCGCGGTGACGCTCGCCGAGGCGATGCCCAGGCGCTTCACCAGCGCCGAGGGCGGCAACGGCCCCTGGTGCAGCAGTTCGCCCAGCGCGGCGGCCTCGTGCACCCCCACGCCGAGAGCGGACGCCATCGCCCGCCGGTACTCGTCGGTGGCCACGATCACCGCTCGCAGCTGCTCAGCCAGTCGTTCCATCCACGCTCACCACAAAGATCGGACGCCAGGTACCTAGATAAACTAGATACTAGACCAGCTAGAGTTGTCCGTGCGGCGATTCGCCGTCACGCCGGGCGAAAATAAAGCAGAAATATCGAAAATTCCGCGCCCGCCACGCCGACGAGGAAATCGGCCACGCACCACCGAGTCCAGGCGGCGCGGAGATTCTCGGTTTCCGAGAAAGACCGGATCCGAGAAGAGAGACAGCGTCGCACCGCGACCACCGACCGGCCCGGCATCGGCGGACCCCGGCCCCACGTCGAAAAATTTCCGACGAAAACAAAACCGTGCCGCAATTCGACGTCGAGATCTTTGCATTTCGAGAATCTCGGGCCCACTACTCCGGGACCAATCCGCAAAATTGCCGGAAGCGCGGTTACCATGGGCGGAAGAGGCCGTTTTCCGAGGAGATCCGCCAATGCCGGAGAGACTGTTTTCCGAACCCGTCATGCCGCAGCCGGAGGTCGCAGCCCTTCGCCGTGAGCGGAACCGCTGGCTGCGCCGGGAGGCGAACCTGGTCCTCGGCCACGAGGGAGCGGACGAGGCCGCGACCCAGGAGGCCCGGACCGCGCAGCTCGTGCTCACGTACGCCCTCGCGGTCATCGAGCAGCGGCCGGCGGTGGTCGGCTCGTTCCAGGACCTCACCCGGCAACGCTGCGGCCAGGACTGAGGTCCCGCCGCGGCACCTCGGCCCGCTCACCCCGCGCCGAGGGGTAACGCAAGTACACGACGGTGATGTCGTCACGCGCGGGCATGAGGCCGTCGCAGAGTTCGCCGGGGCTCCGGCGGGCGTGGTCGGCCGCCGCCGCGACCAGCTCGGCGCACGCCTCCTCCGCGGGCAACCGGTTCTGCTCGATCAGCCCGTCGGGGTAGCAGTCCAGCTGGTCATGGTCACCGGTCCGGTGTCGGCCAGGACCGGGGGCCGACGCTGTCCGCCCGACCCGGCGACCGGCGTCACCCGGCGTCGTCGGCTCCGGGCTCGACGAGACCGTGGCCGGTCCCGATGAACCGGCCAGGATCGCCACCCGCCCGCGCGCCACTGGCCAGCCAGCGGCGGAAGCCCGCCGGGTCGCGTCGTTCCAGCTCGTCCAGGCAGGCCCGCCGGACCAGCACCAGCTGCTCGCGGGTGTCGCTGTCCCCGAGGCACTGCAGCTGCGCATAGCTGTACTGCCACGCCTGGCAGAGCTCCGCCACGTCCAGCCCCGGGACCGCCGCCGGCGTCAGCTCGGCCGGCTGCCGGTCACCGCTGCGCACTCCCGCGGACGGCGGTTCGCCCGCGCGCCGGCGCCGCGATGCCCGCAGCCGGGCCTGGTAACCGGCCAGCGCCAGGGCCGTCAGGATTCCGGCACCACCACCGAACCCGAACGCCGAAACGGTTTCGGCGGCCAGGACGCCCGCGAGGAACAACGCCAGGGACGAGGCCGCGGCCACCTGCGCCGGCGGCCGGCCACCCCACCGGACCCGAACCGTCCTGGGGGACTCGTCGACCTGCTGCCAGACGATCAGGCCGAGCATCGCACTCATGACCGCCCAGACGACCAGGGCGTACAACGGAAAGGACGCGAGACCGGTCAGGACGAGCAGCAGCGAACTGAAGCACGCGAGAAGGACGGTCGCTCTGATCAGCACTGCACACCTCAGGCAGCTCAAGCTTCGGCACGGACAAGGGACAAAAGCCGCGGTCCGGCGAGCGTAGCCGCGCACCGGGCGTTTCCGGCAGGGCGCAAGGGCCCGCGGCCGAGGGTCCTTTTCCCCTGTCCGGTTCCACGGTTCCGGCTCATTCACCGTGGGGCCGCCACCGGCTGCTGGAGCCGCGGTCGGGCGCCTTCGTGCGGACCTGGTTCCCCGAACGGCACACGGTCTTCGCCGCGGGCTCGGCCCGCGAACGGCTCCTGCTGGCGAACCTCTTCCGGTCCGCCGAGTAAAGCGCGCTCGAGGCCTGGAGACCGGCCTGCGCCAGGACACCCGCTCGGTGATGGCCGTGGCCGGCGCCGAACGGGCCGGGTTGGGTGCGTCCAACGCACCCAACGCCACATCGGTGCGCCACCCCTCACCGCAGCAACACCCAGAACCCCGGCAGTCACAACGACAACACGCCGGCCCGAGCCACGAGACCGTTCACGATCGGCGACCCCGGCCCGGCCAAGGCGGTGCGACGCAACCAAAGCCGCCTCGGGGCGCGGCCGGCCCCTGCCAACCTGCCTCGGACGCGCGACCCTAGCCGCCGTCCTCGGGCAGGTCGGTCTCCGGCGGGTACACCGATGTGATGGCCAGTGCTCCCAGGCCGCGAGCGATCAGGTCCTGCCGGATCTGGTGGGTGGTGCAGCCGCCGTAGATCAGGTGGGTCAGCGGCATCGTCTCGGTGTCACGCATGGGCATGGCGATCATCGTGAGGACGCCGTCGCCGCACGAGTGGTGCTCGACCCGCTCGCCGTCGCCGGCGTACTCCGCCGCGATCATGGTCTCGTAATATCGGCGTCCCTTCTCCGACAGCGTCTCGTACAGCTCGTCGACGAGGGCCTTCACCTGCGGCGGGTGGTCCCGGTGATGAGTGATCAGGGTGCTCCGCCGCCAGCTTTCGTCGTCAGGTGCTCTCCAGGACACGCTCTCTCTCCTTCGTCTGTCGCGGTACGCGTGGCCGCCGGATGACAAGAAAACAGCCTGCGGCCCCCGGCGCCGGGTCGTTGTGCCATCGCCACGACGGACCTCCGCCTCTCGTACCGCACAGGCCGGTGCCGAACGATAGGGCGTGAACCCGAGGAGGCGACGTCATGTCGGTGTCGGAAATCAGTCCAGCGGTCCGTGGTGGCTTTCCGACGGGCCGGCGGGTGCGCGTGACCGGCGGACCGTATCGCGACGACCGCGGGAGCGTGGTGGACCGGGCGCCCGACCTGCGTCCCGGTTCCGTCTGGGTCGACCTGGTCACCGCCGGGGTCCACCTCGTCCCCGGCTACCGCCTCACCCCGCTCGAGGACGGCCCCGGAAGCGTGCCCGGCGAACCGCGCACGACACGAATCCGGTGACAGCCCGCGCTGTCCGGCTTCACCGACAGCCGCGATACCCGGTGCCGCGGGAACGTCTCGGCGGCTGTTTCGTTTCCCATGACCACCTCAGCGGATCTTCTCGGGATTTCCTCGAGCGTCCGCGGCAGCCGCGCTGGATGGCTACGCCGACGCCGGAACCGGGCCGCCGTTGGCCGGCGTCTCCTGCCGGGGCACGGCCGGCGCGGGCGCGGTCACCACCGCGTCCGGCTGAGCCGGAACCACCGCGGTGGCCGACGCGGCCTCACGGGCGAGGAACGAGCCGAGCTCACCGATCGTGCTCATCAACGGCGCCGGGAACACCACAGTCGTGTTCTTGTCCACACCGATCTCCACCAGGCTCTGCAGGTTCCGCAACTGCAACGCCAACGGGTGCGCCATCATCGTGTCCGACGCGTCACCCAACGCCGCCGCGGCCTGCGACTCACCTTCGGCGTTGATGATCTTGGCCCGCTTCTCCCGCTCGGCTTCGGCCTGCCTCGCCATCGCCCGCTTCATCGACTCCGGCAGCTGGATGTCCTTCAGCTCCACCAACGTGACCTCCACACCCCACTCGGCCGTGGTGACATCGAGGATCTGGCGGATGTCGGTGTTGATGGCGTCCGTCTCGGACAGCGTCTCGTCCAGCGTGTGCTGGCCGACGACCTTCCGCAGCGTCGTCTGCGCGATCTGGTCGATCGCGGAGTACACGTTCTCGATGGCCACGACCGACTTCGTCGCGTCCACCACCCGGAAGTACGCCACCGCGGACACGTCCACGCTCACGTTGTCGCGCGTGATGATGCCCTGCGACTGGATCGGCATCGTCACGATCCGCAGCGACACCTGCCGCAACACGTCCACGATCGGGATGATCAGCCGCAACCCCGGCTCGCGCACCCCGATCACCCGGCCCAGCCGGAACAGCACACCCTTCTCGTACTGCTTCACGATCCTGACCGCCAAGGCCAGCACGAGCAGTACGGCCACGACGATCGCGGCGATGATCCAGCCATTCATGACGAATGTCCCGTCTCTGGGTAACCCGGCCGCCGAAAGTCTTCCGACGGCTCCTGACGTGTCTGCCGCCGCGGGCCGCACCACGTCCGTCAGGCTCACCAGCCGAGAATTCACCTGGTGGCCCGATGACACCGCCGTCGACCGGCACCGGTCGGCGCACCCGCGGTGCACCGGCCCGAGCAGGGTCTTGGCTCGGCCGATCAAAGCCCGGTGACGACGTGCCGGCGGGGGCCGGCGTGCTCGTCCCGGAGTCCAGGCGGACGGCCGCCGTCCGGCGGCCATGATCCAAGTCAAGCGTCCAGGCCGCGGCTCAGCTATGGCCGGAAGTCACCGTTGCCCAGGACCTCAGGCCCTCGGACCGAGGCCCAGGCGTTCCGTTGCGTTTCCCACCTCCTACCGGGTGAATGGCGGCGGTTTCCCGCCGACACCACGCTCAAGGGCGTAGACCCGCCACCGCGACGGGGCTACCGTCGAGGGACCTTCACCACGGCACCTGACCTCCCGGTCACCGGCTGGTCATCCCACCACGTCGCCCCGGCCCCCGGCGCTCCAGCGATCCCCGCACACGGAGGACGGCGACCATGCCCGGGCCCGGCGACAACTCCGCCTCGACGACGATCGGCACGCCCGGCGGCACACCGGCGCCGGGCCCCCGCTGCGAACACTGCGGAAACCCCTGCCGCGCCGCGAACGCCCACGGCGCGCTGGTCGCCGATTCTTCGGCCGTCGACCCGGTGGACCGCTCCCAGGACGGCCGGAGATACGTCGTCGCGTGCGGCGCCGGGCACCTGAAATCGTTGGTCGACAAGGCCCGGGCGGCGTGGACCACCGAAGAACTCTGGTTCGGGCAGCTGTGCCGGGCGAGCCGCCAGCACGGTATGAGGGACGCGGAGGTCCGTGAGATCGGGCTTCGCGCACGGCTGTCCGCGGCGGACGTCCGGTCGGCGCTCGCCTGGAACGCCACCCGGGACCAGCCGACGCTGGTCCTGCCCGGCGGTCAGATCGTGCCGCTGCTGCCCATCCAGCCCGCCGACCGCCCGCGGAAGCGATCACCGGGTACCCAGGGGTTTCCTTCCCCGCCGGTGGCGACCACCGTCAAGTGGACGAGCCCGCGGCCCGAGCCTCCGGTTCCCGACCGGTAGTGGTGCTGCAGCGGGGACAAACCGCCTCGGCCGTCATCGACCAGCCGCTACGACTCCGCAGCGTGGTGCGGCGCGGCACCGGCGCGAACTGATCGCTCTCGGTTCCAGCCCTGTTCCCGCTACGGACGGGCCACTCCGACGACGGGGGGAAGCTCCTTGCCATCGCGCCGTGGCAGGGGAACAGTCCAGGTCAGGTGGGTGGCGCCGTCCGCGCCTGTGCTGTGCCCGAGCGTGCCGGCCCCGGACCGGCACCCGCTCGGCGCCGATTCGGCCGCACCCATCACCGGGCCGTTGTCGATGACCTCGAGGCTGAGCAGTTCGGACAGGACGCTGATCCGGATCTCGACGGCGGTGACGCCCGCCTCCCGGATGATCACGGACAGCGCCTCCTCGACGATCGCCACCGCGTCGTCGATGATGCCGATCGGGACCGCCGCCAGGTTCCCGGTGAAGCTGGTCTCCACCGGGAACCCGAGCACCGAAGCCGCCTCGTCGATCACCGTCAGGAGCCGCTCCCCCAGGTTCTCCGTTCCCCGCGAGCGGGGGTCGAAGTCGTAGACCGTGGCCTGGATCCGCCCGACCGTGTCGTCGAGGACGGCGATGTAGGACTTGAGCCGCTCGCGCACCGCCGGGCGGGTACTCGCGCTCGCCAGGCCCTGCAGCCCGGTCGCGACAGCGTGGAGTTTCCCGCTCACGTGCTCGTTGAGCGAGGACCCGATCCGGTCGTGCTCGTCGACGATCCGCAGCGCCTGCTTCTCGGTCCGGGCCCGCTGCAGTTCGATCGCGACCCCGGCGTGGCTGGCGAACCCGGCGAGATGCCCCATGTCCGCGTCGGTGAAGCCACGCCGCCCGGCCACCCGCCCCACGCTCAGCGCGCCGATGGCCTGGTCGCCGGCCGACAGCGGAACCACGACGACGGACCCGATCGGCACGGGAAGCTCGGCGAAGCCGGCGGCGGCGTAGTCGTCGATCAGGCTGCACACCCCGGACCGCACGACCTGCCCGGCGAGACTGCCGTCCAGGTCCGCCACGGTGCCGAGCACGTGCTCGGCCAGCACCCCGATCGCCGCGGTGACTTCCAGCCGCCCGGACTCCGCGAGCAGCGCCAGCGTCGCGAAATCGGCGGACGCGCCCTCCTGGGCGTGCCGCAGCACCAGGTCGAGCGGCTGGGCGTCGTCCCCGGCGAACAGCCGCTGGGTGATGTCCGTGGACGCGGTCAGCCACCGGCGGCGCTGCTCGGACTCGTCGAACCGGCGCGCGTTGTCGATCGCCACCCCCGCCGTCGCCGCCAGCGCCACCACCAGCTGCTCGTCCTCTTCGCTGAACTCCCCGTTCACGCTGCCGGTGAGGTAGAGGTTGCCGAAGATCCGATCGCGGATCCGGACCGGCACCCCGAGGAAACTGTCCATCGGCGGGTGGCCCGGCGGGAAACCCGCCGCGTCGGGATGGCTGTTCAGATCGGCCAGCCGGATCGGCTCCGGCCGGCGGGTCAGCAGCCCCAGGATCCCCCGGCCCCGCGGCAGTTCACCGATGCGCTCGATCAGCCCGGCGTCCATCCCGATGTGCACGAACTCGTCCAGCAGCCCGTGCTCGCCGAGCACGCCCAGGGCCGCGTAACGGGACTCGACCAGGTCTCGGGCCGCGGTCACGATGTGCTGGAGCACGACCTGCAGGCTCAGATCACTGGCGACCATGGCGTGGGCGCGCAGCAACGCCCGCAGCCGTCCCTGGGTCCCGAGCACGTCCTGCGCGCGGGCGGCGACGTCGCCGAGGAGCTTCTCCAGCTCCAGCCGCGGCAGCTCCGGGAACGGCAGCGTCAGCGGGCCGAAGTCGTCCAGCCGCTGGGAGTCTCGTGCACCAGTGGCGAGAATCTCGCTCATGCCTGCTCGCATCCCGTCGACGATCTCGCGTCAGCAGGGTCCGGACCGACGTCACCAGCACCGATGTGGCCGGTCGACCGGCCGCGGCTTCAACCTACGCCGTTGCGCTGGGCGAGGGAACGCGACTGTGACGTCGGCGTTTGCCGGGTCGGTACGCCTGCGTGGGCCTCTCGGACGACGAGCGCGGTCACGCCGAGTGCGGCGATCACCAGGCCGATGCCCGAGAGCCACCACCAGCCGGGCCGGATCCGGTCGCCGAGCAGGATGGCGGCTCGGTCCTCGCGGTCCGTGCGCTGCTGCTGCGGCCGGGAGCGGCGAAGCCGGGCGCGATCGCGACATCCCTGGTCACCTCCGCGCCGGGCCCGGTGCCGCCGACCGGGTGTTCTTTCCGGCGTGCCGCCACGGTGGGCCTGGCTCACCGTGGCGGCAAGGAACGTGCGCCCTTCGATCAAGGGACCGAAGACCCCGGATAACCGGCGCCGGAAGGATACAATCGTGCGGACGTTCCGCTGATTCCGGCGCCCGAGACCCTGGTGCGGTTTTCCCTTGCCCTCTCGGTGTGCCGTGTGCCGGCCGCCGTATCGGATGCACTCCCGAAGGCCGAGGCACCATGATGCCCCCACGTCCCGCGCGAACCGCGCTGCTCGTCTTCTGCTTCGTGTTCGGCGCGATCGGAGTGGCGACGTCTCCGCCGGCGGCGTTGATCTGCTGGTGCCTGCTGGGGTTGCTGGTCGGCGTCTGCGGGTGGCTCGGTGCCGGCGAGCTGCCCGCCGGCGTGCTCGCCGGACCGGCCCCTTCCGGCATGCGGTGTGCCGCGGTGGCCGCCGGCGCCACCGTCACGATCTGCCTCACGATCGAAGGGCTCGTGACCGTCGTCGGCGCGGCAGCGGCAACGGCCGTGGTGTTCGGCGTCGTGGTGACGTGGGCGTACTGGCGGGCCCGGCTCGCGTCCGCTGCTCGCCGGGCACCCGTTCGCACGATCCGGCGATCCGCCCCGGTGCCGGCGCTGCCGGCCGCGGCGAGCATGTCCACCGCGGAGCTGTGCGTGGCGTGGCAGCGCAGCTACGTCGCACTGCAGAAGGCCGACGAGGCGGCCACCTGGCACGAAGTGGTGCGCCGGCGGCAGGAATACCTCGACGAGCTCGAACACCGCAATCGCGACGGCTTCGCCCGCTGGCTGGCCAGCGGCGCCCGCGCGGGCGGGGACCCGCAGCGCTACCTGACCGCCGGCGGCTGAGCCCCCGATCCGGTCCTTCGGCCCGCGGGCTGTGGACCTAAGACCCCTGGCACCGCCCCGACCGGCGTGGATGCTCGACGCAGGATCACGACCGGCAGATCGGACGATCGATGGCACCGCAGGAACCCACCGGGACGTCCACATCGGACGGCCCGGCCCCGGCCGCCGGTCGCAAGCCGTGAAAAGCGCACCGACGGCGCCGAATCCCGCTCGCGCGGCCCCCCACGACCTCGAGATAGGTGCCGCGGGAGCGCTGACGGCCGAGGGAGTGCTGCGCGAACTCGGCGTCACCCTCGACGGGCTCACCACCGCGGAGGTCGCCGGACGGTCGGCGCGGTACGGGCCGAACGCGGTGTCGTCCCACCGGGCGCGGCTGGTCCCGGTGCTGTGGCACCAGCTGCGCTCTCCCTTGCTGGTGCTGCTGATGGTCGCCGCCGTCGCGTCCTCCTTCGTCGGCGAACGCGGCGACGCGGTCATCATCGGGGTGATCGTCGCGGTCTCGGTCGGGCTCGGGTTCGTCAACGAGTACCGCGCGGAGAAGGCCGCGGAGGCCCTGCATTCCCGGATCCGCCACGAGACCGTGGTGATCCGTGACGGTCACCCGCGCTCGATGGATGTCACCGAACTCGTGCCTGGCGACGTGGTCGAGCTGAAGCTGGGTGACGTCGTCCCGGCCGATCTGCGGCTGCTGGACGTCACCGGCCTGGAGTGCGACGAATCGGTGCTGACCGGGGAATCACTGCCGCAGGAGAAGGACACCGCGGCCGTCCCCGAGGGCACCGCGCCGGCCGAGCTGTCCGGGTGCGCGCTGATGGGCACCGTCGTGCACGCGGGCAGCGCCACCGGCGTCGTGGTGTCGACCGGCGCCCGCACCGGGTTCGGGGCGATCGCGGCCGGGTTGAGCACCCACCAGCTCGACACGGAGTTCCAGGTCGGGCTGCGGAAGTTCTCGATGCTGCTGGTCTACGTCGCCGGCGCGCTGACGACGTCGATCTTCGCCGTGAACGTGGTGCTGCACAAGCCGATCCTCGACGCGCTGCTGTTCTCGCTCGCCATCGCCGTCGGCATCACCCCGCAGCTGCTCCCGGCCGTCGTGTCCACGAGCCTCGCCGCCGGGTCGCGGCGGATGAGCCGGCGCAAGGTGCTCGTCAAGCGGCTGGTCTGCATCGAGGACCTGGGCAACGTCGACGTGCTGTTCACCGACAAGACCGGCACCCTCACCCTCGGCCGCGTCGACTACATGCGGGCCGTCCCGGCGCCCGGCGGTGATCCCGACGACGTGCTGCGCCGGGGCCTGCTCTGCACCGAAACCACCGCCGCCGTCGGCGGCAACCCGCTGGACCGGGCGCTGTGGACGTCACCGGGCTCGGTGGCGCAACGAGCCGCGCTGGCCGGCCACACCACGCTGGGCGTGCTGCCCTTCGACCACGAGCGGCGGATGGTCTCCGTGGTCGTCCGCGACCCGGCGGGCCACACCGTCCTGGTCACCAAGGGCGCCCCGGAGACCGTGCTGGAGCGCTGCGCCGGCGTCCCGGCCGAAGCGCGCACCGCCTTGGCCGCCGAGTTCGCCGCGGGAAACCGGGTCGTCGCCGTGGCCACGCGGCCGTTCCCCGGCGGGCCGCCGGCGCCCGCGGACGAACAAGGCTTGACGCTGCTGGGTTTCCTGGTGTTCCTCGATCCTCCCAAGCACGACGCCGCGCGGTCCCTGCGGCGGCTGGGCGATCTCGGCATCGCGGTCAAGGTCGTCACCGGCGACAACCCCGCGGTCGCCGCCAAGGTGTGCCACGACCTCGGGCTCGGCGACGGCGCCGCGCTGACCGGCACCGAACTCGACGCCCTCGACGATGCCCGGCTCGCCGACGCGATCACGCGGACCACGGTGTTCGCCCGGGTGAGCCCGGAACACAAGGCCCGCATCGTGCGCGTCCAGCGGCAAAGCGGCGGCGGGGTGGCGTTCCTCGGCGACGGCGTCAACGACGCGCTCGCCCTGCACGCGGCGGACGTCGGCATCTCGGTGGACTCGGCCACCGACGTCGCCAAGGACACCGCCGACGTGATCCTGCTCGAGAAGGACCTCGGCGTGCTCGCCGACGGCGTCACCGAAGGGCGGCGGATCTTCGCCAACACCATCAAGTACGTGCTGATGGGCACCTCCAGCAACTTCGGCAACATGTTCTCGGCCGCGGGCGCGTCACTGTTCCTGACGTTCCTGCCGATGCTGCCTTCGCAGATCCTGCTCAACAACCTGCTCTACGACACCGGCCAGCTCACCATCCCCACCGACAACGTCGACGAGGAGCAGCTCCGCCGGCCGTCCCACTGGGACATCGGGTTCATCCGCCGGTTCATGATCTTCTTCGGCCCCTTGAGTTCGGTGTTCGACTTCGTCACCTTCGGCGTCATGCTGTGGGTGTTCCACTCCGGCCCGGACCAGTTCCGCTCCGGCTGGTTCGTCGAGTCCCTGGCCACCCAGACGCTGGTGATCTTCGCCATCCGCACCCGGCGGATCCCCTTCTTCCGCAGTCATCCGAGCCTGCCGCTGACCCTGGGCGCGCTCGGCGTCGTCACCGTCGGCGCGCTGCTGCCCGCGACACCTCTAGCGGCCGCGCTGGGGTTTTCGCCGCTGCCGGGCGGGTTCTTCGCCGCGCTGGCCGGAATGGTGCTGGGCTACCTCGCCCTGATCGAGGCGGGCAAGCGGATCTTCTACCGCACCGCGGGCGCGCCGCCGACCGGGCCGAGGCCCTACAGCCACCGCCGGCACCTGCGCCGCCGGGCCGCGTACTTCAGCACCGTCGAGAGGGCCGGGGCACCTCCGGAGCACGACACCGGCGGCCGGCCGACCACCGCGACCTGAACACCATCGGAAAAGGGGACCTGTCATGCGGTTGGGAGTCGCGGGTGCGCTCGTCGGTGGCGTGTACCGCAAAGGCGACGTCGAGCTGGACCGGGAAACCGGGCGGGTGAGCGCGGTCGGGGTCGCGGGCCCGGGCTCCGGGCTGGCCGTGCCCGGCCTGATCGACCTGCAGGTCAACGGGTTCGGCGGGGCCGACTTCCTCACCGCGGACGTCGACGGCTACCGGCACGCGGGTGCCGAGCTCGCTCGCACCGGTGTGGTGGCCTACCAGCCCACCTTGATCACCAGTGAACCCGGCCAGACCGTCACCGCGATCGCGACGGCGGACAAGGCCCGGTCGTGCCCTGGTGGCGCCCGGATCCTCGGTGTCCACCTGGAAGGGCCGTTCCTCTCGCCGCGGCGGTCCGGCACCCATCCGGCGGAGCTGCTGCGCGCCCCGGACGTCGAGCTGACCAAGCGGCTCCTGGCGGCCGGGCCCGTCACCCAGGTGACGCTGGCGCCCGAACTGCCCGGTGCGCCGGAGCTGGTCTCCTTCCTGGTGCGAAGCGGAGTCCGCGTGTCCTGCGGGCACAGCGACGCGACGGCCGCCGAGGCGAACGCCGCGTTCGACCGGGGTGCCCGGCTGGTCACCCACCTCTTCGACGCCATGCGGCCCTTCACCCACCGCGACCCCGGCATCGTGGGCGCGGCGCTGACCCGCGACGACGTCGCCGTCGGGGTGATCGCCGATCCCAGCCACCTCTCCCCCGAAGGGATCCGCCTCGCCTTCCGCGCCGCACGTGGCCGGGTCGTCCTCGTCACCGACGACCTGTCCGCCGGCGGCTGCCCGGACGGGACCTACCGCATGGGCGCGGTCGAATTCACCGTCACCGGCGGTACCGCCCGCCGCGGGGACGGCACCCTGGCGGGCACGACGATCACGCTCATCGAGGCGATCCGCAACGCCTGCACCGCGGGGATCGGCTGGGAATCCGCGGTCAACGCGGCGACCAGCACGCCGGCCGGCCTCTTGCCCGGCGAGGACGTCGGCCTCCTGCGGCCGGGCGACCGGGCCGACGCGCTCGTCCTCGACGACTCGCTGAACGTCCACGACGTCCTCCAGCACGCCCACTCCGCCGACGGTTGACCCCGGCCCACCAGTGGCCGGCCGTGGTCTGCCGCAAGCTCGGTACTGCTCACCCCGAGGTGAACCGGACCTGGCCCGACACAGGACGAGGAGACCACGGTGGGAAGCCACGGATCCCGCACACTCAGGACGAGTCCGACCGTCGGCGCGCGCCTGGCCGCGGCCGCCTGCGGCTCGCGGACGGAGACCGCCGCCGCGGCGGGAGAACCGACCAGATCAGCCGGGTGACCCCCTACGCTCGCCGACTGGACGGCCCGGCCGAGGGCCGCGGGGCATGATGGCGCCATGCCGCACCGTGTCCTGCTCGCCGACGACGACCGCGCCATCCGGGAGTCACTCGTGCGTGCCCTCGATCTCGAGGGCTACCACGTCACCGAGGTGACCGACGGCGTCAGCGCGCTGGCCACGGCCCGGAAAGACGACTTCGACGTGCTGATCCTCGACGTCATGATGCCCGGCGTCGACGGCCTCGGCGTCTGCCGCGTCCTGCGCGCCGAAGGCGGCCAGACGCCGATCCTCATGCTCACCGCGCGCGTCGAAACCGCCGACCGGGTGGCCGGGCTCGACGCCGGTGCCGACGACTACCTCCCCAAGCCCTTCGAGCTCGACGAGCTCCTCGCCCGGCTGCGGGCGCTGCTGCGCCGCACCTCCGCCGACGCCGGGTCCGCTCCCCTGCGGACCCTGCGCCTCGGCGAACTCGCCGTCGACCCGGCCGCCCGGCGCGTCTGGTGGCGCAGCACCGAGATCACCCTGTCCAAGACCGAGTTCGACCTGCTGGAACTGCTGGTGCGCAACGCCGGGATCGTGCTCGACCGCACCACGATCTACCAGCGGATCTGGGGCTACGAATTCGGCTCCGAGTCCAAGAACCTCGCCGTCTACATCGGTTACCTGCGCCGCAAGCTCGACCAGGCCGGCGCGACCGAACTGATCCACACCGTCCGCGGCGTCGGCTATTCGGTGCGCCCGGCATGAACCTGCGCAGCAAGCTCGCGATCGCCTTCGCCGGCGTCGGTGCGGCGGCGGCGATCCTGGTCGGCGTCTTCAGCTACCAGGCCGCGTCGCAGCGGATCAGCGCCGAACTCGACCGCTCGCTGCTGACGACGTCGGCCGAGGTCGCGGCCGGGGCGACGCAGGTGCTCGCGCCCAGCCCGGTCACCCGCGGACCCGATGACGACGACCACGACGAAGCCCAGCCCATGGTCGCCCAGTCGATCGCCCCGGACGGCACGATCCGGCCCGTCGGCGGCCGTCCCGTCCGGCTCGCCGTCGACGACGAAGACCGGGCCCTGGCCGCGACCGGCTCCTTCGGGGACCGCCGCTACGACGACTTCACCATCCCGCCGGACGACTACCGGGTCATCACGGTGGCCCTCGGCGGCGGCCGCGGGGCGCTCCAGCTCGGCATCGACGTCGACGAGTCCCGGCACGTGCTCGGCGAGTTGGCCGCCCGCATCACCGGCGTCAGCGCCCTCGTCCTCGCCGGTGCGGCGCTGGCCGGCTGGCTGCTGGCCCGGCAGATCACCCGCCGGCTGGTCCGGCTGACCCAGGCCACCGAGCAGGTCAGCGACGGCCGCCTCGCCGACGTCGCGGTCCCGGCCGGCGGGCGCGACGAGGTCGGGCGGCTCGCGACGTCGTTCGACCGGATGCTCGGCCGGCTCGCCGACGCCCGCGCCGACCAGGAACGCCTGGTCCAGGACGCCGCGCACGAGCTGCGGACCCCGCTGACCAGCCTGCGCACCAACGCCAGCGTCCTGCGCCGGTTCGCCGAGCTCGCCCCCGGCGACCGGGCCCGGCTGCTCGACGACGTCGACGGCGAGGCCCGCGAGCTGACCCACCTGATCGACGAGCTCGTCGAGCTGGCGACCCGTCGCTACGAGACCGAGGAGCCGGCGCCGGTCGAGCTGGGTGAGGTCGTCGAGCGCGCCACCGACCGGGTACGCCGCCGCTCGGGCCGCGCCATCACCGTCGAGACCGATGCCACGGCGCTCACCGGCCAGGCCAAGGCGCTCGAACGCGCGGTGTCGAACCTGCTGGAGAACGCCGTGAAGTTCGCACCCGATGGAGTGATCGACGTCGTGGCCCGTGACGGCCGCGTGCAGGTGCTCGACCGCGGTCCCGGCATCGGCGACGACGCGGCGCGGGTGTTCGACCGGTTCCACCGGGCCGACGGCGCCCGCGGCCTGCCCGGCTCCGGGCTCGGGCTGGCCATCGTCCGCGAAATCGCGCTGGCCCACGGCGGCAGCGTGTTCGCCGAGCCCCGCCCCGGCGGCGGCGCCGTGGTCGGGTTCACCGTCGGAGCCGATCTTCTCTTACCGGATTCTCACCCTCGTCACGTCCACGGCTAACCGCGCGCCGGAAGGGTGGTCCGCAAGGATCACCACATCCAGGAGTGCCCGATGACCACCACCCTCGCCCCGCCCGGCAGCGCGCTCCGGCGCCCCGTCCGCGCGTGGTGGCGGGACGCCGCGGGCCTGGCCACCTGGCTGAGCGTCCTGTTCGTCGTCGCGCTGTGGGTGTCGGGCCGTGGCCTGCAGGATCTCGGCTCGGACTTCTTCACCTCGACCGGGCGCCTGACCGGCCTGGTGTCGGCCGACCTCCTGCTGCTGCAACTGCTGCTGATGGCCCGGATCCCGTGGGTGGAACGCAGCTACGGCCAGGACGAGCTGGCCCGCCGGCACCGGCTGATCGGGTTCACCTCGATCACGCTGCTGGCCGCGCACATCGTGCTGATCAGCCTCGGCTACGCCGCCACCGACCGGTCCGGTCTCCTCGGCGAGGTCTGGACGCTCGTGACCACCTACGCGGGCATGCTCCTGGCCACCGCGGGAACGCTCGCGCTCGTCATGGTCGCGGTGACGTCGGTGCGCGCGGCCCGCCGCCGGCTGCGGTACGAGTCCTGGCACCTGCTGCACCTCTACGCCTACCTCGGCGCCGGCCTCGCGCTGCCGCACCAGCTGTGGACCGGCGCCGACTTCACCGCCTCCCCGGTGGCGACCGTGTTCTGGTGGACCGCCTACGCGACCGCCGCGGGCGCGGTGCTGGTGTTCCGGCTGGGGCTGCCGATCTGGCTCAACGTGCGCCACCACCTCGTCGTCGAGCAGGTCGTGCGGGAAGCTCCCGGCGTCGTCTCGGTGTACCTGCGCGGCCGCCGGCTCGACCGGCTTCCCGTGGTGGCCGGGCAGTTCTTCGTCTGGCGATTCCGGTCCGGCCCGGGCTGGACGCGCGGCAAGCCGTTCTCCCTCTCGGCCGTCCCGGACACCCACGGCAACCGGCTCCGGATCACCGCCAAGGACCTCGGACCGGGCAGCCGCAGGCTGGCCCGGCTGCGGCCGGGCACCCGCGCCCTGTTCGAAGGCCCCTACGGCCGGCTCACCGAGACCGTCCGAAAAGGACCCAAGCTGGCGATGTTCGCCTCCGGCATCGGGATCACGCCGTTGCGCGCACTGCTCGACGAACTGCCCTACCTCCCCGGGGAAGCCGTGCTGTTCCTCCGCGCCGGCCGGCACGCGGACCTGCTGTTCCGGCGCGAGCTGGACGAACTCGCCACGCGCCGCGGCCTCCGGATCCACTACCTGCTCGGCCGACGGTCCCGCGACCGCGCGTCGTGGCTCCCCGAGAACTACGCCCCCGTACCCGACGAGCAGGTGCTGCGCCACCTCGTCCCCGACATCGCCGAGCACGACGTCTACGTCTGCGGCCCGGACGCCTGGACCGAAGCGGTGCTCGACACGGCACGCCGCGCGGGCGTCCCCGCCGACCGCGTCCACTCCGAACGATTCGGCTGGTAGGAAAGGACTTCCGATGCGCAGGATCGCCATCACCTTCGCCGCGACCGTCTCGGTCGTGGTGCTGCTGTTCAGCTACCGCACCAGCACCGATCCGACCCCGGTCGCCGTCGGCCGCCCCCTCGGCACCGGCACCCAGCCGACCCGCACCACGAGCCCCGCCACCCCGGCGCCGGCCGGGGGCGGCGGCACCTTCACCGGTGAGGCCGCCGACACCCGCTACGGCCCCGTCCAGGTGCAGATCACCGTGGCCGGCGGCAGGATCACCGACGCCCAGGCCGTCCAGTACCCCCAGGAAAGCGGCCGCGACGTCCGGATCAACTCCGCCGCCGTCCCGGAGCTGAACCAGGAGGCACTGCAGGCGCAGAGCGCGCAGATCGACACCGTCAGCGGCGCCACCTACACCTCCGAGGGCTACCAGCAGTCCCTGCAGTCCGCGATCGACGCGGCCCACGGGTGAGCACCGCGCCCCGGCAACGCCGGTCCTGGACCCGGGCCGTCATGGGCACCCAGGTCAGCCTCCACCTGCGCGGCCACCGCGTCGACACCGACCCCGCCGTCGAACCGGCCGTCGCCGCGGTGTTCGGGCACCTGCGCACCGCCGACGAACTGTTCAGCACCTACCGGCCCGACAGCCAGGTCAGCGCCATCCGTCGCGACGAACTGCCCCGCGACCGGTGGCACCCGTGGGTCACCGAAGTCGTCGCGCTGTGCGAAGAAGCCCGCGAACGCACCGACGGCTACTTCGACCCGTGGCGCCTGCCCGGCGGCTTCGACCCCTCCGGGCTCGTGAAGGGCTGGGCCGTCGAGAACGCCGCGGCCCACCTGGCCCGGCTGTGCGGCTACGACCACTACCTCAACGCGGGCGGCGACATCGCCGCCCGCGTCCACACCGCCCGCGCCCCGGCGTGGCGCGTCGGCGTCGAAGACCCCGGCGACCCGGCCGCCTTCCTCGCCGTCCTCGACCTGCGCACCGGCGGCCTCGCGACATCGGGCACCGCCGCCCGCGGCGCGCACATCGTCGACCCGCACACCGGCCGCCACACCAGCAACCTCCTCTCGGTGACGGTCACCGGCCCGACGCTGCTGTGGGCCGACGTCTTCGCCACCGCGGCGTTCGCCCGTGGCGGCAACGTCACCCGCTGGATAACCGCGCTCGCCCCCGGCTACGAAGTCGCCGCCCTCGCCCGCGCCCCCTGAGCCCATCCCACCCCGAGCTCCCGCCACCCGCACTCCACAAAGGACACCATGACCACCGTCAACGGCCTGCCCGCCCACATCCTGCTCGTGCACGCCATCGTCGTCCTGCTGCCATTGGCCGCGCTCCTGCTGGTGCTGAGCGCGCTCTGGCCCGCGGCCCGCGCCAAACTGGCCGGCCCGAACGCGATCCTGGCCGTCCTCGTCGTGGTTCTCGTGCCGATCACCACCGACGCCGGGGAATGGCTCGAACGCCGGGTCGCCTCGACGCCCGCGGTGCGCACCCACACCGAACTCGGCGACACGGCCCTCTGGGTCGCGCTCCCCGTCGCGGTGCTCGCCGTCGTGGTGTGGTGGCGTCGGCGCGAAAGCCTCCAAGACCAAGCGGCCGACACGACGAGCGCCGGCTCGACGAGCGCCGGCTCGACCGCGGTCGCGACCCGCCGCCGGACCTTCCTCGCCCCGGCCTCGACCGCGGTGACCACGGTGCTCTCGGTCCTGTCGATCGCGGCCGCGGGAGCGACGTTCTACGACATCTACCGCATCGGCGACTCCGGCGCCCAGGCCAGCTGGCAGGGCCAGTTCAGCGCCACACCCACCCCCCGCGGCCCCGGTCACTGAGACGCCGGACGCCGGTACAGCCGGGAACGGTCCCGGCTGTACCGGCGTGGCGATGCCTCCGGACGCGTCGGCGAGGTCGTGCGGGTCCGCCGTCAGGACGCGGTTTCCTCGGCGGTCCGCACGGCGGCTACCGCCGAAAACCGGCCGGTGACCCTGATCGCCGCCCGCACCGTCCAGTTCGGCGGCAAGGTGGTGCCCGGCGTCTCGGCCACCGGCGCGTCCTCGCCGACCGGGCGACACAGCCGGCTATCCGGCCGCCGAGACCACCATCCGGCCGAACCTCGTCGCTGCCGCAGGGCACCTCCTCCGGACACGGATTGATGGATTGATAGAGTCATCAATCCAGGAGGTGCCCATGCCTGCGAGGTCCCGGACGGCCGAGCCGCTCTACCGGATCAAGGCCGACCTGTTCAAGTGTCTCGCCCACCCGAACCGGATCCAGGTCCTGGAGGTGCTCGCCGCCGCCGGTGACGAGGGCGCATCGGTGAGCCGGCTGCTCGAGGTCACCGGCTGCGAAGCCTCCCAGCTGTCCCAGCACCTCGCCGTCCTGCGCCGCACCGGGGTCGTCGTGTCCAGCCGCACCGGCAACGCCGTCGAATACTGGCTCGCGCAGCCTTTGGTGGCCGAACTCCTCGTGGTGGCACGGGCGTTCCTGCTGTCGAGTCTGCACCCCGGTTCGGACCGGCTGGCCGCCGCCCGCGAGCTGCCTCCGCTGCCCGGCGCGAGTCCCCAGGCCGTGCTCGACGCGATCGCGCCCAGGGTATGAGTGTCCTCGCGCCGGCCCGGGAGCTGCTCCCCGGCCGGGACGACTACGACTTCCGTCCCCCGGTACTGCGGGCGGACCTGCTCGCCGGAGTCACCGTCGGCGTCGTGGCCCTGCCGCTGGCGCTGGCGTTCGGCGTCAGCTCGGGCGCCGGTCCCGCGGCCGGACTCGCCACCGCCGTCGTGGCCGGGATCGTGGCCGCGGTGTTCGGCGGGTCCCCGGTCCAGGTGTCCGGGCCGACCGGGGCGATGGCCGTCGTACTGGCACCGATCGTCGCCGTCCACGGCGCGTCCTCGGTGGCCGTTGTCGCCGTCCTCGCCGGGCTGGTCGTGCTCGTGTCCGGCATCGCCCGGCTCGGCCGGCTGGTCGCCTACCTTCCCTGGCCGGTCGTCGAAGGCTTCACGGTCGGGATCGCCTGCATCATCTTCCTGCAGCAAGTCCCTTCGTCCGTCGGTGCGACCGCGCCACCGGGCAAGAACCCGCTGCTGGCCGCGGTCGCCGCGGTCACGCACGCCGCGACCGGGGCCACCGCGGCCTGGTCGATAGCCGTTGTGGCCCTGGTCGCGGTGCTCATGCTCGGGCTGCCGAAGCTGCACCGCGGAACACCGGCGTCCCTGGTCGCGGTCACGGTGGCGACCGTCGCCGCCGAGATCCTGCACGCGCCCCTCCCCCGGATCGGCAGCCTGCCGAGCGTGCTGGCCCCCGCCCTGCCGTCGGTCACCCCCGGCGCGATCCGTGACCTCGCCGGAGCCGTCGTCGCGGTGGCCGCGCTGGCGGCGATCGAATCCCTGCTCTCCGCCCGCGTGGCCGCGACGATGACCCGCGGCGGGCCACCGGTCGGCCCGACCCGTCCGGACCGCGAACTCGTCGGCCAGGGCATCGCTTCGATCGCCAGCGGCCTCTTCGGGGGCATGCCCGCCACCGGCGCGATCGCCCGCACCGCGGTCAACGTCCGCTCCGGCGCCCGGACCCGCTTCTCGGCCATCACCCACGCCCTGGTCATCCTGGCGGTGATCTACGCCGCGTCCGGGCTCGTGTCCCGGATCCCGCTGGCCGCGCTGGCCGGCGTGCTCATGGTCACCAGCTTCCGGATGGTGTCGCTCGCCACGATCCGCGAAGTCGTCCGCGCGAGCCGCGCCAGCGCGATCACCTTCGGCGCGACCGCCCTCGTGACCATCGCGGCCGACCTGATCCTCGCCGTCGAGATCGGCCTGCTCGTCGCCGCCTTCTTCGCCCTGCGGCACCTTGCCGGCGCCGCGCACGCCCAGCGCGAACCCGTACCGGGCCCCGCCACCGCCGGCGACGAGCACATCGCGGTGTTCCGGTTCGAAGGCGCCATGTTCTGGGGCGCGTCCGAACGTCTCCTCTCCGAAATCGCCGGCGCGGTCGCCGCCGACGACATCGACATCGTCGTCCTGCGCCTGTCCGGACTGCACACCCTCGACGCGACGGGCGCGAAAGCACTCGGCGACACCATCGAGGAACTCGAGGCCGGCGGGGTCACCGTCCTGGTCAAAGTCGTCCGGCACCACCACCGGCACCTGCTGAGCGCCACCGGCGCCCTCGGCAAACTCCGCCACGGCAACCACCTCTTCACCACGCTCGAGGACGCCCTGACGCACGCCCGATCCCACATGCGCCGCGCGGATCGCGCTCAGTAGCTCCGCCACCGCGTGGCCGTGGCCTGCCCGTCAGGACACGAGCTGGCGCAGCGGCCCGTTGTCATCGGCGAAGGTGCGGGTGCTCATGGCCTGGACTCCGGCGCGGTGTTCGCCGTTGAACGGAGTGACCGTGCCGGGGCACCCTGCTTTGACAGCGTCTTCGGGCGAGTTGAACCAGAAGCCGACGTGGAAGGTGTGGATCGGGGCGAACGCGGGATTGCTCGCCGCGTCCGCCGGGTGGACCACCGGCGCCGGTGCGGTGTTCGGTGCCACCGCGAAGGTTTCGACGTTGAACCGGCCGACCACGGTGACGGACGCGGTGCCGTCGGCACCGGATTCCAGGTCGCTCTGGTACCACGACACGCCGAACGGCGCGTTCGGCACCTGGGTGATGAACAGGTCGAAGTCCGTGTCGGCCGGCAGCCCGGTCGCGCGCAAGGTCATGGTTTCGTTCTGTCCGTGCGTCACCACCCGCACCTTCGCGGCGGCCGCCGCGAGGCAGTTGGCGTTGGCGGCCACGCCGGAGCGGACCATGGCGAAACTGATGCTGCTGTCCGCGGCGTCCGCCTGGGTGGTGACCAACGCTCCGGTGCCGAGCACGGTCACCGCGCCGACGGCCGTGGCCGCGAGGGGAATTCTCCGGAATTTCACGGTTGTCCTCCGAATCGTGGGTTACTTGCTGTATCGCTCTCCCCGGTGACGGTGCCGGCCGCCGTCGACAATCCGTCGACAGTGCGGGATCCGGCCAGGTCCGCCCCGGCCGTCGAGACGTCCGAAAATCACCGTCTTCAAAACCGGAAAACGATCAGTGTCACGCTGAAAATTCCGCCGCACCGCACGGTCGAAACCCGTCGTACACTCCGAACGCGAGGGCATTCCCGGCCTTCGCCCACCGAGGGGTGATGCGGCGATGAGCGACCAGGAGCAACAAGCACTCGATCGCCTCTACGAGATCGACAACGTGCTGACGATCGACATCGTGCTACCACAATCCGACTGGGACGCCGTGCGCACCGAACAGCCGGCCGGTGGGGCGTGCAACTTCGATTGGGCCGGCGGCAGCCGTTTCACGTGGCGGAAGGCGACATCGGTCGAGATCTCCGGGACGAAGTTCCCCGACCGGACGACGTTCCCCGACGTGGGGATCAAGAAGAAATCCTTCTGCGGCTCGTTGAACAGCGACAAGCCCTGCCTGCACATCGACTTCGCCAAGTTCCTCGACACCAACAAATCCCTGATCCGCGCCCTGATCGGTTCGCAGTACCTGACCCTCAACAACTCGGTCCAGGACGCGTCCTACCTCCGGCAGCCTCTCGGCTACAAACTGTTCGAACTCGCCGGGCTCCCCCACTCGAGGTGCAACTTCGCCCGGGTACTCGTGAACGGCGTACCTGTCGGCCAACGGGTCGCGGGGGTCAACGGTCCCGGGATCTTCGTGAACGCGGAACCGATCATGCCGCGCTACATCGAACGCAACTTCGGCAACACCAAGGGGAACCTCTACGAACTCGAGCACAAGGACGACTTCGTCGACGCCAGGTTCGACCTCATCGGCGTCGAGTCGCTGTCGGCGTTCGAGGACAAGGCCGATCTGCGGTTCGCCATCGACCACATCGCCGCGCACGGGCTGGCCGGAGCGAGCCAGGTCTTCGACCTCGACCAGTTCGTCAAGCTGTACGCGATGGAGTTCTTCCTCAAGCACTGGGACGGCTACACCAGGAACACCAACAACACCTACGTCTACAACGACGTCACCGCCGTCGCGGCGCCGGGCGTGGACGACATCGACTTCAAGATGATCCCGTGGGGCCTCGACCAGACACTGCAGCCCGGGCGGCACTTCAAGATCGACACGAACGGCCTGCTCGCCAAGCTCGTGCGCGACGACGCGGACCGCCGCGCGCAACTCGTCGAGCGGATCCGCGGCTACCGGGACACCGTTTTCGATCGCAAGACCCAGCAAACGGTGCTGAAGCCGCTGCTCGAACAGATGGGCGCCTTGCTGACCGGCCTCGGAGCGCCCGACATGCCGGCACAGGTCACCGCGGTACGAAAGCAGCTCCGGCTCGCGGTGTCCGCCGGCTACCTCTTCGGCGGCCTGCCGGGCACCGAGGGCGCCTACGTTCGCGACGACGTCACCAACGACTGCATGCACGCCAGCACCACCGAAACCATCCCCTCGGCTGCCCCCGGCCCGGCGAACTCCGAGGTCATCCACCGGCCACGGCCCGGCAACGTCGACGACACGGATCTGTGGTGCTTCGGCGAACTCGGCCCGGGAAAGTCGGTCGGCAACAAGGCCTCCGGCAAGTTCCTCCACGCGAGCACGACGACTTCGAGCCAGGGCCACGAACTGCTGTGCACGTCCGCGGCGGACAACACCGACCACGCCGACGAGTTCTCGGTCACCCCGGCCGATCCCGTCAACCCGCCCGACGACAACTTCACCTTCAGCGGATACTTCACGCTGACGAGCAGCCGAACCGTGCTGGGCGCGGCTTTCGGTGCCGACACCACACCGGGCGGAAGACCCCGGGTCCATCAGGATCCCGTACCGTCGAAGCTGTACTTCTCCTGATCACAAGACCGCATAACCGCCGGAGTCGTCGACGACGAGGATCTTGTGCTCACCGCCGATCGAGAACGTCGTGACGCCCTCCGGCTTCGCGGTCCGGTGGAAGGCGGTTTCGAGAACCTGGACGCTGTCGCTCCCCCAGGTCCACCTGCCGAGCCGGAACGGCTCGTCGTCCCGGCTGGTCGAACGACCGAGCAGAAGCAGGAAGTCCCCGGTTCGCGCATCGTGGGAAATATCGCGGATCCCCACCGCCGTGGCCGATCGAGGCACCCGGATGCGCACCATCGCGGGAGAACCCAGCGACGCCGTCGTCCAGCCGGCGCCACCGGCGTGGATGGGGACCTGAACCACCGAGACCCGTCCGGGGCCGGCCGGTCCGCGCAGACCGAACACGAGCGCGTTCGCACGTGGGTCCCAGGCGAGACCCTCGACGTTCAGCCCGCCGTCGTCCGGCGCCTGCAGACCGGCTTCGGCGAGCGTGGGCTCGTTCGCGAGCAACCAGGCGCGGAATCCGTCCATCGCCTCGGCGTGCAGGTCACCCTCAGGACGATAGCGAACACGCACCAGACCGTCGTCGATCCTGCCTTTTCCCGATCGGCAGAGGGAGGAGGAGACGACGAGAAAAGTCTCTCCGTTCACGTCGACCCGGGTCAGGCCTTCGGGATCCCGCAACGCTCCCTCGCCCAAGCCGGTCAGCCGGCGCCGGTGAATCCGCTCGACCACTTCGACGTTCGCATCAAACGTCATCTCGAACAAAGCGGTGGGGTCTTTGTTGTCGATGAAGACGAATCGCCGCGAGCCGACTGCCGCCACCCCGGAAGCGTTGAAGGGCACTTTGCCGTTCTTTTCGGGGAACGGAGTCGGCTTGACCACGCAGGGAGTGTATTCCTCGGTTCCGGTGTGCGTGCCGGCCGGCACGACTTCCTCGCCGCTCACTTGCGACCACCAGGTGAAGTTCGGACGTCGCTGTAACTCTCGGAACGCGTGCGACGACTGACGCCCCGTGCTGTTCCCGGCGCGTCGGCGAGTGGATCGGATGAACGGATGACAGAGATGGCCCGTCCGGAGGACGTCGGTCGCGAAGGGCGGACACGACCGCCCCGGATCGCGATCGACTTCGCAGACCTGGCACGGGAAGTCGTCGCCGAGGTAGCTCCCCAGCAGTTGCCCTACCTCGCGCTGGTGACTGCCGAGTGGACGAAGGGGAAGGACCCCCGCAAGCCCTCGACCGGTTGGTCCGGCGGCGAGGTCCGCTTCGGCGGACAAGGCTTTTCGGCGCTCGGCGACGTCATCCTCCCGTTGCTGACCGGGACCGCCGCGCAGGTGCTGGGCGCGGCGGGGTTCGCCGGTCTGCAGCGCCGGCGGTGGTGGCGCCGGCGCCCGCGGCCGGCCCAGCTCGTCCTGGACGTCGACCGGATCGGCGAGATCCGCGACGCGTGCCTCGAACACGGCGTGACACTCGGCCTGAACACGGCCGAGGCCACGCTGCTGAGCGACGCCGTGCTCGGTGTCCTGCGCCGGGCGGCGGACGGCGGACGCGGGTGAGCGCCCTCGTCCTGCCGGCCCCGGACGAGGCCGGGTACCGCTTGCGCGCCGTTTCTGCCCCGTCCCGCCTGTGGTGGGTTTACGTCCTGGTCACGCTCGCGCTGGCCGCCACCGGCGCGGGCGCCGCCGAGGCCCTGTTCGTCACGCACGACTTCGGCGACTACACCGCGGCGCAGACGTGCCTGGAGGACAACGGGATTTCGGTGTCGACCGCGAGGCCGCCGGTTTCGGCCGGCCCGGTCTACGACGCCTGCACGCGCGACTACGACCGGCGGCTCGCGTTCAGCAGCCTGGGCGGAGCCGCCGTGCTGCCCGTCGCGGCATGGCTGCTGATGGTCTCCGGTGGCCTGGGCACCCGACGGCGGCTGCGATCGCGGCGGCTCGCCGTCGTGCCGCCGGTCGACCTGGACCGGCTGACCGCGCGCTTCACGACGTTGTGCGACAGCCAGGGCTTGACCGGACGCCGACGGCCGCGGCTGGTGCTGGCCCCGCCCGCGACGGCCGTGACGGACGCGTTCACCACCGGCCTTCCGGGCGGCCGGCCGTGGGTCGTCGTGCCGCTGGCCTACGCCTACGCCGATCAGGCCGCGTTCGACGCCGTCGCGCTCCACGAACTGGGCCACGTGCGCAGCCGGGACGTGCTGTGGGCCTCGGCCGTCTGGTGGGCCGGCTGGCTGACCCTGCCCGCGCTGGTCCTGGCCCTGATCCCGATCCTGGGCCTGCCCGCGCAGATGTGGGACTTCTACGGCGGATCACTGATCATCGCCGCGGTCACCGCCGTCTCGCTGCTCGTCGTCCGCGCCGCGCTCCTGCGCCGGCGCGAACTCGCCGCGGACCGGCACGCGGCGGACGCGATGGGCGACCCGGCCGCCACGGCCGTCGCCCTCGGCACCGGTGCCCGCCCGGTTTCGTGGGCGAGCCGGGTGTTCGCCACGCACCCGCCGGTGTCGGACCGGCTCAAGCCCGACGGTCGCGACGGGCGGTGGGAGGGCGGTTTCGTCTTCACCGCCGCCGCCGGCATCGTGGCGATGCTGACCTACCACGGCGTGTACGCCGTGCTCGCCAACCTGCTCGGCTTCGTCGACTCGGATCCGCGGCTGTCCGCCGACGTGGCGCTGGCCGTGGCGGCGCTGCTCTGGACCTCGGTCGTGCTGCCCGCGTGGACCCGCCGGGCGGCGCTGCCCGAGCTCGGCTGGGCGGGCTCCCGGGCCGGCGCGGTGCTCGGGCTGGTCGCCGGATTCTGCCTGCAGGCGCCGGGTGCGAGCGCGGCGATCACCGACTTCTTCGCGCCGCAACGGCCATTGCTGGTCCTCGCCATGACGCTGGCCGTGTTCGCGGTCAGCGTGCTCGCCTCCGCGGTCGCGATTCGCCTCGCCCTACCCGAGGACAGCGCCCCGCGCCGGCGGCTGAGCAGGTTCGGCGCGTCCGTCGCCGTGGTGGTCGCCACGACCGCGGCCGTCAGCGGGACGGCGTCTTCGGTGACGACCTATCTCCTCTTCCCCGATCCGGCGACGGCTCGCGGTTACGTCGCGGGGCTCGGCAGCGATCGTGCGTGGCAGTACGCCCCGGCGCTGATCCTGGCCGGGCTCGCGCTCCTCACCCTGCGGCAGCGGTGGCGCCGGCCCCGGCCGGTGGTCGTGGCGGTGATCGTGGTGACGGCGGTGACCGGCGGAGCCGCCGCGGCGCTGTCCTGGCTCCTGCGCGTGCAGGACGGCCAAGCCGACGGGGTCCGGTACCTCCTGGCCTACCAGCGGTGGTGGATCTGCGCGTTCGCCGGCCTGGTCGCATCCGTGGCCGTCGTGCTCGCGAACCGGCGTCGCGGCGCGACCCTGGCCGGGGTGCCGGCGGCGCTGGTGAGCGGGCTGCTGGCCACCACCGGCGCCGGTGCGCTCCAGTACACGACCGTCCGGTTCGCCGGGTACGCCAAGGAGTCGACGCTCTTCGAGCAGTCCGTGCAGCTGCCCGGCTGGCTCCTGCTGGTCACGCTGATCGGCACGCTCCCGTTGACCTCGCTGCTCGTGTTCGCCTGGGCTCGCCGGACACCCCGGCGCGGGACGGCGCCGTGGGCCGTGAGCGCCGGGGCCGCCACCGTCCTGCTCGCCGCGCTCCTGGTCGACGGGAGACTCACGGCGGTGACCGTCGCCGAGCAGGACTACGAAGCCGGCCAGGCCGTCCTCGCCCTGGCCGCACCGCCGCCGGCTCCGGTCGCACCGGCGACCGCGGCGGACCACGGCCGCCCGCTGGACGAACCGGCCGCCACGGCGGCGCTCTCCCGGCTGAAGGCCGTTCTCCCGCCCGACGCGGAACTCGAAGACAACACGCCTTCGACGTCACCGACGCTGACCCCACCGGCGTGCGACGCCGCGGCCAAGAAGCTCAGCACCACCGAGGAGGCCCTGCCCCGGACCGCCGACGTCGAGCGCACCTACAAGTTCGCGGCGGCCGGCACGGTCGGCGGCGGGCACGTGACGGCGTCGGTCACGTCCTACACCGGCATCGAGGACCTGTTCTCCGCGACGGACGACGAACTGCGCGCGTGCGGGCATTACCGCACCCCGCAGGAGAACTACGACGGCGGGCACCTGGACGGCGTCATCACGGCGGGACCGGTACCCCCGCTGCCCTACCCCGCTCGCAAGCGCGAATACGCACTGACCGGGCGGTTCCACGGGAAGCCCGCGACCGTCGTCATCCGGGACTGCGTCGTCCACATCGGACACAACGTAATCGGCGTCCAGGTCTTCGGGGGCTACCTCCGGAATCCGTCGCAGGCCGAGCTGGAGCGCTTCGACCGGCTCCTGACGGGCCTGGTGACCGAACTCGCCGGAGCGCTCTGAGCACGAGCGGCGCAACCTCGGGACGGCCCCCTCGCCCGGCGAGACTCCCTGTGAGTCTGTCAGCCGTGCGACGCGCCCGCTTCCGTTTTGCCGGCGAGGAAGTCCTCCAGGATCTCGGTGAACCGTGCCGGCTGCTCCTCGGCGACGTAGTGCCCGCAGTCGTCGAGGACCACCCCGGTGACGTCGTCGGCCGCCAGCCGCATCGTCTCGGCGGCCAGCGTGCCGCTGTACTGCGCGCCGCCGATGGCGAGCACCGGCAGCGTCAGCCGGGTCTTCCTGCGCTGCTCGTTCTGCGCGATCGTCTCGTCCAGGGCCCGGTAGTACGCGAAGCTCGCCCGCAGCCCGCGAGGATCCGAGACGATCGCGTCGACGTAGACGTCGACGGCGTAGGCGGGGATCGCGGCCGGGGTGGCGCCCTTGGTGGCGAACTGGTGGCCGAAGAAGAGCGGCTCCCGCCCCCGGACGAGCTCCTCGTTGAGGCCGGTGAGCCGGTTGAAGCCGAAGTGCCAGAGCCGCTGGTTGACCGCGGCCGTGCTGAAGACCGACGGGGTCGGCGTGAGACCGGGGATGATCGCGTCGACGACGGCGAGCCGGCCCACCCGCTCGGGGTGATCGGCGGCGAGGGCGTAGCCGGTCCACATGCCGATGTCGTGTCCGACCACGTCGAACCGGTCGTGCCCGAGTGCGGCCATCAGCGCGACCAGATCGGCGGCCAGCGTGCCGGCGTCGTACCCGTCGCCGGGTTTGTCGGACAGCCCGGCGCCGCGCGAGTCGACGGCGACGACGGTGTGCGCACGGGCGAGCGCGGGCATCACCTCACGCCAGGCGTACCAGGTCTGCGGCCAGCCGCCGACCAGCAGCAGCGGCGGGCCGTCCCCGCCGGTGACCGCGTGCAGCCGCAGCCCGTCCAGCTCCACGAGCCGGCTGGTGAAGACGTCGGTGAACCCTTCGGGCAGCCGCAGCGAGCTCAAGTGTGTCGTGCCGGCGGCCGGGCTCATCTTGGAACGATCGGTGCAACTTGTCATGCGGCCACCATACGCATCTTGAAACGATCGGTGCAAGATGTGTAGGCTGCCGGACATGGCGGGCCGCAAGCAATTCGACGTGGACGAGGCGTTGCGACGCGCGATGCACGTTTTCTGGCGCTGGGGCTATTCGGAGGCCTCGATCGACCGCCTGACCGAGGGCACGGGCCTGGGTCGCAGCTCGCTGTACAGCACTTTCGGCGACAAGAGCACCCTCTTCCGGGAGGCCCTCCAGCGGTACGCGCAGACCTACCACCCGCTGTACGACCGGGCGCTGTCCGGCCCCCACCCGAGCCCGAGCGCCGTCGTGGCCGCCTACCTGCGGGTCACCCTGAACCGCATCGCCGACCCGACGGTCCCGGACGGCTGCCTGCTCACGATGTCGGCAGCGCAGTTCCCGGCCCTCGACACGGAGGGCCAGGCCATGGTCCGCGCCATGATCGACGGCCTGCGGGCGATGCTGGAGCAGGCGTTGCTGGCGGCGGGGGCCGACGAGCAGGAGGCGGCGGAGCTGGCGTTGTGCGCGCTGGCGACGAACAAATCCCTGGCGGTGCTGAGCCGCGCCGGCTTCTCGAACGACGACCTGGCAACGGTTGCCGCAGGCGCCGCTCGCATCCCCGGGAGCCAGCACCCGCTCCCTTGAGCAACACGATCGGCTTCCGTCCCGCCCACACCGCCCGGCGACGCTCACCCCGAGCAGCATCACGAGGATGACCACCAGTGGCGGGGACTGCGCCAGCTTGTCCACTGTGGACTTCACGGCGCACCCCGGTGGCCGACTCGGCCGGAGTGGTCGCCGCCGTCGGCGACGGTGTCACCCAGCTCCGCGTCGGCGACCGCGTCACCTCGCACTTCTACGTTTCCTCCTACGCGAGAGTCGCGCTGCCGGTGATCGCCCTGGCTCCGCCGTCGACGGTGCCGGAGAGAGCGAGTTTGCCGTCCTCGCGGCGGCCGTGGGTCAGGACGGTCGCGCCGGAGAACACCGGGCTCGAGAGGCGGTAGTCGAACGAGGCCACCGGCCGGTCGGTGTGGCGGCGGGGGATCTCCAGCAGCAGCAAGGCGAGCAGCGGGCCGTGCACGACCAGGCCGGGATAGCCCTCGACCTCGGTGACGTAAGGCTGGTCGTAGTGGATCCGGTGGGTGTTGTAGGTCAGCGCGCTGAACCGGAACAACTGCCGCGGCCCGGTCGGGGTGCTGATCTTCCAGTCGTGGGGCGGCTCGCCGGCGGGTACCGGCGTCGCCAGCTGCCGCTGCTGCCCGGCGGGCTGGGAGCGGTAGACGACTTCCTGGTGCTCGGTGAGCAGGAGCTCGTCACCGCGCCGGTATTCGTACCGGACGGTCACGAACACCATCTGCCCGCTCCGGCCGTCCTTGACCGCGACCCCGGCCAGTTCGCTGCGGCGGTCGATCCGGTCGCCGACGAGGATCGGCGAGTGCACCTGGAGGCGGCCGCCGGCGATCATGCGGCGCCGGTGCGGGATCGGTGGCATGAACCGCCCTTCGGCCGGGTGCCCGTCCTCGCCGAGCGCGGACTGGGCGGTCGGCTCGAGGAAGTGGAACCAGTGCCACAGCGGGGGCAACGGTTCGTGCGGCCGCGCTGCGGGGCCGGGAAGATCGAGCAGCGCGGAAAACGCCGTCGTCGGCCACGGACCGATCACCTCGGAGGTTTCCACGGGCTCGGGCTGCCAGCCGGTGACCGCGTCATGGAGGTCGACCGTCGTCGTCACCGCAGACCCCCACGGGAGACGAGCTGCCGGACGATGACGTTCTGCTGGATCTCGTTGGTGCCTTCGCCGACGATCATCAGCGGCGCGTCGCGGAAGTAGCGTTCGACGTCGAATTCGGTGGAGTAGCCGTACCCGCCGTGGACGCGGAGCGCGTCCAGCGCGACCTCCATCGCGGTTTCGGAGCAGAACAGCTTCGCCATCCCGGCTTCCAGGTCGGCGCGCTCACCGGCGTCGTACCGGCGGGCCGCGTGCAGGAGCAGCTGGCGCGCGGCGGTCAGTTTGGTGGCCATCGTGGCGAGGTGGTTGCCGACGGACTGGTGCTTCCAGATCGGCTTGCCGAACGACTCGCGTTCCTGGGCGTAGCGCAGGGCGTCGTCGAACGCGGCCCGGGCGACCCCGGTGGCGCGGGCGGCGACCTGGATGCGGCCGACCTCCAGTCCGCGCATCATCTGCGCGAAGCCCTGGCCTTCGGTTTCGCCCAGCAGCGCGGTTTCGGGCACGTGGCAGTCGTCGAAGGTGATTTCGCAGCTTTCGACGCCCTTGTAGCCGAGCTTGGGCAGGTCCTTGGAGACGGTGAAGCCGGGGACCTTCTCCACCAGCAGGATGCTGATGCCCTTGTGGGTGGGCTCGGCCTGCGGGTCGGTCTTGCACAGCAGGGCGACGAGGCCGGAGCGGCGGGCGTTGCTGATCCAGGTCTTGGTGCCGTTGATGACGTACTCGCCGTTGTCCTTGCGCGCGGTGGTGCGCAGGGCCTGCAGGTCCGAGCCGCCCCCGGGCTCGGTCAGGGCCATGGTCGCGCGGACCTCACCGGTGGCCATGCGCGGCAGGTAGCGCTGCTTCTGGTCCTCGGTACCGTAAGTGAGGATCAGCTTCGCCACGACGGTGTGGCCGCCCATGGCGCCGGCGAGGCTCATCCAGCCGCGGGCCAGCTCTTCGGTGACCATCGCGTAGCACTGGGTGGAGACCTGCAGGTCGCCGTAGGGTTCGGGGATGGCCAGCCCGTAGACGCCGAGCTGCTTCATCTGCTCGATGAGCTGCTCGGGGTAGGTGTCGGCGTGTTCGAGCTCGCGCGCGGCGGGGCGCACGTCGCGGTCGACGAAGTCGCGGACGGTGTCCACGATGGCCTGCTCGACGTCATCCAGCTGGTCCATGGCTTTCTCCTCGGTGGTGGGTTTCGAGCCGCCGGCGGGCGCGGTCGACGACGGGCTTGTCGCCCCCGACCTCACCCTGCGCACGGAACCCGCGCACCAGGAAGCCTTCGTCCACCAGGAAAACACCCGGACGGTGGGCCAGCGGAACCCCGGTCGAGGTCACGGTCGGTGCCCCGTTCGCCTGGGCCGCCGAGCAGCAGCGTCCACCGTACGTCGAGTTCGCCGTTTCGCTGACCTGAGCCCACCCGCGAGCCACCCAGGCCGATGGCGATGCCCTCGTCGGGACACTCACCCGTCTCGGCGTCCGCCCTCGATGCCACTTCCATGGACCTTGGCGTTGCTGACCGCGCCGACGAGATGAGGAACCTCGAACCGCACGTAGCGCCCGGTTCCAGCGGCCGCGTTGAGCCGCTCGGGTTCGGCACCACGGCCCCAGCGGCCGGTCGAGACGCGGGCTTCGAGCGCGTGTAACGCGGCGATCGTCTCCGCGGGCTGGAACGCGCAGTGCCCGGCGCCCTGGACGAACGCCTGCCGCAGCAGGTGCCCGGTCCCCGCCGCGGCCACCCGCCGCGCGTACCAGTTCTCCTGCTCCACGGGCACAAGCTGGTCCGCGACGGTGTGGATGGCCAGCTCGGGCACCCGCAGGCGTCCGGTCGGCACGGACGTCCGGGTGAGCGTGGCCACGGCACCCGGGTCGGCCGTGATGTCCGCGTCACGGCTCAGCTTCGCCAGGTCGGCATCGAGGTTCAACCCCGCACGCCGGTAGAGCGTCCGAACCTGCTGGGCGTGGCTGCTGCCGCCGAACAGCGCCCGGTAGTCGGTGCCGCGCGTCGCCGCGCTGTTCCCGCCCGCGGCGAGCTCGATCTGGTAGCGGCCCGTCATGACGAAGCCGAGCACGAACCCGGCCAGCGTTTGTTCCTGCTGTGCCTCTTGGGTTTCGTAGTCCCGGGGCGCGGGCGGCACGGCGCCGGTGTACCAGGTGGGCACGTTCGTCAACGCGGCGGCGAGCGCGATCCGGGCCCGGCCGGCCGGGGTGGCCTGGGCGTCGCTCGTGACCTCCGACAGGGTCGCGGCCGCGGCGGCGGCCTCGTCCTGGCTGCCGTAGCGGACCAGCTTGATCGCCTGCTCGGGAGCGAGCAGGTGCGACAGGGCGTACTCGCCGTGGAGCTGGTAGTCGTCGAGGTTGAGCGCACCCGCGACCAGCCCGCAGGTCGTCAGCGCGCCGTCGATCCGGTGGTGGGGGTCCTCCGCCTCCCGGGCGCTGACCAGTCCGCCCATCGACGTCCCCCACGCGATGGTGCGCTTCGCCGCGCCGATTTTCGCCTCGAGCGCGGCCAGCGCGCCGAACTGGTCGCCGACCGCGGACTCCAGCGCCCACCACGACGGCCCCGAGTAGGACGAGCCGACGAGGGCGTAGCCGCCGGCCAGGAGTGCCGTCGCGGTCGCCGCGTCCGGGGCATCCTGCGCGACGAGCGGCCCGAAACCGTGGCTGTAGAGGATGATCGTGCCGTTCCACGACTCCGGTACGTCCGCCACCCAGGTCGCGCCGCCGGGCAGCTGTCCGGTGTGGTGCCCGGCTTCGGTGGCGTCCGCGGCCGGCGCCAGGCCCACCACCAGGAGCGTCGTGATCGTCAAGGAGACCAAACCGGAACGCCATTTCATCGTTCGGCCCCCACCGCTCCCGCCTCGGCTGGATCAGCCAGGTCGACCCGGTTGCTTTCGCGCAGTACCAGCACGCACAGCACCGTGACGAGGCAGCAGGCCGCGATCACCGCGGAGATCACGCCGGTGCCCGTCCCGGCCAGAGCCGCGAACACCACGGGCGCGATGCCCGCGCCGAGCCCGGCGATCTGGTAGCCGAGCGACGCGCCGGTGTAGCGGGTGCGAGTGGAGAACAGCTCCGTGCACAGGGCGGCCAGCGGCCCGTACATCGCCGGGTGCGCGACCGATTGGCCGAGCACGACCGCGAGGGTCAGCAGAACCGCCGAGCCGCTGTCGATCAGGGGGAAGAGCAGGAACCCGACGATGCCGGTGGCCACCGCCCCGGCGATGACGACCGGGCGGCGTCCGACGCGGTCGGACAGCGCCGAGTAGCCGACGATGGCGAACACCGCGCCGACCGAGGACACCGTGATCGCGTTGAGCACGGTCTGGCGCGGAAATCCCGCGTGGACGGCGTAGGCAAGCACGTATGTGGTGAGCGTGCCTTGGGCGACGAAGGCACCGAAGCCCACGCCGATCGCCAGCAGCAAGTTCTTCGGGTGGCGGCGCAACACCTCGAGCAGCGGGGTGCCTGCCCGCCTGGAGGAGGCGGCGAAGACCGGGGTCTCGTCCACCTTCAGCCGGACGAACAGGCCGATGGCCAGCAGGACGACGCTGAGCAGGAACGGCACGCGCCAGCCCCACGCGAGGAACTGCGCGTCGGTGGTCACCGCGCCCATGAGGGTGAGCAGCAGGGTGGAGACCACCATCCCGCTGGGCGCGCCGGCGTTGGTGAAGCCGGCCCACAGCCCGCGGCGGCTGGTCGCGTGCTCGGCCGACATCAGCACCGCGCCACCCCACTCGCCGCCGACGGCGATGCCCTGCAGCACGCGCAGCACGATCAGCAGCACCGGCGCCCACACGCCGATCTGCGCGTAGGTGGGCAGGACGCCGATCAGCGTGCTGGCGACGCCCATCATCGTCATCGTGATCACGAGCATCCGCTTGCGCCCCAGCAGATCACCGAAGTGCCCGAAGACGATCCCCCCGATCGGGCGCGCCAGGTAGCCGGTGGTGAAGGTGCCCAGGCTGGCGATCGTGCCGATCGCCGGATCCAGGTTCGAGAAGAAGACCTTGTTGAACACCACCGCCGAGGCGGTGGCGTAGAGCAGGAAGTCGTAGTACTCGATCACGCTGCCGAAGTAGCTGGAGAACACCGCGCGGCGCAGCTGCGCGCGCGACCGGAGGTTTTCTGCCATCGCGTGTCCTGCCTCGTCGCCGACCCGCGTGACCCGCGTCACGCCGCGACGAACGTTAAGCACTTCGGTAACTACCGTCAATACTCTGCCCAACATCAAGCCGGGCTTATGCTCACGAAGTGACCGACCTGGCCATCCCCGCCGCCGCCGAAGAGCTCGGCGCCGACGCACCGCGTCCCCAGACGCTGCTGCTCACCTTCTTCGGCGGCCACATCCTCGACCGCGGGATCCACGTCGCCACCTCGAGCGTGCTCGACGTGCTGGAGCGTGCCGGGATCTCCGAGCACGCCACCCGCTCCACGCTCAGCCGCATGGCCCGGCGCGGCCTGCTGCACCGGGTGCGCCGCGGCCGGCACGTCTACGTCGGGCTGACCGACCGGTCGCGGGCGATCCTGCACGACGGCGAGCAGCGCATCTGGCGGGCCGGGGCGGTCAACCGGCAGTGGGACGGCACCTGGACCCTGCTCGGGTTCTCGATGCCCGAGTCCTGGCAGCGCCAGCGGCACGCCCTGCGCTCACGCCTGCTCTGGGCGGGGTTCGGCAGCTTGCAGGGCGGGTTGTGGATCGCACCGGGGCACGTCGACACGGTCCCGCTGCTCGACGGCCTCGACGCCCACGGCCACGTGCGGGTGTTCCAGGCCCGCACGCTGCCGCCCACCGAGGTCGCCGAGATCGTCCGGGAAGCCTGGGACACCGACCGGCTGGCCGAGCACTACCGGGCGTTCCTGTCCCGCTGGCAGGACCCGGAAGCCCAGGCGCCGGACCGCCTCGCCCGCGACCTGCTCCTGGAGTCCGACTGGCTGCAGACCATCCGCACCGACCCGCGCCTGCCCCGCGAACACCTGCCCGGCGACTGGCCGGCCGAATCCGCGCAGGAGCTGTTCTACGCTCTGAGCGCCGAGCTGAAGCCCGCCGCTCGCGCCATCGCGGCCGGCCTCCTCGACACGATCACCGACAAACAGGCCGACGAGCACTGACCCCGCCAAGGTTGGCCGACGGACCGCCTGTCCATCCATGTGATACAGAGTCCTGAGTAGACGCATTGGTCGACCGCCGCCGGGGAACGGTACACCGCGTTCGGCGGGACGTCAGTTGTCCGCTGCTGCAGGTTCGCCGGACTGCAGTGGTGCGCGGTTCATGGTCCGCATAGCGGGCAACAAGACCGGCGCAGTGGTGGCGGCCAGGAAGATCACCGCGAAGGCGAGAAGGGTGGTGCGCAGGCCGGTGGCTTCGATGAGACTGCCCGCCAGGAGCGGGCCGACGGGAGTGCCGATCCAGGCGCCGGCCTTGAGGGCACCGAGTGTGCGGGCGCGCAGCTGGGGTGGGATGCGTTCGTAGAGCACGGCGTTGAGGATCGGATTGAGTCCTCCGGTGCCGAGCCCGGCGATGAACGCGACGATCAGCGCGAGTGGCAGCGTGTGGGTCAGGGCGAGGACGAGAGACAGCGGGGCACCGGCGATGAGTACCCCGATCGTGAACACGACCCGCCTGGGAAGTCTCGGCCCCAGCCAGGCGGCGACGAGTGCGCCGATGATGGCGCCGGCACCGAGCGCGCCGGCGATCAGGCCGAGTGCCTGGGGCCGGTGCAGGTGATCGCGGACCCAGACCGGTATGAGGACGGCGTTGATGCCCTGGTCGAGCAGGTTGGTCACCGCGATCATGGCGGCGAGCGCGAGCAGCAACCGGCTGGTGCGGATGAACCGCACACCCTCGTTGAGGTCTGCCAGGTACTGCCGTGTGCTCAGTCGCCGTTGCAGCTGTTGCGGCTGAGCGGCTACGGGGACGAGCAGGGCGACGAGTGCCGCGGCGAGCGCGAAGCTGATGCCGTCGACGAGCACGACCGTCGGTGCGCCGAGGACGGTGACCAGGATCCCGGCCGCCGAGGCGCCCACGAACAGGCCGGTCTGGCTCACGCTCCCGTGCAGCCCGGCGGCACGTTCCAGGGGTACTGCCCCGAGACCCGCGGTGCCGGGCACCAGGACCTGCCCAGCGCAGTCGGCGAGGCCCCGAACCGCCCCGGCGGCGGCCACCAAGCCGGCGAGCGCGCCCAAAGGGAGAAGGTCGATGGCGTAAAGCGCCGGAATGGCGCTGATCGCGACGGCTGCCGCGGCGTTGCCCAGCACGTAGATCCGCCGGGCGCCGACTCGATCGACCAGCGGTCCGCCGAGTGCCTGCATCGCAACATACGGTGCCATCTCGGCGAAGGCGATCATGCCGGTGCGGGTGGCACTGCCGGTCGAGGTGAGCACCAGCCACGGGATCGCCAACGCCGACATCGACGTGCCCAGCACCGAGATGAGCTGAGCGGCCAACAGGCCGGTCAACGGCCGCCGCGACAGGCTCTCCGCCATGACCTCGCGACGATGAAACTCCGGATCCATTAGATCCCCCCTGGCTACGGACGTCGACTTTACTGAAGGGCGAGAGGAGCCGGTTCGGGCCGGCCTTCACCATTGCCCGACCTCTTCGAACGCGTGCAGCAAGTCGTCGACGCCCTTTTCGCGAACGCCCTCATCCGGCCCGCGACAGCCAACCGACGATCGCCGGCCGTGAACGGGACCCAGGTCCTCACGACGAAGGGGCGAGGGCCTGGCAGAGGGAGGTGGGGAACTTCGGCTCGACGGCCAGGATTTCGCCGCAGCCGCCGCCGTTCGCCGAGGCGAAACTCGCCCACCCGTTGCCCGCCCAGCGGTAGGCGACCCGATTCGCGGGCTGGCCGGCGTGCCGCTGCAGGTCGTGGATCAGCCAGTTCCGGTCGCACGCCCGCGTGGTGCCCGGGTACTCGGCCTCCGCGCTGAACTCCGCCTGCGCGACCCACGCCGGGTCGCAGTGGTCCGCGGGCGGTTCGCAACCGAGGATCTTGTCGCACTTCTTCCAGCCGCCGGCCACCAGCCCCCAGGCGTCCCCGACGTTGACGATCACCGGACGCTTCCCGATCGGTGCCGCCGTCTTCATCGGGAAATCGGCCGAGACCTGTTTGCAGTCCGGATCGTCCTTGGGCCGGAACAGGACATCGGCGTCGATCCTGTTGGCGGCCTCTTCGACCTGGATGTGCGGTCCGACGGCACAACCGGGCAGGTCGACGTGCAGTACCGCACTGTGGTCGTCCGGGCCCGGCCGGATGTCGGTGACCCACGCCGACATGTCCGCCGGAGGAGCCGGCGCGGGCGGCGAGTCCGGAGTGGTGGCCGGCGGCGTGGTGGCCGGGGTGGTCACCGGCGTGGTTTCCGGGGTGGCGGCGCTGCGGTAGGGGATGTTCAGCGCCAACAGCAGCCAGAACCCGAGCCCACCGACGGCGAGCAACCCGAAGGTCCAGAGGACGGGCCTGACGAATCTCGACATCGAACGACGTTCTCCCACCATCGGCTGTACCGCCATCGTCGAACTCGCACGCTGGTGGGTCAACCCATTCGGCTATTGCTGAAACCGGACGCCGACGCCGGTATCGATCACGCTTCCCCGTGCGAATTCGGCCTGACAGCACCGAGCTCGAGACCGAACGGACGTGCCCCGGCCGGATCTCTGCTCCTCGGATCGCGGTCGCGTCGCGAGGTGCTACCGGCCCGGCACCCGCGTGCCGGCCGCACTGCAACCCGGCAGCTCAAGTGGAAGACGACCAAGGTCACCGCGGCCGTCGAGCTGTAAGTGCCAGCGGCCGGACTTGCGACCCGGTCATCAGGGCTGGCCCTGATGACCGGGTCGCTTCCGCGGACCACGCTGATGCCCATGGTTCACCGGGTCGAAGGAGCGCGACGATGTCCCCTGGCTACCTGACCGGTGCCGACTTCCGGTTCCTCGGGCAACCCATGCGGCCCGGCCAAGGGGTCAATCCCGTGCTGGCCGAGGTGCTGACCGCGGTCGAGGCCGATCTGGCCGGCAGCGACAGCTCGCTGACCGAATCGATCGTCGGCTGGCGCTCCAGGAACGGCCTTCACGCCTCCGGCTCCGCCGTGGACCTCAACGTCACCCAGATCCCCTACATCGTCACGCGCACCGGATCGACGCTCGGCGGGGAAGCCGCCGCCGAAGGACAGCAGGCGATGCGACAACGCGCTGTCGAGGTGTACGACCGCGCGGTCGCGTTCTTCATCGGGACCGGGCAACGGGCCGACGTGAGCATCCGGGTGCACGACAGCATCGAGGTCACCTACGACCGGTTCCGGCTGGTGTCCGACGCACTCGTGTTCTACCTGTCGTGGGCGGTGTCGGCCGTACCGGTCGAGGTGAACCGGCCCCCGATACCCGGCGTCGAAACCCTGGGCGACTTCGACCCGGCGTTCGACCGGATCGATCCCGCCCGCGAACTGGCGCGGCCCCGTGACGAGGCGATCGCGGGGATCGCCGCTCTGTTCGCCGACCCGGACTGGGCGGCGCTGCACTCCGGCCTGCCGACACCGGAGGCACAGTACTTCCAGATGCTGCGCGACTACGAACTCGTCCGCATCCCGATGCTGTACGGCAACCCCGCGAACCCGGTCACCAAAACCCGCAACCCCGCTCACGGTTTCCTGCAGCTCAGCCGCGAACTGGTCTGCTCGATGATCAACACCGGCAACCGGGTGCTGGGAAAACGCGGCAAGATGCGCTGGGGAGCGAGCGACTTCGAGGCCCACCAAAGCGGCGACGTGATGCACTTCGACCTCGGCACGCACGCCGGCTTCGCCCCGGAGTGACCACAATGGACGCGAAATTCCTCCTGATCCGCGGAACCGACCACGTGGTGCTCGGAGTGTCGTGGCGCGGCCTCGACCTCGTCGACGGCCCCGCGCTCGAAGCCGGCCCGGACGCCGAGCTCACCTTGACGTTCCCGCCCCAGCACATCGCCGAGCAGGTCGTCGACGACGCTCCACCGCCCTGGTACGGGTTCTACGACCACCTCGGCGCCCGCCTGGCCAACCCGAGCCAGGTGACCGTCGAGATCACGCGTTCCGCCCTGATCCCCCTGACCGCGGAAGGGATCCTGGAGGCGGTGCGCGGCGCGAAGGTCGCGTCCGCCGAGACCAGGATCGAGATGCCGTGGCGGCTGGTCCTGAGCCCCGAAGCGGGAGCCGGACGGGTCACCTGCGAGCACGACTCTTCCGCGCCGGGCGATCGAGCCGGGATGTGGCGGACCTCGTTGGAGGGCGACGTGGTGGTGCTGCGATCGCTCGACCAGGCTGCCGCCGAGAGCCCTGACCCGAACTTCCGGCCGTCGCTGGCGCAGTACCAGCGCAGCCAGATCCACCGATACGCATCCGCGACGCCCGCGCGGTGCCACCAGCTCGAGCTGAGCAGCCTCGGCGGCTCGTTGTCGGTCAACTCGACGTGGCCGGCATTGGGCTGGGAACACCTGGTCCACCTCGGACGAGACGTGCGGGTGCGGACCGTGTCGTCCTGCTACCTCTATCCCTTCGGACATCGGGTCGACTACCTCGAGGTGACCGAACGGGCCTACCTGCCGTGGACACCGTCGATCATGGCGCTCAGGCAGACCCGGACGATCGTGGTCACCGAGCCGGTCCGGAAACGGCCCGCCGACCCGCAGCTCGCACGGCTGTTTCCGTTCTCCGAAGTCGAAATCGTCGAGCGAATCGTGAGCGGCCTGGACCCTGCTGCCACCACGACCATTCCACGGCCGGGCCCCGGGCACGACGCGCTGGCCGCGGACCTCGCCCGGAAGACGGCGGAATTCGCGGCCGCCGAACAAGCCGCCATCGATGCGCTGTACGGACCCGGCCTCACCGCCGGGGACTTCGCTCCGGCCGGCATCGACGAAGTCCTGCACATCGGCGAAATCGGGCCGGACGGCCCGATCGAGCCCATCGCCCAGGTCCAGGTCTGGCTGGGACTGCGCGACGACATCGGCTATCTGCAGGAACTGCTGGACGGCGCCACGCAGCAGGTGCCGTTGTACTTCTGGCCGACCCGAGCCGGGGGCACCACCCCGTACCTCTTCCACATCCGCTGCTGGGGCGGCCAGGGCGATCTCCACCTGCGAATGCCGCTCATGGTGGTCTTCGACGATCAGTACAGCGAGGACGCGGCACTTCCGGCTTTCCACACGGTGACCTCCACGGAGGCTCTGGTCGCGCTGGAACGGGCGTGGGCGGCGGCGAAGGCCGGAGAGGTCACGCTGCCCGGCGTACCCGTCGACTTGCTGGGCGAAGGTGTCGCGACGGACGCGCACGAAGTGATCCGGCTGAATGTGACGGGCTCCGGTTACCGGTCGTCGTTCGCCCCCGCACTCGGCCCGGTCGCGGCGTCCGCCGCGGACGCCTGGGCAGCGGAGGTCCGGCTACCTGCCGTCCGCGCGTTGCTCGGCGACGACACGAGGACCTTCTTGGCCTACAGTGCCGAGTTCCGTCAGCTCGGCGCCGCGACCGACATCGCGTTGCGGATCGTACCCGGCTCCCCGGGCGTGAAGGTCGATTTCGCCGGACGCAGTTCGGACTCCGGTGGTCTCATCGCGCCGCAGCTGGCGGCGGACGCGATCTCCCGCAAGCACGGCTTGGTGCAGAGCGCAGCGGTCGTGGCAGGCGGGTTCGTCCCCAGCCGGGTCATGGGCGCCGATGCGACGTTGCTCGGTGTCCCGCTCACCACGCTGCTCGACGACCGGACCAGCCTGAGCGCTCCGCCGGCCATCACCCAGGCCCTGGTCGACGGCCAACCTCCCCAGGTGCGGCTGGAGTGGCTGGGCGTGCCGCTGAAGACGTCGGCGCCGTTCGTGTCCGCCGGCACCACCCTGAACCTGTCGGTTGTCCACGGGTACGGCGAGACCACCACTACATGCTCGCTGACCGCATTCGAACTGCACCTTCCGGCCACCGGCGAGACGCTGCTCGAGCTCGGCTTCACCTCCCTCGGGTTCACCCGGCGACCGGAACGCGAGCCCACCCTCGACGTCGGCCGGATCACGGCGAAGTTCACCGGTCTGCTCTCCCTGCTGCAAGAACTGCAGAACAAAGTGCGGCTGGGTGACGCCACACCCCGGGTGACCGTGACCCCGGCGAGCATCGTCGCCGGCTTCAGCCTCCCCGTGCCTTCGGTGGCGTGCGGAGTGTTCGCGTTGCGCAACATCGTTTTCGCCGCCGCGGTCGAGGTGCCGTTCGACGGCCGTCCCGTCGCCATGACACTGGCGTTCGCCAGCCGGGCGAATCCGTTCAACCTCAGCGTGCTGATGTTCGGCGGCGGCGGTTACCTCGAGATGACCGTGGACAGCCGCGGGCTGCAGCGGTTGGAGGCGTCCCTGGAGTTCGGCGCGTCGCTCACCGTCGACTTCGGCATCGCCTCGGCCGAGGTGCACGCGATGGGCGGCATCCGGTACCTGATGGACGCCGCCGGGGTGCACCTGACCGGCTTCCTGCGCCTCGGCGGCTCGGTGGACCTGCTCGGCCTGATCTCCGTCTCGGTCGAGGTCCGGCTGGAGCTGACCTACGACATCGGCCGCAACCGGATGGTGGGCCGGGCGAGTCTGGTGATCGAGATCGATCTCACGTTCTATTCCGACTCCGTCCAGCTGGACAGCGGCGAATGGGAGTTCATCGGCGGTGGCGATCCCGCACGAAAACCCTCGGCCTTGTTCGCGGCCGCACCGCAAGAGCCCGCTGCCGAGACCTGGCGCCGGTACCGCGCGAAGTTCGCCGGGGTGACCCGATGAGCGAACTGATCTTCATCGCCGTGCCGGGCGCCCGGCCGGGCAAGCTGCGCGTCGTGGTCCTCCCCCGGCTGCAGGAGCCGCCGGCGCACAACGGGATGAGTGACTGGCCGAAGTCGGCCGCCGAGGCGGTGTTCACCGTCGAAGTGCAGCTGCCGACCGGGCAGGTCCGGACCATCCGGCACACCAAGACCGCCACGGGGCAGTCCGACGTCTGGCGATCCGCGTTCGCCGATGCCGCCGTCACCGCCCCGGCCCCGCCGCCGGTCTACGACCCGCCCACGGTCATCCCGACATCGCGCGACGCGGCCAAGGTCGTGACGTCGTTCGCGGCGTCGGCCGAAGCGCTCTCGACACCCGGGGACGAGGCACAGACCGTCGTACAGCAGACGATCCGGACCTGGGACGATCCTGAACCGGTCCCCCCGCCGGCTCCGGTGGACGGCTCAGCGCCACAGCGGACTTCGCCGACGCTGGATTTCCACCGCACGATCGACCACCTGCGTGAGCACCCCACGGTCTTGCGGGCGCTGGGACTGATCCTCGAACTCGACCTCGCGGTCGATCCGGCCGACACCGGCTCCTTGCCGCGCTCGGCCCGGCAGAACCCGTGTCTGATCAGGGTGACTTGGCCCCAGCCGCTCGTCGTCCCGGCGATCACGTCACCGTGGACGGCCTACGAGTTCGACGGCGACCTGTTCGTCCCGCACGCCGCCGGTGACATCCGCGACGGGCTGCTGGACCTCGACGGCGCGCCGGCGTCGGCCCCGTCCGGTGCCGGCGGCGAACACGCCTGGGAGTTCGCGACCTTCGACGTGGACGGCGGCGCGGGCAAGCTGCGGGACGCGGCCAGGGCGTCGACCGGGCAAAGTGGCGCCGCCACGATGCCGAGCTTGCGGTCGGCCGGGCTGGTGCTGCTGCACCGCGACCGCGCGGCCCACTTCGATCGGCGGGTCCGCAACGCTCGCGCCAACGCCGGCCTGGGCACCCTCGCCGACGGGACCCCGTTGACGGCCGAGGACCTCGTCCTGGGCTACCGGGTGGACGTCAAACCCCACGGCGAAGGCGACTGGTGGTCGCTGTCGCAGCGCACCGGGACCTACCTGGTCGCGGACCAGGTGATCGAACCGGAGGGCGGCGTCGAGGAGGGCCACCTCAAGGCGAACGCAGCCACCATCGACGACACGCGGCCGGGTGCCGCCGGCACCACCCCGCACCTGCGGACCGACGAGGTCGTGGCGCGGTGGAACGGGTGGAGCCTCGTCACGCCGAGGCCGTCCATGGACCGGTCCGGTGATCGGCAGGACCTGCGCCGCGCCCGGTCGCTGCCGTTCACCTTCGACTGGGACCTCCGCCCGCCGGACGGCTCACTGCCGCCCCTGCGCTTCGGCGCGGACTACCGGATACGCGTGCGTGTCGCCGACCTCGGCGGCGGCGGCATCGAAGCCGGCGCCGGGGACAACGACGGCGCGTCGGACCTGATCGGGTACGCACGTTTCGAGCCCGTGCCACCGCCGCGGATGCCGCCCCCTCCCGGGCTCGTCGACGATGACGGCGTCGTCGACTCCTCGATGCTCGGTCACGGAGGCGCCATCGACGTCTTGGTCGTGCGCAGCGATCCGGCCGGCACGGGGGGCGCCGGCCGGGTGTACCCGGTCGACGACGAACGCGAGCTCCTCCCACCCGCGACCACGTTCGAGATCGCCGAACAGCACGGCACACTGGACGAAGCCGACGACGCGACCTGGGAACGGGCCGCGCGCGCGATGCACCTGACTCCGGACGGTGTTCCCGCCATCGAGTCGGACGAGCCCGTCGAGCCGTTGCCCGACCCCGCCGCCGCAGGGGTTTCGGTGTTCCTCCACGACATCGACGCCCCGGCAGGTGAAGGACAGCTCGCGGACGAAACGTGGGGAGTGTGGCCCACCGCCGAGGTGAAGCGGCTCAAGCTCGTCGCCGGGAACCCGGGAGGGGAACCGGAACTGGCGTTCGACGACGGCGTGGCGGTCGTGACGTTGCCGCCCGCGGGGGAAGCGACCGTCGAGGTGTCGTCGTACGTGAAGCGCGACGACCTGTCCGACTTCGCGATCAAGACCTACCTGCCCTCCGTCGGTGAGGACCTGGCCGTCCGGGGTCGCCATCCCATGCTCACCCCGGCCCGGACCGTCAAGCTCGTGCACGCGGTTCGGCGGCCGCTGCGCGCCCCCGCCGGGGAGATCACCGTGTCGCGGGCCGCGAGCGAGACCGGCGCCGTGGTGGTGCCTCCCCCCGGCGCGGCGCTGCTGGGGATCGATCCCGCGAGCACCGCACAGCTCGACGTCTACGCGACCTGGTCGGAGCTCGTCGACAACCCCGCCAACAGCGAGCCCTCCGAGGAAGACCGCGTCGTGCTCGTCCGATCGGTGGTGATCGGACGCACCGACACCGGCCTTCCTCAGCTCCGGCACGACTTCGGGGACACCAAACACCGCGTGGTCACGTACCGGGTGACGGCCACGAGCAGGTTCGTCCGGTACTACGACGAGCCGGACGCCCACGCCGGGTTCGTCGCGGAGTCGACACTGCCGCAGCCTGCGGTGCGGAGTACGGCCCGGCCGTTGCCACCCACTGTGCTCAGCGTGCTCCCGGCGTTCTCGTGGGAGGGACGGGACGTCGAGGTGCTCGGCCGCGAACCGGGTTCGCAACTGACGCGGAAGCGGCTGGGCGGCCGGGTGCGGATCGAGCTGGGCCGGCCGTGGTTCTCCAGCGGCCGTGACGAGATGCTTGCGGTGCTCACCCGCCCGGACGCGCCGGCGGGTGACCCGTCCGCGAACCTTCAGCCGTACTACACGGAAATGGCCCGCGACCCCATCTACGACGCCCTGCTGCGGGGCTTCACCACGTCCGACCCCATAGCGGAGGCCCATTGGCTGCCGGCGCAGTCCGTCGTGGACGCGGACCGGCCGCCGGCGCCGGTCCGGCTGACCGAGGTGACCGGCGCGGGTGCCGTGGCCGTGCCCTACGCGGTGCGGTACGAGAACTCGACGTGCTTCGCGGACATCGTCCTCAACGGGATCAACACGCAGACGTACTCCCCGATGATCCGGCTGGCCCTGGCCCGTTACCAGGCGGCCAGCCTCGCCGGACTCGAGCTGTCAGCCGTGGTGAAAACGGACCCGGTACCGGTGCTGCCCGACCGCTCGCTGACGATCGAGCGGCTGCTCACCGGTGTCCGGGTGACGCTCTCCGGACTGGGCCCGGCAAACGGCTTCGGCCGGACGAACCGTGTCGATGCGGTTCTCGAACGCCGGGCCCCGGCGCCCGGCCGGGTCGACCTCGCCGCGATCGGGGCGGACCCGGCAGGCGTTCCGGCCTGGGTGCGGGTGCACACCGTGACCGGCGGCCTGGACACCGCGCTGCCCGTGCTCCCGGTTCCCGACGACGTCGGCATGTACCGGGTGTACATCCGCGAGGTGGAACGGTTCTTCATCGACGACAGCGGCATCGTGCGAGAACCACACCCGGGCGGCGAACTGAGCGAACGCGTGGTCTTCGCGGACACGGTCGCATTGCGGTAGGCGGCTTTACCGGTGCCGCGACTCGGACGTATTCGAATGTTTTCCGCCGAAGTCCTGAGCCGGCAGCGAAACACGGTACGCCTGCTCGCTCCACGGCCGCAGGTATTCGAGCACGGCCAGCACGCGGCGGTGGTCGTCGGGCTCCGTCGGCAGGTCGAGCCGAAGCAGAATGCTCCGGACGTGCGACTCCACGGTCTTCTTCGTCAGCACCAGCTTCGCGCAGATCGCCTGGTTGGACCGGCCCTCGGCGATCAGGGACAGGATTTCCCGCTCCCGCTCCGTCAGCCGGCCGATCCGGTCGTCACTCTGCTCTGCGCGCGTCATGCGACTGACGACCTCCGGGTCGAACGCGCAGCCCCCGGCGGCCACCTCGAACGCGGCGCTGACGAAGTCGCCGATCCCGCTCACCCGTTCTTTGAGCAGGTAGCCCACGCCGCGGGCGGAGTCACCCACCAGCTGCCTGAGCAGCCGGGTCTCCAGGTGCTGGGAGAGCACGAGCACCCCGACGCCGGGGTGGGCGCGCCGGATCTCCACCGCGGCGACCAGTCCCTCGAGCTGGTGCGTCGGCGGGAGCCGGATGTCGATCACGACGAGGTCGGGCCCGGTCGCGTCGATGGCGCCGGGCACCGAACGGGCGTCGCCCACCTGGGCGCAGACCTCGAACCCCGCACCGGTCAGCACGCTCGCCAGCGCTTCGCGGAACAGCACCGCGTCATCGGCGATGACGACCTTCACCACGGCTGTGCCACCTCCGCCACCGGGATCTCGGCGCGCACCGCGGTGCCGGTTCCGGTCTCGCTGCGCACGGTCAGCTCGCCGTCGAGTGCACTGACGCGCTCGGACAGCCCACGGAGGCCGGTGCCGTCGGCGGGCGCGTCGTAGCCGACCCCGTCGTCGGAGACCGTGACGACCAGCCGTCCGTCGCCGGCGGACAAGCCGATGTGGACGGTCGTCGCGCACGCGTGCCGCAACGCGTTGGTGACCGCCTCGGCCACGACGAAGTAGGCGGTCGCCTCGACCGGCCCGGGGAACCGGGGCAGGCCGGCCGCGGCCGACGTGATCCGCATCGGCGTGCGATCGACCAGCGCCGCGACCGCGGGGCCCAGCCCTTCCTGGGTGAGGATCGCCGGGTGGATTCCCCGGGCCAGCTCCCGTAGCTCGGCGATCGCGGTCTCCAACCCCCTGGCGCTCGAATCCAGCACGGCCGCCAGTTCGGGCTCGACGCGGCCGTCCAGCTGCTGCTGGGCCAGCCGCAGCCCGATGGCGACGGTGACGAGGTGTTGCTGCGCACCGTCGTGCAGGTCGCGTTCGACCCGCTGCCGCTCGATGTCGGCCAGTTCGACCAGCCGGACCCGGGATCGCCGGGACTCGGCGGCCTGCGCGCGCACCCGGGCACCCAGCTGCCGGTTCCCGGCGATCAGACCGGCGATCCTGCCCGCCGCCCGGATGACCCGCGGGTCGTCCCAGGTCGTGTCGCGGCGCATGATCGCGGCGACCGGGTGCCCGTCGTGCCCGGACAGGATCACGGTCCGCTCGCCGGGCGCGGGCGTGACGAGTTCGCCTTCCTCGTCGTGGAACCGACGGGTCTTCGGATCCCACTCCCCCAGCCGCAGCGACGGATCGTGCAACGCCCGCGCGAGCAAGTCGCGCAGTTTCGCCGCGGTGCAGGGCTCGCGCAACGCCACCAGCAGGTCGGTGATCCGAGCCGCACGGGGCGAAAACCGGAGCACACCGGCCAGGAACGCCAGCGGCCAGAGGCAGAAGACGATCCGGCCGCACGTGACGGCGACCGGATAGCCCGGATGAGCCGAGCCGAGCCCGCTCGCGACGGCCGTACTCGCGGCGCCGGCCAGGGCGACCACCAGGACCGGGAGCGCTGCCTGCCGGGAGCTCGGCGCGCCGGTCGTCACCCGCACGACGAGGACGACCAGGACGGCGACGCTGATCAGCAGGCTCGAGAGGTCGAAGGCTTGGACGACGACGTCGCTGACGGCCCGGAGGTCCGCGATGAGCAGCAGGTTCTCCGGCTTTCCCGGATAGCGCCCCGCCCAGTCGACGAACGGCGTGCCCAAACCCGAGACGACGAACGCCGTGACGTAGACGGCGGCCACGAGCGCCTTCGCCGGGCGTCCGGTCACCCGCCCGTCCGGGAAGGCCAGGACGAGGTGCGCGATCAGCGGCGCCGAGGCGTGCGCGAGCACGAGCCCGGCGGTGAACACCACGGAAGAGCGGGCCAGCTGCAGGTCCTCGGCGAACAGGGCGAGCCCGACGAGCACCATCAGCAAACCGCTGCGGTTGGCGGGCGCACGCCGATCGGCGAACACCCCGGCGGCGAGGAACAGCACCCCGGCGGCGGACGACAGGATCACGTCGGGCGCCGGATGGGACCCATCGCGCAGCTTCAAGGTCGCCGCGACCGCACCGAGCGCCGACGCCGCGACGGCGATAGCGGGAACCACGGCGCACCGGATCCGCTGCACACCCCCACCGCCCTCGACGAACGCGATGCCGACGCCGGGGAAGTCGAAAGACGGGTGCGGCACGTTACTGCATTCAGCCGTCCGGGGCATCGCGGAGAAGGCGGACCAGCCGGGCGGCCGACAGGTGTTCCTTGGCGATGAAACCCCATGCGCCGCACGCGGCCGCTCGACCTGCGTGGTCCCGCACCGAGCACAGCACGACGGGAATCCCGGACGTCCGCAGCTCGCGGCACACGGTGAACCCGTCGGTGTCGGGCAGCTGCACGTCCAACAGCACGACGTCCGGTCGCTGCGAGACCGCGACAGTCAACGCCTGCGCACCGCTCGCGGCCTCGCCGACCACCACCAGCCCACCGGCTTCGAGGAGTCTCCTCGCCGCCAAGCGGAACGCGGTGCTGTCGTCGACGATCACCACGGTGCAGGTCATCGCTCGATCGTCCGGGCCGCCGCGCCGGCCGGCATCGGGGCGCGCCCTGAACTCGTCGCGCCTGGCCAACGATCAGGGTGGGCCCTGATGATTTCCCCGGCGCGCCGGGCAACGCTGGGACCATCCCCGGCACGACCATCCGGCGCGGAGGTTCCCGACGATGACGACCGAAGCCGAATTCGACCAATGGGCGGCCCAGCTCGCCGCGGGCGGGTTCGACCCGGGCCCCGCGGTGGGTCCGGTCCAGTCCGCCGGCGCCGGCGACTTCCGCTTCCACCGGTTCGCGCTGCTCACCGCCCACCCCACGGCCGGCCTGCACGAAGTGCACGGCCTGATCGGCGAACGCTACGTCCGGACGGGTGGCCCGGCCGGCTACCTCGGCTATCCGACCACCGACGAGACCGGCGCCGGCGCCGGCCGGTTCAACCGTTTCGAGTTCCAGGGTGCCGCGCTGACCTGGCACCCGGTGTTCGGCGTGCACGAGGTGCGGGGCCGGATCGGTGAGGTCTACCGGGACTCGGGGGGTCCCGGCGGGCCGTGGGGGTACCCGATCACCGACGAGTACCCGGACGGCGCCGTCAACCGGAGTTCCGACTTCGAGGGCGGCACCTTGGCCTGGACACCGGCCGAGGACGTGCTCGAGATCTTCGCACCGGCTCCCGGCACGCTCACCCCGGCCGCCGGGGACTGGCCGCGCGTGCCGACCGACGAACGCCTGCGCTACGCCGTCGGGCAGCTGGTGTTGCGCTACGGGTTCCCGCTGAACGGGGCCGCCGGCGTCGTGGGCAACCTGTGGGCGGAGTCCGGGGTGATACCGCCGAGGATCGAGGGCAGCTCGGAAGGGCAGCCCCAGCGAGCGCAGGACTTCTCCGGTGTGGTCACCGACTTCACCCCCGACCAGATCATGCTGCGGCCGAACCCGGGCGGCCCCAGGCTGCCGGGAGTCGGTCTCGCGCAATGGACCTCGGCCGCCCGGCGCGCCGGCGTCTTCACCCACGTGTACCAGGGGCGCCCGCACGGCGCGGAAGCCCTGCGCAGCATGGACGCCCAGCTGGACTACCTCACCGGCGAACTCGCCGCGAGCTACCCCGGTGTCTCCGCCGTGGTCATGAACCCCGCCGTGACGGTCGAGCAGGCCAGCGACGAAGTGGTCTACACCTTCGAGGTCCCCGGCGCGATCCTCAGCGGCGGCCGGAAGCTCCCGCGCACCGATCCCGCCGTGCAGGCCGTGTTCACCCAGCGGCGGGCGCCGTCTCGCCGGGCGCGCGTGGCGTTCGCCGGGCCCTGATGGTCCTTTCCGGAGACCCGGCCGCTTCGAGGCGGCCGCACATCCGGGTCACCACTCGACGATGTCGGCGAACACGACCCGGTAGTCGAGCTCGCCGCCGGGGCCGGCGTGTTCGGCGGGGCCGGTGCGCCGGGTCGAAGGTCTCCACCTCCCTCACCCGCGGGCCGGCTCCGCCACCGTGGTGCACCGCGACGGGCGTCGTCGTAAGAGCATCCTCCGCGCCCTCCGCGATCGCCCGTGCCGGATCGTCAGGCGCAGCGCCGATGACTCCGGTCACCCTCCCTGGGTCAGGCCGAAGACCCAGGTGACACCGAACCGGTCGGTCACCATGCCGTACACGGGCGCGAACGGGGCCGGACCGAGATCCGCGATCACCGCGCCACCCTCGGCGAGCCCCTTCCACAGTGGAGTCAGCTCGTCAAGGGATTCGCCGTTGAGCAGCACGTAAAACGGTTCCGTGTGGGTGACGCCCCGCGCCCGGGGCGCGGCCGGACCCGACGGTGCGGCAACGCCCCCGCCCGCGGCTCCGATGACGTCGTAGGCGGCGATGCGAAACCCGTTCTCGGCCACCACCATGCCGAACGCGACGCGGTCGGCGTCGGGATCGTCGGCGGCCATCGGCACGTACCCGGTGTCACGGTCGGCTCCGGAGCCGCCGTCCAGCGGCGTTCCGTGCGTCATGACCATGAGCTGTCCACCGAACACCGACTGGTAGAACTCCAGCGCCGGGCGGGCGTCGCCGGTGAAGTTGATGTGGGTGAGCGTGCTGACCGACATGGGATCTCCTCTGAGTTCGCTCCGGGGGTGATCACCACGATGCCGGGAGAAGCGGTCAGTTCGCGGCCGCTACTCGACGCCGCCGAGTGTGACCTGGCTCGCGAGCGACTCGGCGAAGGACACGTTCGCTCTCCCCGGACGTCGTTGTCTTCTGCTTCCCGTCGGGAATCCCCACCGCCTCGAGCGGCGACTCGATCACCGGTGGCGCGGTGTGGATCTTCCCCAGCCGGAATCATCCGGGGCGGTGGGCTCAGCCGAAAACCCGCCGCTGGATCTCGCGGCGGTAGTCCTCCAGGGTGTTGTCCAGGTGGACGGCGGCGGCGCGCGCGGCCGCCTCCGGGTCGCCGTCGCGGATCGCCTGGTAGATCGCGACGTGCTCCTCGACCGCTTCCGCCGCGTGTCCGCCGACGGTGCCGTGCAGGCCGATCGTGCTGGACTGGTGTTGCAGCCGCCGAGCCTCGCGCACGGCGGCCAGCAGGAACTGGTTGTGGGACGCGGCCGCGATGCCGAGGTGGAACTCGTCGTCGCCGCGGTCGAACAAAGCCGCGTCGCCGGTGAGGTGGCCCTGCCGGCAGGTTTCCGCCGCCGCTTCGATCACCCGCAGCTCGCCCGGCGTGGCCCGGGTCGCCGCCAGCCGGCCGGCGGTCATCTCCTGGACGCGGCGGAACTCGAACAGCATGTAGACGTGCTCGAGGTCCGTCGGCAGGAACAGGCTGCCCCAGTGCGCCGAGCCGAGCATCCCCTCGTCATCGGCGACGTACAGGCCCCGTCCCTTCTGCGCGCGTACCCTGCCGATCGCCGAGAGGATCTTCACCGCCTCCCGCACCATGGTGCGGGAGCTGCCCAGCCGCGAGGCCAGCTCGTTCTCGGTGGGCATGCGGTCGCCCGGCCGCAGCCGCAGCTCGGTGATGAGCCGGAGGATCCGCTCGGCGACGAGCTCGTAGCCGGGCCGGTACGACGTCGGCGATCGGGTCTCCGGCGCGTCGCCGCGGGCCGGACCGGGGTCGATCGACGCGTGCCCGCCGTCCACCACTCGCACCTCCCGCTCACCGTCGGTGTGAAGCATACATTCGGATCGATGATCCGCAGATAAGTCCTACCAATTTTTGGGTCCGCTCCCTCTTGACTACGGACTTCTGACGGACTCTCATGGAAACCGCATCCAGCAACGCGAGATGTGTACGACACATGGCCGTATGCCGTTGTCTGATCAGTTCGGCTTGCGGGCCCCACGATGGAGTGGAGTAGCTCATGACAGCCCCAGCCCCCGGAGCCAGAAGATCAGGTCAGCGCCGCCGGCGGTCCGCCGGACTGGTGCTCGGCGTCGCGGCCGTCCTCGCCGCGGTCACGGCGTGCGGGAACGGCGGCAGCGGCACCGGCGCCGAGTCCGGGTTCCAGCCCGTCCAGCAGACCGGCGGACCGCTCACCGTGTGGGTCGACTCGACGCGGCTGCCCGCCGCGCAGCTCTACCAGAAGCAGCACCCGGCGACGAAGCTGAACATCGTCACCTACGACGGTGACGCCAACGGCTCCAACTACCTGCAGACGAAGGTCAGTCTGTTCAACCGCACCCGCAGCGGCTGGCCGGACGTCGTGTTCAGCACCCAGAACAACGAGACCTCGTGGGCGGTGCAGGCCGGCTTCACCGCGCCCCTGAACAAGGGGCAGATCCCTGACGCGACGCTGAGCGGCTGGGCCCCCGGCGCCAACGACCCGTGCACCGTGGACGGCACGCTCTACTGCCTGCGCAACGACCTCGCCCAGACCGTGCTCTGGTACAACGCTTCGCTGATGCAGCAGTGGAACTACCAGGTGCCCAAGACCTGGGAGGAGTACCAGGCGCTGGGTCAGCGCGTCGCCACGGAGCACCCCGGTTACCTGGTCGGCACGGCCGGGGACAACTTCACCCCGGAGATCTACCTGTGGGCCGCCAAGTGCGGCGCCAACGAGATCACCGGCCCCAAAGCGGTGAAGGTCAACACCACAAGTCCGGCGTGCACCCGGATGGCCACCCTGCTCGACACCCTCGTCGCGAACCGCTCGATGTCCACCAGCAGCGTGTTCAGCTCGGACTTCGACAAGAACTCCGGCGACAAGATCCTCATGCTGCCGGGGCCGTCCTGGTTCGGCGGGTCGATCTTCCAGGAGTCCCTGAAGACACCCAAGGGCCAGATCGGCGTCGCGCCGATGCCGCAGTGGGCCGGCGAAACCGCCCCGTCGGTCGGCAACGTCGGCGGGGGCACCTGGCTGCTGTCCGCCCACAGCGCCAACCTCAAGGACGCCGCCGACTTCCTCACCTGGGTGACCACCGCGCCCGACTACCAGGGCCAGGTCGCACCGGGCTACCCGGCGAACACGGGCGCGGCGAAGGCCTGGCTGGCGAAGCAGACGGCCAGCGGGTACTACGCCGGCGACATCACCGGGCCGCTGCAGACGGCCGCCGCACAGGTGTGGCCGGGCTGGGGCTACGGGCAGTTCAGCCAGGAGGCGATCTGGGCCGCCACCGTCACCACCGGCCAGACCGCCGGGAAGACGATCGTCTCCCTGCTGCCCGACTGGCAGAAAGCGATCACCGACTACGCGAAGTCCAACGGGTACGAGGTCAGCCAGTGACCACGGCCACCCGGCCGTCCCGGCGACGGACCCGTTGGCCGGGCCGGGCCGGCCACCTCTTCGTCGCCGCCTACGTCGTCCTGCTCGTCGCGTTCGGGGTCGTGCCCACGGTGTACGCGATCTACTTCGCGTTCACCGACGCGGGCGACCGCTTCGCCGGTGTGGCGAACTTCGTCGAGGCCGCGACCGACTTCCGATACTTCTCCGCCGTCGGGCACGTGGCGCTCTACCTGCTGTGCTGGCTGGTGTCGCTGGTGGTGTTCGTCGTCGGGCTGGCCCTGGTGCTGCACCGGCTGACCTCCCGGGCGGCCGGCACCGCCCTGCGGTTGTTCTACTACATCCCCGGGGCGCTGGCCGGTGCGGCCAGCGTGCTGGTCTGGCTGTTCATGCTGGACCCGTCGGTGAGCCCGGTGAGCTTCCTGCTGCGGGCGTCGGGTTTCGACACCTTCGGCGAGGTCGTCGCACCCGGGCATCTGCCGGTCCTGTTCACCATGATCGCCTTCTGGACCGGGGCGGGCGGCTGGATCGTCGTGATGTACGGCGCGCTGAACACCATCTCCCCCGACCTGCTGGAAGCGGCGCGGATCGACGGCGCGGGCACGTGGCAGACGGCGTGGCGCATCCAGATCCCCCTGCTGCGCAAGTGGATCGTCTACATGGTGATCCTCGCCTTCGCCGGCGGAACCCAGCTGTTCGTCGAACCTCAGCTGCTCTCGCAGGCGAGCGTGGGGGTCGCCGGCCGCGACTACTCGCTCAACCAGCTCTCCTACGACTTCGCCTTCCAGAACGACAACGTGAACACGGCCGCGGCCATCTCGGTGGAGCTGCTGGTGATCGGGGTGGTCGTCGCCGGCGTGTTCGTCGCCCGATCGGGGTTCTTCGATGCCGACTGACACCCGCACTCCCCCGCTCGTGGGCGCGTCGACCCGAGCCGCCCACGCCGGCTCGCCCCGGCGGAGCCGCGCGCGGAAGCTGCCGAACCCGCTTTCGGTGCTGGTGCTCGCCCTGTTCGCGGTCTTCTTCGTGCTTCCGGTGCTGTGGCTGCTGCTGGCCGCGACCAAGACCGACGACCAGCTCGTGCACGGCAACCCGCTGTCGTTCGGCTCGTGGGACGCTCTCGGGGACAACTGGTCCGCGCTGACCACGTTCGGGGACGGCGCGATCTTCCGGTGGCTGGGCAACTCCGCGCTGTACTCGTTCATCGCGCTCGCGATCACGCTGTGCGTGGCGATCCCGGCCGGCTACGCCCTCGCGATGACCGAGTTCCGCGGCCGGCGCACGCTGCTCGTCGCGACGCTGGTGGTCATGCTGATGCCGAACGCGACGCTGGTGGTCCCGCTGTTCCTCGAAGTCAACGCCGTCCACCTGATCGGCTCGATGTGGTCGATCATCCTGCCGTACTCGTTCTACCCGTTCGGCGTGTACCTGACCTACATCTACTTCTCCACCGCACTCCCCCGCGACCTGATCGACGCGGCGAAGCTCGACGGCTGCTCGCAGTTCGGCGTGTTCAGCCACATCGCCCTGCCCCTGGCCGCACCGATCGTCGCCCTCGTCGGCTTCTTCAGCTTCGTCGCCAACTGGACCAACTACTTCCTGCCGTACGTGCTGCTCCCGGAAAGCGGCCAGTTCCCCGTCCAGGTCGGCCTGGGCACCCTCCTCGACGCCGTCCCGCAGTTCAACCCGACCGCCGGCACCGCGGCGGTCGAGCGCCCGGAACTGGCGCTGGCCACCCTGCTCGCGATCACCCCGGTGCTCGTCGTCTTCCTCTTCTCCCAACGTTTCCTGGTCGCCGGGATGCTCGCCGGCGCAACCAAGGAGTGACCTCCATGGAGAACTCTGATGCCTCCCGTCATCACCGCCTCGGTACCTCTGCTCGAACCGCCGGGCTGGGCGATCGCGCAGCGCGAGCTGTTCGCCCTGCTCGACCGGGCGTGGCGCCGGTTCGCCCGTGATTTCACCGGCCCGGACGGACGGCTGCGGTACGAGGGCGAGCTCACCACCCGCGACGGCGTGGACGACTTCTACGAGACGTTCTTCAACTGGCCCCAGCTCTACCTGCTCGGCGGCGCCGACGACCTGCTCACCGAGTCCGAGCGCCACTGGGAGGGCGTCACCCGGCAGCTGACCGAGCTGGGCATGCTGCACGACGAATACGAACGCGGCTACGACTGGTTCCACCAAGGCGAAAGCCTTTTGCTGCTGTACTTCCTGTCCATGGCCGCGCCCGGGCGGTGGCGGGACCGGGCGCTGCGGTTCGCGGAGCTCTACGTCGATCCCGCGCACGGCAACTACGATCCCGTCCACCGCATCATCCGGCGTCCCCACAACGGCAGCGACCCGGCGCGCGAAGGGCTCTTCGACGGCGGCGCGTACCCATGGCTGCCCCGGGAAGCCATGACGTACGGCTTCCCGCTCGAGTGGCTGCCGCCGGACGACTCCGCGCTGGGCGAGCAGATGCGGCAGCGGATGGGGGAAGGCGACACCGCCGTCAACCTCGCGGCGTCCGGGCTGGTCCTCAACGCCCTGCTGCTCTCGGGTGAGGGGCGCTACCGCGACTGGCTCGCCGAGTACGTGGGCGCCTGGCGCGAGCGCGCGGCCGCCAACGGCGGCATCCTGCCCGACAACGTCGCTCCCGACGGCACCGTGGGCGGGCTGCTGGAAGGTCGCTGGTACGGCGGGCACTACGGCTGGTCGTGGCCGCACGGCTGGTACAGCGTCGGGCACGCCGCCGTCGTCGGCGCGCTGGCGGCCGCGCTCGCCACGGGCGACGACACGTTCACCGACCTGGTGCGCCCGGCCCTGGACGAGATCATCGCCCAGGGCAAGGTGATGGCCTTCACCGAAGCGGACTCCAGCCTCGGCTCCAAGTGGTCGGTCCAGCTGCGCGAAGACGTGCGCACGCCTACGCTGCACGTTCCCTTCCGCCACGACGACCGGGGCTGGTTCGACTACAACCCGATGCTGATGGGCGTCCCGGTCGCCCTGTGGCACCACTCCGCCTCGGCCGGCGACCGGGACCGCCTCGACCGGCTGCGGACCGCGAGCGGCTACGACTGGCGTACCGTGCGGCCTTTCCGCAGCAAGGAAGAAGCCGGTCACGAAGAGCCCTGGTTCGCCTACCTCGCCGGCGACGACCCCGGCTACCCGGAGCGGATCCTGGCCGCGGCGCAGGCCCAGGTGCGCCACCGGCTGACCCGCATGGAGCGCTACCGCGACCGGGACGTCCCCGAAGCCGACATCCACCTGTGGCAGCAGTCCAACCCGGTGGTCACCGAGGCGCTGGTGCAGCTCACCTGGGGCGCTCCGCAGGTCGTCTACAACGGCGGCCTGCAGCAGGCCCGCGTGCGCTACTACGACGCCCAGGCGCGTCGCCCGGGCCTGCCGCCGTCGGTGTCGGCCCTGGTTTCCGGCATCGACCCGGACGCGACCGTGCTCGACCTGGTCAACCTCGACCCGGAAGAGCCGCGGACGGTGATCGTGCAGGCCGGCGCGTTCGCCGAGCACCACATCCGCACCGCCCGCCACAGCGTCTGCGACGACCCGACGTGGATCGGCGATCTCTACGACTACGGCCACGGCGAGCCGGCGGTGACGTCCGCGTCGATCGACGTCGAAGGACCGTGGCTGGAGGTGGAGCTGCCCCGCTCCACCCGCGTCCGCCTGACCCTGCGGCTCGCCCTGCGTGCCCGTCCGCCGTCCTACGCCACCCCGTTCGACGAGCAGGCCTCCGCAGGTGCTCCGTGAACCGGCCAACGCCCGGGAGCGCCGGTGTGACCGGGGTCCTCGACGCGCACGTGCACTTCTGGGACCCGCGGAAGCTGCGCTACCCCTGGCTCGACGGCATCGCGGCCCTGAACCGGCCGTTCACCCCCGGCGACTTCCCGGGACGTCTCCGGAGCGACGTCATTGTCGTCGAGGCGGGACGAGCGCCAGCGGATGCCGCCGACGAGATCGGGTGGCTGCGGGAGGAAGCGCGGCGGCGGTCGTGGATCCGCGGCATGGTCGCGCACGTCGACGTCGAAAGCCCGGCAGCGACGAACCGGTTCCTCGCCCGGTACGGCGGTGATCCGTTCGTGGTCGGGGTACGGCGCAACGTGCAGGACGAAGCGCCCGGTTTCCTCCGCGACCCGGGGTTCCGGGCGGGTGTGCGGCTGCTGGGCGAGGCGGGGTTGCCGTTCGACGCGTGCGTCCGCGCCCACCAGGTGCCCGAGCTGACCGAACTGGCGGCCGCCTGCCCACGGACCACGATCGTCCTGGACCACCTCGGCAAGCCCACGCCGGGCGGCCCCGGGTACGAGCGGTGGCGCCGGGACCTGCGCCGGCTGGCCCGGCACGCCACCGTCCTCTGCAAGCTGTCCGGCCTGGCCACCGAGGCCATCCCGGGCACCCCTCGCCCGGTCGTGGTCGACGCGGTGCGCGAAGCCCTGGACACGTTCGGCCCCGGCCGGTGCCTGTACGGCAGCGACTGGCCCGTCCTGACCCTGGCCACGGATCACGGGGCGTGGCTGGACCTGATCGGCGACGCGCTCGCCACCCACCCCGCCGCGGCCGCCGAAGCGGTTTTCCACCACAACGCCGCCCGGACCTACCGGGCGCACCACCCGGGAGCCCGAAAGGACCTGGACCCCCGGGTGGTGCGCCACCCGCCTCATCCACGCGGATGAGTGCCGGGTGACGATCTGAGTCACCCACCGGCCCACTGCTGGTTGGTCCCACCGTTGCAGGTCCAGACGATCACCGCGGTTCCGTTGCCGGTCGCCGCGCCGGTGACGTCCAAGCACAGGCCCGACTGGCCGTTGGTGAGGGTGCCGTTGGAGTTCGACGTCCACTTCTGGCCGTTGCCGCCGGTGCAGTTCGCGATCACCGCCGCGGTGCCGGCGGCGGTCCCGCCGGCCGCGGTGTCCAGGCACCGCTGCGAACTTCCGGAGTAGACGGTCAGCGCCCCGGCGCTCGTGCGGGTCCACTGCTGGTTCGTGCCGCCGTGACAGTCCCAGATCGCCAGCGCGGTGCCGGCGGTGGTCGACGAGCTGGGCACATCCAGGCACCGGTTCGCGGCCACGGCGCGCACCGCGCCATCACCGCCGCTGCTGCCGCCGCCGTTGAGCACGTCGAGGACGGCCGTGTAGGCCTGCTTCTTGCCGTAGTTGCCGTCGAACAGCAGCGGTGTGTCGCCCGAACGCCACGAATACTTGTCCGTGACGCCCCAGACGGTGATGCCGGTGCAGCGTGAGACCGCCACACAGGCCTGCGCGACCTGCCGGTACACGTTCGCCTGACCGGACCCCGAACCGCCGACGTCCAGCTCGGTGATCTGCACGTCGACGCCGAGGTCGGCGAAGCGCTGGAGGTTCGCCTGGTAGCTGCCGAGGTTGGAGTTCGAGCCGAGGTGGCTCTGGAAGCCCACGCAGTCGATCGGCACGCCCCGGCTCTTGAAATCCCGGACCATGTTGTAGATCCCGGTGCTCTTCGCGTTGACACCGTCGGTGTTGTAGTCGTTGTAGCACAGCTTGGCGTTCGGGTCGGCCGTGCGAGCCGCGCGGAACGCGTCCTCGATGTAGCTGTCCCCGAGCTTCTGCTGGAACACCGACTGCCGGCGGCTGCCGTTCTCCTCGAACGCCTCGTTGACGACGTCCCACGCGTAGAGCTGGCCCTTCCAGTGGCCGGCCACCTGGCTGATGTGGTTCAGCATCGCCGAGCGCAGGTTGCTCGCGTCCAGCCCGCTCACCCACCCGGCCAGCTGCCCGTGCCACACCAGCGTGTGCCCGCGGATCTTCATCCCTTTGCCGCGGCCCTGGCTGACGATCTGCTCCCCCGGCCCGAAGTTGAACTGGTTGCGGTTCGGCTCGACCGTGGCCCACTTCATCTCGTTTTCCGGGGTGACGCCGTTGTGCTCCGCCGTCCACGTGTTCACGTAGGCTGATTCGCCGAGGTGGCTCGTGGAGATCGCGGCGCCGAAGTACCTCCCGCTCTGCGCCGCCGCGGCGCCGAGCGTGCTCGCCGCGCCGGCGGTGCCGGGGAACAACACCAGGGCGCTCGCCGCGAGACCGGCGGTCGCGGTGGTGGCGAGCGCGGTCCGCCACCGGGATGGGCTGGTAGTCATGACAACCTCGTTCCTTCGTCGAAGGTCCTAACCCAGCGTCCACTGCTGGTTGCTGCCGCCGTTGCAGGTCCACAGCTCGACCAGCGCGCCGTTGGCCGTGGACGCGCTCGTCACGTCCAGGCACAGACCGGACTGCCCGCCGGTGACCGTGCCGTTCGAGTTGACGGTCCACTGCTGGTTGGCCTGGCCGTTGCAGGACCAGGTCACCACCTTCGTCCCGGCGCTGGTCCCGTTGCCTGAAGCGTCCAGGCAGAGCGTCTGCCCGCCGACGGTGGCCGTCAGCTGGTTCGACGACGTGCGGGTCCAGGTCTGGTTCGCCTGGCCGCTGCAGCTGTAGATCTGCAGCTGGGTGCCGGCCGTCGTGGTGGATCCCGGGATGTCGAGGCACTTGCCGGCGCCCACCGCGTGCAGCGGCCCGGTGCCGGTGCCGCTGCCGCCGGTGCCGTACCCGGCGGCGGTGATGTTGGCCTGCACGGCGTTCTCGGTGGCGTCCGACGGGTAGCCCGACGTCATCACGCCTTCGTAGAAGGTGCCCGCGGACCCGATGCTGTTGTCACCACCGGTGCCGAGGATGATCGCGCCTTCCTTCCGCATCGGGTTGTACCCCGACACGTTGGGGCGGGCACCGTCGTAGAAAGTGGACAGACCACCGGACTGCGCGTTGCCGCCGCGGATGGCCCAGTGGTTGGACTCGCCCTTGACGATCGCGGTGAGGTAGCGGTGGCTGATGCTGGGGTCGTTGGCGTTGTAGCGCTGGTTGATTCCGGAGAACAGGCCGTTCTCCAGGTCGGACATGATCCACGGGCCGTTTCCGGCGCCGTAGCCCCAGACCTTGATGTTGCCGAAGTAGATGGCCTCCATGGTGCCGTTGCCGTTGTCGCGGCTGTTGCGCTCGGCGTTGCCGTAGTCGAAGCAGCAGCCGCCGTTGTAGTGCGTGCCGTCGAAGATCGCGTACATGCCCTCCGGCTGGTCGCCGGTCGCGGTGCCGGTGGCGTTGTTGTTGCGGTAGCCGGTTCCGGGGGCCACGAACACGCCGTAGGCCTTCTGGCCGCCGACGGTGATCGGGGCGGCGGCCGCGTTGGCCAGGTTGTCGTACCCGCCGGCCGCCGGGCCGGAGAACCCGCCGGGCGGCGCCTGCGTGAGGTGGTTGCCGCGGCCGGACTGGTCGTAGATGACGGTGATCAGGCACGTCGTGCCCGCGCAGAACGAATCCTGGGTCGCGGCGTTCGCGACACCGCCGGCGCTCAGGACGCCGACGTCCCGTGTCGCGTTGTCGGAGGACCGCCGGACCTGGTACAGGGCACCGTTGTACGAGCCGTACAGGGCGCGGGTGGTGGAATGCGCGGCGACGCAGGGCGTGCCGCCGGCGGCGTAGAGGTCGCACGGCCCCTGCGTCGCGGCCTGCGCCGGTACGGCCGGGCCGGCCAGCGCGCCGGCGGTGAGCACCACCGCCGCGCCCACGGTCTGAAGCAGCCTTCGTGGGGTCATGAGCGAACTCCTTTGTCCGGACGAGATGCTGCTAGCTTCGGGCCCACTTCTGGGCATCGCCGCCCGTGCAGGCCTGCAGGGTCACCGGTGCGCTGTTCCCGGTGCCGCTCGGGCCGAGGCACAGTCCTGATTGGACGCCGGTGATCGTGCCGTCGGTGGCGGCGTTCCACTGCTGGTTGGTGCCACCCGCGCAGTCCCAGATGATCACCCGGGTGCCCGCGGCCGTGCTCGCCCCCTCGGCGTCGAGGCACTTGGCGCCGTACACCTGGAGCTGCTTGCCGGAGGTGAGCGTCCACTGCTGGTTGCCGCCGCCGTTGCAGTCCCACAACGTGACCTGGGTGCCGTTGGTCTGCGACGCGCTCGGGACATCGAGGCACCGGCTCGAAGCGGTGTTGCGCAGCACGGAGGTCGATCCGCCGCCCGAGCCCGTCACGGCGAGGTTGTCGAACTGGGCGGTCTCCCCCGTGCTCGTGCCGATCCCGGCCTGGCCGGCCGGGAAGGTGCTGTCGGTGACCGTGCCGAGCACGGCGCCGTCGACCGAAGCGGTGATGGTACTGCCGGAGAAGCCCAGGGACAGCTTGTGCCAGCTGTTGGTGCCCAGCCCGGTCGTCGTGCCGCTGCGCAGGGTGGTGACCTGCTGGCTGGTGTTGTTGCGCCGGATCGACCACGCGCCGGTGTCGCTGACCCGCAGGTAGTAGGCGTTCACCGCGCCCTGGTTGCCCGTGTCCTGCGAGCCGACCCGGCCGAGCAGCTCGACGTACCCCGACTTCTCCAGCAGCGCGTCCACGTTGACCGTGTAGTTGCTCCAGGCCACGTTGCCCAGCAGCGCGTACGGATCGACGAACTTCTTCCAGGGGATCGTCTTCTGCGGCGCGGCCTGGCGCACGCACGTGCCGGAGCGGCCGGCGCCACACGACGACGTCTCGAAGGCGCCCTCCATGTCCATCAGGTACTTGGCTTCCTTGCCCTTCGCGTACCCGTCGAAGTTGTCGCTGTAGGGCAGGTTCAGCGACCCCTGCGACGGGCTGGTCGCGGTGCCCTTGCCCTGTCCGGTGGTGGTCGTGATCGTGTACTGGTAGCCGGGTTGGGCGGTCAGGGAGAAGGCTCCGCCGGACGGCGTGATGTCGGTCGTGTGCACGAAGTGGTCCGCGGGGTTGTTCGAGTTCAGGTTGGACGCCCACACGTGCACCTGGCCGGTGGACAGGCCGCCGGTGACGTTCAGGTTCAGCGTCTGGGCCGAAGTGGCGTCCATGGTTTCGATGATCGTGCTGTAGTCGAAGGTGGTCGGGGACTTCAGCGAGACGTAGCTGCCGTTGGCGCGGTTGCCGCCGAGGTAGCCGCTGGAGGCGTCGAGGTACTTCCAGCCGGGTGCGGTGAACTGGGTGGTGTGCGCCAGGGCCCAGGCGTCCTTGCCGACCGAGTAGTAGCCCGACCACGGCTGGTTGGCCAGCACCAGGCCCACGGTCGGCCAGGGGATGTTCGGCGTGGTGGCGGCGATGAGGTCCCAGTTGAGGTACGCGGTCATCTTGCCGTCGAGGTAGACGCGGTTGATGCCGCGGGCCAGCGGCTTGGCGCCGTCGTTGTAGTCCTGGGAACCGTTCTCGCTGGACCACAGGGTCTTACCCGTGTTGGTGACGCTGGCCGGGACACTGCAGGACGTCTGCGCGCTGAGGTAGCCGCACGTGTAGTGGGCGCTGAGCACATCGGTGGCGTTGCGGTAGGCCGTGTTGGTCGACACGGCGCTCGCGGGTCCCCAGTCCCCCGGCCACGAGTCACCGGAGATGAGCTTGACGGCGCTGTACCCGTTGGCGTTGAGCGCGTTGCGGATCGTGACGGTCCAGTCGGCGCTCCACTGCTTCTCGTTCTGGACGGTCGTGAGGTAGTCCATCGTCAGCCCGTGCTGCTTGGCGCACCCGAGCCACGAAAGGTAGTAGTCGGTCAAGTCGTTGGAGAAGAAGGTGCCGTTGCCGATCCAGCCCGGCGCGCCCCAGGGCAGGCCCACGAGCTTGATGCCGGGGTTGCGTGCCTTGGCCTGCCCCATGAGCCACCACTCGTACCCGCGGTTGCAGTCCAGATCGCCGCGGAAGTGCGCGTGGCTAGGCTCCGCGCCGCTGGTGGAGTTGGTGTCCCCGCCCATCTCCACCTTGAGGATCTGCAGCGCGGCGCCGTAGCCCGGCTTGAACAGGTAGTCGAGGATCTGGCCGCGCTGGGGTTCGGGGTAGTCGATCAGCAGGCGGCTGTTCCCGCCCCCGCCGCTGACCGCGCCGACGCCGTCGAACGTGCGGCCGGCCGATCCGCCGTTGATCGTGATCGAGGTGGCGGCCTCGGCCGGCGCGGCCCCGGCCACCACACCGCCGGCCAGGACGACGACGGCGACCATCGAGGCTCGCACCCTCCGGAGCAGGGTTGGGGGCATGAGAGTTCTCGCTTCCGACGAAGGGTTCAGACGGCCGTGACGGTCCACTGGTTGTTGGTGCTGCTGTTCGGCGCCCACAGGACCACCGGGGAGCCGGCCGTGGTGGTGCCCGCGCCGTCGAGCGCGGTGCCGGTGCCCCGGTTGACGATCTGGCAGCGGCCGTTCCCGAGCCCGGCCAGCCGCCACTGCTGGTTGTCGCTCCCGGTCCAGGCCGCCTGCACCGCGTTGACGCCGTTGCCCGTCCGGCCGCCGCTGTCGGCGACCATGCCGTTGGTGCGGTTGACGATCCGGTGGTACCCGGTGCCCAGGTCCACCAGCTGCCAGTGCAGGTTGGCCGAACCGTCGTAGGACCACTGCTTGAGCACCGATCCGGCCGCGACGTTCCCGCCGCTGTCGAGCACGAGACCGGTCGTGACGTTCGCGATCCGGGCCCAGCTCGTGGGGAGCGGACCGGACCCCGGCGCCGGGATCTGGCCGGCGAAGGTCAGCTTCACCACGTACGCCGGGGCGTTGAACGGCGCCGACGGCAGCCGGATGTGCAGCCCGGAGCCGTCCTGGGTGCGGTCGGGCAGGTCGGTGTAGGACCCGGCGGTGGTGCCGAGCAGCTGCACGGTCCGCAGCGAACCGAGGTCGATCCGGCCCGAGCCGAGCGTCCCGATGTCCAGCGTGCTGCCCGGCCAGCCCAGGACCGTGGCGTACAGGACGGTGTTGTCCTTGCTGCGGGTGAACCGGATGTCGCGGTTGGTGCCCTCGCGCGGCGTCGTGAAGGAGCCGCCGCCCATCTGCGTCGGGCCTTCGCCGTAGGCCGACCACGCGCGGGTCGCGTAGATGGATTCCCCGAAGCGGGCGAGGTAGTCGCCGATGCCGAGCAGGATCGTCCGCTGTCCCGAGGGGATGGTGCCGTCGGCCATCGGCGCGATGTTCAGCAGCATGGTGCCGTTCTTGCTGACGCGGTCGATCAGCGAGTGCAGCATCGCCTTCATCGAGTAGTAGCCGATTCCGCTCGTGTAGCACCAGCTGGAGCTGGAGATGCTGTCGTCGGTCAGCCAGTACGGGTTCTGGATGTCCCCCGGTCCGCCGCGCTCGAAGTCGAACACCTCACCACGGTTGTCGAAGCCGTCTTTGTAGGTCGCGACGACGTCCTTGTTCCACGCGACGGCCTTGTTGTAGTAGTACGAAAGGAAGTTCAGCCGCCGTGACTCGTCGACCCGGGGCAGGTTGAAGTCCTGCCAGAGCAGGTCCGGCTGGTAGCCGTCGACGACTTCGGCCAGCTTGTCGTACCAGAGCTGGTTCTCCGCCGTCGAACCCAGCTGGCCGTACAGCTTGCGCAGACTGGCGTCCGACTGCGAAGGCACGTGGTCGTAGAAGCCGGTGAAGTGGTAGGCGTGGTGCAGCGACACCATGAACTTCAGCCCGCGGGCGCGGATCGCGTCGGCGTGCAGCCGCACCAGGTCCAGCCGGGGACCCTTGGCGACCGAGTTCCACTCGTTGACGGCGCTGTTCCACATCGAGAAGCCGTCATGGTGCTCGGCGACGGGGCCGGCGAACTTGGCACCCGCGTCGGCGAACAGCTGCGCCCACTCCGCCGGGTCGAAGTTCCCGCCCGCGGATCTGAGCTTCGGTGCGAACTGCACCCAGTTGCCCGCTTTGTCCCGGGCCCCGTTGACGAAGTTGTGGTACGGCCACGCCGAGGGATCGCCGTACACGGCCTTGTGGTGGTTGTTCTCCGAGGAGCCCCCGACGTACATGTTGCGGGGGTACCACTCGTTGCCGAACGCCGGGACGCTGAAGACACCCCAGTGGAAGTAGATGCCGAACTTGGCGTCCTGGAACCATTCCGCCGCGGGCGGGTGCTGGTCGACCGACGACCACGTGGGCGTGTAGCTGCTCGGCCCGGCGGTGGCCCACGCGGCGCCGCCGCGCAGGAGGCCGGCCGTCGCCGCGCCGCTCACCGTGATCAGACCCAGCATCGTGCGACGGCTGAACTCGGGCATGGCGGAAAGCCTCCTCGACTCCGGCGCGAAGTTAGCGCTAACACAATCTGTTTAGGCTCAACCGAAGCCGAGGGTCAACCCCAGCGCCGAAACCAATCGGGAAACGCAGCGAAACCCCAGCGTGGACAGTGCGGGCAAGGTGAAACTTTCATGCGCCGTCACGAATACTTGTGAGCGTGAACATCGCCGTGCCACACTGCTTCTCGCCTGGCTCTGGAGCGCGAGCAACGGTGACCACAACCCAAGGAGCACCCGTGAAAGTCGCGTCCTCACCTTCGGCGATCTTCAAACCCCGGCGTGGACTCGCGCTGATCGCCGGACTGTTGTGCCTTCTCGGGCTGTTCCCGGCGCCGGCCCGGGCGGACAACCCGATCGTCCAGACCATCTACACCGCCGACCCGGCGCCGCTGGTGTACAACGGCCGTGTCTACCTCTACACCGGACACGACGAAGACGGCTCGACGTACTTCACCATGAAGGAATGGCGGGTGTGGTCGTCGGCGGACATGGTGAACTGGACCGACCACGGCTCCCCCCTGAACCTCGCCAGTTTCACCTGGGCGAGCGCCAACGCCTGGGCGGGCCAGACCGTCTACCGCAACGGCAAGTTCTACTGGTACGTCCCCATGACGGTCCGGGCGACCGGCGCGATGGCCATCGGCGTGGCCGTGTCGGACAGCCCCACCGGGCCGTTCCACGACGCTCTCGGGCACCCGCTCGTCGGCAACGGCGAGATCGACCCCACGGTGTTCGTCGACGACGACGGGCAGGCGTACCTGTACTGGGGCAACCCGCACCTGTGGTACGTGAAGCTCAACGCCGACATGATCTCCTACTCGAGCGGACCGACGCAGATCCCCCTCACCACCGCCGGGTTCGGCACGCGCACGGGCAACGCGAGCCGGCCGACCCTGTTCGAGGAAGGACCGTGGGTCTACAAGCGCAACGGCTTGTACTACAACGTGTTCGCGGCGAAGTGCTGCTCGGAGTTCATCGGCTACTCGACCGCTCCCGGCCCCACCGGACCGTGGACCTACCGCGGCACGGTCATGCCCACCCAGGGCGGCAGTTTCACCAACCACCCGGGCGTGATCGACTTCAACGGGAACTCCTACTTCTTCTACCACAACGGCGCGTTGCCGGGCGGCGGTGGCTACACGCGCTCGGTCGCCGTGGAGAAGTTCACGTACAACTCCGACGGCACGATCCCGACCATCAATATGACTTCAACGGGCGCACCGCAGGTGGGCACGCTGAACCCGTTCACGCGGCAGGAAGCGGAAACGACAGCCGGGGAATCCGGCGTCGAAACCGAGCCGTCCACCGAGGGTGGGATGAACGTCGGCTACCTCGAAAACGGTGACTGGATCAAGGTCAAGGGCGCCGCATTCGGTTCCGGTGCCCGGTCCTTCACCGCACGAGTGGCCTCCGCGGCCGCCGGCGGCCGGATCGAAGCCCGGCTGGACAGCACGGGAGGCACGCTGGCGGGAACCTGCACCGTGCCGGGGACGGGCGGCTGGCAGACCTGGACGAGCGTGTCCTGCCCGGTGACCGGGGCGACCGGCACGCACGACCTGTAACTCCGGTTCACCGGCGGCAGCGGCTACCTGTTCAACCTGAACTGGTGGCAGTTCGCCGCCTGACATCGCGCCTCCACACACGGAAAGGGGCGACGATGCCCGTTCGACCGCGTCACCGCATCCTGCACCTGCTCACCGCCCTGGCTCTGGCCGCCGTGACTCCGGCCGCGCCGGCCGCCGCGGCCGCGCCCGGCAGCCCGGCGCTCACCCCGCCGCTGGGCTGGAACAGCTGGAACAGCTTCGGCTGCGGCGTCACCGAGACCGCCATCCGCCAAGCGGCGGACGCGATGGTCTCGTCCGGGATGAAGGACGCGGGCTACCAGTACGTCGTCGTCGACGACTGCTGGTTCGACCCGCAACGCGACTCCCAAGGCTCCCTGCGCGCCAACGCGTCGAAGTTCCCGAGCGGCATGAAGGCGCTGGGCGACTACATCCACGGCCGCGGCCTGAAGTTCGGCATCTACCAGGTGCCGACCGACCGCACCTGCGCGCAGCGGACCGGCACCTACCCCGGTTCCACCGGCAGCGCGGGGCACGAGGTCCAGGACGCCACCACGTTCGCGTCGTGGGGCGTGGACTACCTCAAGTACGACTGGTGCTCCCCCGCCGGCACGCGCGACGAGCAGGTGGCGCGGTTCACGGTGATGCGTGACGCGGTGCGGGCCACCGGGCGTCCGATCGTCTACAGCATCAACCCCAACAGCTACCACGCCATCACCGGGGACAAGTACGACTGGGGCCAGGTCGCGGACCTCTGGCGCACCACCGAAGACCTGCTGGACATCTGGCAGAACGGCAACACCAACAGCTACCCGATGGGCGTGGGCAACGTCCTCGACGTCACCGCGCCGCTCGCCGCGCAGGCCGGCCCGGGGCACTGGAACGACCCGGACATGCTCGTGGTCGGCCGGCCCGGGCTGTTGCTGACCGAGTCCCGCGCCCACTTCGCCCTGTGGGCGCTCATGGCCGCGCCGTTGATGGCGGGCAACGACATCCGCACGATGTCGGCCGACATCGGCGCCGTGCTGCGGAACCCGCGCCTGCTGGCGATCGACCAGGACCGGCTCGGCGCCGGGGGCCGCCGGGTGCGCGACGACGGCAACACCGAGGTCTTCGCCAAACCGCTGGCCGACGGGTCGGTCGCGGTCGGCCTGCTCAACCGCGGCAGCACCACGACCACCGTGAGCACGACCGCCGCGCAGATCGGGCTCTCCGGCACGGCGTTCACCCTGACCGACGTGTGGACCGGCGCGACGTCCACGACCGGCGGCCCGATCAGCGCGAGCGTGCCCGCCCACGGCGTCGCGGCGTACCGCGTGTCCGGCGGTTCCCCGCTGGCCGCCACGACGTCCCGGCTGCGCGGCACGGGATCCGGGCGCTGCCTGGACGTCGACAACGCCTCGACGGCCGCCGGCGCGGGCTCGCTGATCTGGGACTGCCAGACCGCGGCGAACCAGCTCTGGACCACCTGGGAAACCGGCGAGGTCCGCGTGTTCGGCGACAAGTGCCTCGACGCCGACCACCAGGGCACCACCAACGGCACCCGGGTGATCAGCTGGCCGTGCAGCGGTCAGGACAACCAGAAGTGGACGATCGGCCAGGACGGCTCGCTCCGGAACGTCCATTCCGGACTGTGCCTGGACGCCGAAGGCGCGGGCACCGCCAACGGGACCCACGCGATCCTGTGGAGCTGCAACGGGCAGCCGAACCAGCGGTGGAGCCGCGTCTGAACCACCCGCCGCACCGCGCGGGGCGCCTTCCATGCAGTGAATGACTCGTTCCGGTCGCCGGATGACCGGAACGAGTCATTCACTGGGCGGATTCATGCGGTGGTTGCAACACCCGGTGTCTGCCGATCGAACAGTAACGCGGTGAGGGCCTCGGCCGGCGTCAGCCAGCTGAGGGTCTCCCGCGGACGCCCGTTCAACTCCTCCGCCACCCGCGCCGGCTCCGCTGCGGTGTGCCGGGCCAGGTCGGTGCCCTTGGAGAAGTACTGACGGAGCAGGCCGTTGGTACAGCGCCCCGATCGCGGAGGCGTTGTTGCTGCCCAGGATCAGGTCACCTTCCCAGTCTCCCGGGACCGCCCGGTCGGCGACCTCGGCGGGCCGCTCGGCGATGTTGACCATGTCCTGGATCCGGCCCGACGGGCGTTCCCGCCGGGCCTGGGCCTGCCGCCCCGGCATCCGCAACGCCCGCCCGGCCCGCAACGCCGCCGTCAGTTCACGGCGCAACGCGCCTCGGCTTTGGACCTAGCGGGACTGGCAGATCGTTTCGTGTGACACCCGCATCTCCGGCTGGTCGGGGAAGTCGAGGACCAGTCTCTCGGAGATCTGCCGGGGGGACCATTTGCGGTCCAGTCCGGCCTGCACCACCGCCCGCAGCGCCGGGTCGGCGGCTAGCTTCGCTGCTTGCGGGCCAGTTCCCGTGACACCGCCGAGGCCGAGCGGCCGATTGTCCTGCCGATGGCGCGGGGTCCGTGGCCTGCGGCGGTGAGGCAGGCGATCTCGTCCCGTTCGGTCAGGCTCAACCGGGCAGGGCCGGTCCGGCGGGGTGCGTTGCCGGACTGATCGGGGTAGCCATCGGTGTACTCGGATCATCGGCAATTCCACCTTTCGTCGAGGTGGTAGTGCAACGACACCCCATGACCCCAAGCCGCATCGCGGTTCAGGCGGCCGACGCGCATCGGTGGCCTCGAGCGACCGGCCGCGACGGCCCGCTCCATCGCGTCCGACGCCGTGAAAGAGTCGTTCACCGCGTCCCGGCGGCGGCCACCTGGCTGCCACCGGTGGACAGCCGAACGCCCGAGCCGTCGCGGCTCGGGCGTTCGGTTTCTCCCCGGAATGAAGCCTCAGCGGTAACCGGCCGCCACGATGTTGGCCTGCACCGCGTTCTCGGTCGCGTCGGACGGATAACCCGCGACCATCGCCCCTTCGTAGAACGTGCCCGCGCTCAGATTGGCGCCGCCGCCGGGCTTGCAGCAGTCACCGCCGCTGCCCAGCACGATCGCGCCCTGCTTCTTCATCGGGCTGTACCCGCTCGGGAGCCCGCCGTCCCACAGCGTCGTCAGGCTGCCGGACTGGGCGTCACTGCCCTTGATGGCGAACCGGGACGTCCCGTTGTTCTTCAGCACCGCCGTGACGAACTTGCTGGTGAACGCGCGCTGGTTCGGGTTCCACGTCTGGCTGCCGCCGGGGTAGAGCCCCCACTCGAGGTCGGCCTGCACCCACGGGCCGCTGCCGGAGCACCCGCCGAACCAGCACTGCTTGCCGAAGTTGAGCGCGTCCATCGCGCCGGCCGCGTCGGCCTTCCTGGTCGTCTCGCTGTTGCCGTAGTCGAAGCAGCAGCCGCTGTTGACGTGCGTCCCGCTCGTCACCATGTACATGCCCTCGGGGGCGCTGCCGGTGGGCACGCCGGTCGAGTGACCGTCCCGCCAGTAGCTGTTGCCGGGGTTGATGTACAGGGAATACGCCTTCCGGCTGCCGACCGTGAGCGACTCCGTGGTCGCCTTCGCCGGACTGCTCTGACTGGACCCGGGCACCACGCTCGATCCCTGGTACCACAGGTCGTTCCCGCGCCCGGACTGGTCGTAGACCACCGTGGTGACGCAGGAAGTGCCGGAGCAGAACGAATCCTGGGCCCCGGCGTCGGCCGCACCGCCCGCCGCCACGACGCCGACGTTCCGGGTCGTGTTGTCGGACGCTCGCCGGACCTGGTACAGATTTCCGTTGTAGGAGCCGTAGAGCGCGCGGACCGTGCTGTGCGCGGCGACACACGGCGTGCCGCCCGACGCGTAGATGTCGCACGGGCCCGCACCGGTCGGCGGCGGGGTGTTCGCGGTCCACCGCTGGTTGCTCTGGCCGTGGCACGTCCAGAGGATGACCGCGGTGCCGTTGGCCGTGCCGGCCCCGTTCACGTCCAGGCACAAGCCCGACTGGACGCCGGTGATCGACCCGTCGGAGTTCTGCCGCCACTGCTGGTTCGCCCCGCCGGTGCAGGACCAGATGATCACCGCCGTGCCCGGCGCCGTCTGGTTGCCGTAGGCGTCCACGCACCGCGTCCCGCTCGACGCCCGGAGCTCCCCGGCGGAGCTGAACTCGAAGGCCTGGCTCGCCTGGCCGGTGCAGTCCCGGATCTCCAGCGCCGTGCCCGGCGTGTCGACGCCGCCCGTCACGTTCAGGCACCGCCCCGACGCCGCGCTCGTGAGGGACGTCGACGCCGCGGACGCCGGTGGCGCGCCGGCCAGCACGGCCGCCAGCATCGTGGCCAGCACCAGGACGGCGCGCACCGGCTTGACTCGAGTGGTCACGAATCCTCCTTCGAGCGCTGCGGATCTCCGCAGGCTGGGTGTTAGCGCTAACACATTGGGAGTCATGCCGTCGCACGCAGGACAAGCTTGGTGTCCAGCACGGCACAGCGGGGCGTGGCCGAGCCGCCGAGCATCGCGAGCAGCTCGCCCGTCATCCGGGCGCCCATCTCTTCGATCGGCTGGCGCACGGTGGTGAGCGGCGGATCCGTGCGGCGGCCGATCGGCAGGTCGTCGAACCCGATGACCGCCACGTCACCGGGCACCCGCCGCCCCGCGCGGTGCAGGGCTCGCATCGCGCCGACCGCCATCATGTCGGACGCGGCGAAGATGGCGTCGACGTGCGGCCGGCGGTCCATCAGGCGGACGGTGGCGTGCTCGCCGGAGGCCTGACCGAAGTCGCCGAACACCACCAGCCCGCGGTCGCCGCGCCCGGCACCCGCCACCGCCTGGCGGTAGCCGAGCAGCCGGTCCACACCCGCGGTCATGTCCTGCGGTCCGGCGATGGTCGCCACGGTCCGCCGGCCCGCGTCGATGAGCCGCTGGGTGGCCCGCTGCGCCCCACCCCGGTTGTCCACGTCGACGTAGGACGAGCAGTCCCCTTCGCGGACCGGCCGGCCGCCGAACACCACCGGGATGCCGAGCCAGTCCAGGTCGAGCGGGCGGCGGCCGTGCATGCCGACGACGAGAGCGCCGTCGACGTGGCCGCCGTCGAGGTAGCGCACCACCGGGGCCTGGTAGTTCTCCGTCGCGGGCACGGTGAGCAGGACGAGCTGCAGGCCCGCCTCGGTCAGCTCCTTCCCGGCGCCGGCGGAGATGCGGGCGAAGTAGGGGTCGGCGAACAGCCGCAGCACCTCCTCGCACACGACCAGCGCGACCGATCCGGTGCGCCCCGCCGTCGCCCGCGCGGCTCTCTGCCGGGCGTAACCCAGAGCCGACATAGCCGACTCCACCTGCTTGCGCGTTTTCGGCCGGACCCGCGGAAAGCCGTTGAGCACGCGGGACGCGGTGGCGGTGGACACCCCGGCCGCCCGCGCGACGTCGGCCAGGGTCGGACGGAGCTGGGGCAACTCGACGGACGACACGTTCGCTCTCCCAAGACGTCTTTGTCTCTGCAGGGCTCACTGAGAATACCGCCGGGTAACGGGCGGTTCAGGCGCGTTGGACCCGGAATCTCTGGTTGGCGCCACCGGTGGCGCTCCACTGGGAGATCCGCGCGCCGTCGGCGGTCGAAGCTCCCCACACGTCCATGGACAGGCCGCTCAGCCGGTTGACCAGGCCGACGACCCCGCCGCCCAGGTCGGCCACGCGCCACTGCTGGGCGGCGGCGCCGGAGTCCGGTTGCTGGCTGATGTCCGCCCCGGTGGCGGTGCCGGCCACCTGGAGCACGAGGCCGCTGTGGCGGGCCCGGACGCGGTAGTAGCCGTCGCCGGAGTCGAGGAAGTCGAACTGCTGGTTCTGCCCGCCGGTGGCCGGCCACTGCTGCAGCAGGGCACCGGCCGCGGTGGAGACGCCGCTGATGTCCAGGAGCTTGCCGCTGTGCTCGGCGACCAGGGTGTAGTTGACGCCGACCTGCACGGGCGACCCGGTCGGCGGGGTGGACGAGTCGAACTGCGTGAGGAACTTCCACACCTCGCCGGACGTCCAGGTCTGCCAGCCGCTGCAGGTGCACCCGTCGCGCGGGCCGGGGTCGTGGCCGCCGTCGAACGCGGCCCAGACCACGGGGTAGCCGGTCCGGCAGCCGGAGTAGGCGGTGACGATGTGGGTGTGGCTGCCGCTCGAGGGCTCCGGCGGGTTCTGCGCGGTGCAGCCGTTGTTCCGGACGAACTGGTCGCGCAGCGAACGGCCGGAAGCGATGGGCAGGACGTTGTCCCCGATGCCGTGCATCCCGATGTAGGCGACCGGCTGGGTGCCGCCGTTGCACCCGCTGAGGTTCGCCCCGGAGTAGACGGCCACCGCGCGGAAGACCGTCGGCCGCGCGCAGGCGAGCGCGTAGCTCATGGCGCCGCCGTAGCTGAACCCGCCCGCGAAGACCTGCGAGGTGTCGACGCAGAGCGCCGCCTCGAGCTGCTTCAGCAGGTCGTCGACGAAGGTGACGTCCTGGCCGCCGGGGTTGGCCCAGCCGTTGCCGTTGCCCTGGGGCGCGACGAAGATCGTGTTGTTGCCCGCGCTGTCCGCGAGCCGCCGGAGCCCGTAGTAGGACCAGTTGTACCCGTCGGTCCCGCCGGAGTCGACGTCGTTGGCCGTGCCGCCGCGCCAGTGCAGCCCCACGAACAGCCGGTAGGAGTGGGAGTTGTCGTAGTCGGCCGGGACCCGCAGGATGTAGCTGCGGTTCTGGCCGCCGCTGGAGATCGTGTGGCTGCCGCTCGCCAGCCCGGGAGCGGACCCGCAGCCCGCGGTGGCCGCCGACGTCGACGCCTCCCCGGGCACAGCGGCTTCGGCGTTCCCGGCCATGGCCAGCAGCGCCCCGATCGCGACGGTCACGAACAGCCGTCTGAACTTCGCCATGATGCGGTCCCCTCCGGTCAGTTCCGGGTCCATAACTGGGTGGTGGCGTGGGTGCAGGTCCCGAGCCGCACGGCGGTGCCGTTCGCGGTCGAGCCCGCGAGCTCGAGGCAGAGGCCCGACTGCGCCGAGGTGACGGTGCCGTCGGAGTTGGCCAGCCACTTCTGGTTGGCCCCGCCGTGGCAGGCCCAGATGATCGCGGCCGTGCCCGGTGCGGTGCTACCGCCCTCCGCGTCCAGGCAACGCAGTGCGCCACCGGAGTAGACGGTCAGCTCCCCGGCCACGGTGGTCGTCCACGTCTGGTTCGTGCCGCCGTGGCAGTCCCAGACCTGGATGCGCGTGCCCTGGGTGGTCGACTGGCCCGGCACGTCGAGACACCGGCCCGCGGCCACCGAGCGCACCGGGCCGCCGGTCGTCGTCCCGCCACCACCGCTGTCGAGGCCGAGGAAGGAGATGGCGTACGCGACCATCCCGGCCTGCGGCAGGGTGTGGCCGGTCCCCGCGATCGTGATGCCCTCGACGGTGGCCTGGGTTCCGGTGCCGCCGTAGCGGTTGCGCGTCCAGGACGACTGCGGGTGGTCGGTGAAGGACGGCGTCTGGCTCAGCCCGCGCAGGGCCGTCCACTGCTTGATCTCCTCGCCGTAGTTCGGATACGCCAGGGTGGTGTCCTGGTTCCCGTGCCACAGCTGCATCCGGGGGTAGGTGCCGGCGTAACCGGGGTACATGGCGTGGGCCTGATCGGCCCATTGCTGCGCGGACTTGACGACGTTGCCGCCCGCGCACTGGCTGTTCCAGAGCGAGCCGTCGGTGGTGGCGAAACACCCCGCCGGCACGCCCGAGAACGCCGATCCGGCGGCGAAGACGTCCGGGTACTGCGCGGCCAGGACGTTCGTCATCATCGCGCCCGAAGAGAATCCGCTGACCACGATCCGGCCCGGGTCCACGTTGTAGTGCTGACGGGTCCAGGCGACCATCGCCATGATGCCGGTGGTGTCGCTGCCGCCGTCGCGGGTCAGGCCCGCTTTCGTCGACACGTCGAAGCAGTGGCCGTCCCGGGTCGCCTCGGGCACGACGACGAGGTAGCCGTAGCGGTCGGCGGCCGTCGCGTAGTCGTGCCCGTTGCCGTTGAAGATCGCGCTCGCCGAACCGCTGCAGTAGTGCACCAGCACGAGCAACGCCGGCTTGGGCGCCACGGCGTCCGGCACGTACAGGTACATGCCGAGGTTGGTCGGGTTGGCGCCGAAGCCGGTGACGCGGGTCAGCGCGGCGGCCGCGGCCGGACCGGCGGTCAGGACCACCCCGGCGACGGCGAGGGGCAGCAGGAGGAGGAACGCGAGCAGACGTTTCACCGCAGGCTCCATTGCTGGTTGGCCTGGCCGCCGCAGGACCAGAGGATGACCTTCGTACCGTTCGCCGTGCCTTGGGCGTTCGCGTCGACGCACAACCCGGACTGGACGCCGGTGATCGTGCCGTTCGTGTTGACGTTCCACTGCTGGTTCACCTGGTTGTGGCAGTCCCAGATGATCACCTGCGTGCCGTTGGCGGTGCCCTGGCCGGACGCGTCCAGGCACTTGTTGCCGTAGACCATCAGCTGCTTGGTGCCGGTGTAGGTCCACTGCTGGTTGGCGGCCTGGCTGCCGCAGTCCCGCAGCTGCACCTGGGTCCCGTTGGCCGTCGACGAGTTCGGCACCTCCACGCACCGGCCGGACGGCGTGCCCACGATCTGCTTGCCGGACGGCGTCGTGCCGGGTTGGCCGACGCCGGCGCCGGTGAAGTGGACCCAGTTGACGTTGAACAGGTAGGCGGCGCCGCTTTGGCCGGAGGGGTTGCGGGCCACGAAGTAGAGCTTCCCGGTGCCGGTGGGCGGGTTCGACAGGCTGACCGCGAAGTCCTGCCAGTTCTGCCAGCCGCCGGTGCCGGTGATCGGCACCGAGGTGACCAGGGCGCCGTCCGGCGCGTTGCGGCGCACTTCCAGGGTGCCGCCGGAGCCACCCGAAGACGCCCGGACGTGCAGACCGGTGATGTTGTCGAGGGCGAGCGGGTCGAAGGACCACCAGTCGCCGTCCTGGACGAACGCCGCGCTGCTGCCGCCGCCCATCGGGTCCGTGGCGGTTTCCACGGTGACGCCCGCGGTGTCGGTGCCCTTCCCGTCGCTGGTGCGGCCGGTCGCGCTGAAGAACTCGGCCTGCTTCATCTTGGGCTGCAGGATCACCTGGGCGCGGCCGGTGACCGGGCCGGCTCCCCCGGCCCCGCCCTTGTCGGTGTAGGACGCCTCCACGACGTAGAAGAGGTTGTCGTTCTCGCTGTGCCCCGACGAAAGCGTGGTCTGCACCTGGGCGGTGCAGCCGTGGTACTGCTCGAGCGGGTGTCCGTGTTCGTCGTGCCCGAGGTAGGCCTGGACCGTCACCTGCGAACAGTCGATCGTGCCGTCCTCCGGATCGCTGACCGTGACGGCGAAGTTCACCTTGTCGCCCCAGTCGAACAGCCCGCCGGTCGGCGGGGTGGTGATGGTGAGCACCGGCGCGGTGTTGCCCGAGGTGACGGCGACGCTCGCGGTCGCGGTGGCGCCGGCCGTGTTCGTCACGGTGAGCACCGCGGAGTAGTTGCCGGCGGCGTAGGTGTGGCTGGGGTTCGCCGCGGTGGAGGTCGTGCCGTCCCCGAAGTTCCAGCTGTACCGCAGCGTGGATCCGCCCGGGTCGGTCGAGCCGGCGCTCGAGAAGGCCACGGTGAGCGGCGCGGGACCGCTCGTGCGGTCCGCGGTGGCCTTCGCGACCGGCGCGGCCGCACCGCCGCCGAGGTAGTCGACCCGGACGATGGCCGCGTCGCTGTTGCCGCCGCCGTACCCGGTGCCCCACTCGACGACGTAGAGCGCGCCGTCCGGGCCGAACTTGAAGTCCATCGGGCGGTTGAACTTCACCGACGGCAGCAGTGCGTCGATCGAGGTGACGTTCGTGCCGCCGCTGTCGAGCTGGAAGGTGTACATCGAGCTGGTGTTCCACTCGGCGAAGACCGCGCGGCCGTCGAAGTCCACCGGCCACTTGCGGGTGGAGGCGAGGTCGGCGTCGTACCGGTAGACCGGGCCGGCCATCGGCGCCCCGCCGGACAGCTGCGGGAAGTGCGCCGAGTCGGCCTGGTAGTGGTAGTACACCTGGGCCGGGACGGCCGGTGGCAGCTTGGTCAGACCGGTGTTGTTGGGCGAGCTGTTGGTGGGGCCGCCGGCGCAGTCGAACTGCGCGCCGGAGGCGCCGGTAGCGAAGTTGTACTGGTTGTAGGCCAGGTTGGGGCCGACGCAGAACGGCCAGCCGGCGTTGCCGGGCTTGCTGACGACGTCCCATTCCACGGTGTTCTGCGGACCGCGGGTCGAGCTGGCGTTCGGCGCGTCCGGGCCGTAGTTGGCGACCAGCGGGTAGCCGGTCTTCGGGTCGAGGCCGATCCGGAACGGGTTGCGCTCACCCATCGTGTAGATCTCCGGGCGCGTGTTCGCCGTGCCGGGCGCGAAGAGGTTGCCCGACGGGATCGTGTACGTACCGTTGGTCTCCGGGTGGATCCGCAGGACCTTGCCGGACAGGCTGTTGGTGTTGCCCGCGGTGCGCTCGGCGTCCCAGTACGCACGTCCGGAGCGCTGGTCGAGCGGGCTGTAACCGTCGGAGGCGAACGGGTTGGTGTTGTCCCCCAGCGACAACCACAGGTTCCCGTTCTTCTTGTCCATGACCAGGCCCGCGCCGTGGTGACAGCATTCGGCGCGCTGTACCGGCACGTCCAGCACGACCTTCTCGGTCGACTGGTCGATCGTGTCGCCGCTGACGGTGAACCGGCTCAGCCGGTCGACGTTGCCGGCGCTGTTCGGCGAGTAGTAGACGTACACCCACTGATTGGTCGCGAAGCCCGGGTCGACCGCGATGTTGAGCCCGCCGGACTCGTTGGCCGTGAAGACGTTCAGGTGCGTCGAGAGGACCGTGGTGCCGTTGGGCTTGACGACCTTCACGTCCCCGAGCCGGTCGATGTAGAACACCCGGCCGTCCGGGGCCACGTCCAGCGCCATCGGGTTGGACGTCTCGGTGTGCAGGGTGACCTTCTGGAACTTCGAGTCCGGCGGCAACGCCGCCGCGGCCGGGCTCGCGGGGGCCGCGAGCACGGGAACCAGCGCGGCGGCCAGGACCGCGGCCACCGCCGGCGCGCCGCGGCGCAGCGCGGAAAATCCGGACATGACAGGTCTCCTCGAGGCGGACGGTGGACGGTTCACCGCAGGGTCCACTGCTGGTTGGCCTGCCCGCCGCAGGACCACAGGATGATCTTCGTGCCGTTGGCCGTACCGCGGCCGGATGCGTCCACGCACAGGTTCGACTGAACGCCGGTGATCGTGTTCGCGTTAACATTCCACTGCTGATTGGGCTGTCCGGTGCAGTCCCAGATGATCACCGGCGTGCCGTTGGCCGTTCCCCGGCCCGAAGCGTCCAGGCACTTGTTCCCGTAGACCGTCAGCTGCTTGCCGCTGGTGTAGGTCCACGTCTGGTTCGCCTGGCCCGCCACGCAGTCGCGCAGCTGCACCTGGGTCCCGTTCGCCGTCGAGGCGTTCGGCACCTCCACGCACCGGCCCGACTGCGCACCCACGACCTGCTTCCCCGACGGTGGCGGCGTGGTGGTGACCGAGCAGTCCGCGGAGACCGCCCCGGCCGCGGTCCGGATCCCGCCCAGCAGCAGGTGCAGGAAGTTCGGTTCGCCGAAGCTCTCGTTGGTGTGGCCCATGCCGGTGTACCAGGCGCGGCCGCCGTCGAAGTCGTGGCACCACGTGGTCGGGTGGTCCGCGCCCATCGTGGCGCCCGAGTAGCTGGATTCGTCCACAGTGGTCAGCACGTGCACGGCCGAACGCGGGTTGGCCCGGAAGTCGTACCACTCGTCGTAATGGGTGTACTGGGCCGGCAGCCCTTGAGTGGACGGGTGGTTCAGGTCTTCGACCTTGACAAGTGCGTTCTGCTGCGCCGGGTGCTGCTTGAAGTAGGCGCCGACGAGCTGGCCGTACCAGGCCCAGTCGTAACCGCTGTCGGACGCGGCGTGGATGCCGGCGAACCCGCCGCCGTGCTCGATGTACCGCCGGAAGGCGTCCTTCCCGGCCTGCGTGCCGACCGGGTCGCCGGTCGTGGACAGGAAGACCACGGCGGCGTACGGGGCCAGGCCGGCGTCGGTGAACACCGCGTCGTCCTCGGTGGCGTCGACCGCGAAGTCGTTCTGCTGCCCCAGTTGCCGGATCGCGGCGATCCCGGCGGGGATGGAGTCGTGGCGGAAGCCGGTGGTCTTGGAGAACACCAGGACCTTGAAGGCCGCCGCGGGCGCCGCGACAGCGGTGGACACGGGGGCCGCGAACCCCAGGACCACGGCGGCGACCAGGACAACCACGCGGAGAGTACGGGACAGCGTCGTCACGGGTACTCCTCTTCAGGAGTGGCAAGGAGTGCGCGGGATGCGCGCTCCGAAATCGCTCGGTTACCGAACCTGAAGCCAAGATAGGAGTGCGCGGCGGCAAAGGTCAATGCGCGGTGAAACTTACTCACCCGCAACGCATCGCGGCCGTCCCTCGATCACGGGGTCCACAAAGGAATGAGCACAGGACTGCGTACCCGAAGCCGGGCCCCGGGTACGCACTCCCGCGCTCACTGGTCGAAGAGCCGCCGCTGGATCTCGCGCCGGTAGTCCTCCAGGGTGTTGTCGAGGTGGACGGCGACCGCCCGGGCCGCTTCCTCCGGGTCGCCGTCCCGGATCGCCCGGTAGATCGCCGCGTGCTCGTCGATCGCGCTCGCGGCGTGTCCGCCGACCGCGCCGGACATCCCGATGATGTTCGTCTGGCGTTGCAGGCGGCGGGCTTCGCGTACGGCCGCGACGAGGAACTGGTTGTGGGACGCGGTCGCGACACACAGGTGGAAGTCGTCGTCGCCGCGGTCGAACAGCGCGCTGCGCCCGGTCAGGTGACCCTGCCGGCAGGTCTCGGCGGCGGTCTCGATCGCGCGCAGTTCGGCCGGGGTGGCGTTCGCCGCCGCCAGCCGGCCGGCCGCGGTCTCCTGGACCCGGCGGAACTCGAAGAGCATGTAGACGTGGTCGAGATCGGTGGGCAGGAAGAAACCACCCCAGCGGGAAGCACCGAGCATGCCCTCGTCGTCGGACACATAGAGCCCACGTCCCTTGTGCGCGCGTACCCGGCCGATCGCCGAGAGGATCTTGACGGCCTCCCGCACCACGGTCCGGCTGGTTCCCATCCGCGCCGCCAGCTCGACCTCGGTCGGCATCCGGTCACCGGGCCGCAGCTCCAGCTCGGCGATCAGGTGCAGGATCTGCTCGGCCACCACTTCGTAGCCGGGCCGGTACGGCGCGGGCGGTGCGGCTTCCTCGTTGCGGGTCACCCGATGAGTATGACTCAGTGGGCGCCGGCCAGTGACTGTACCTCGCGGCCCGGCGGTCCGGTCAACAGTGCCGCGGCGCGGAATGAAACTTACATACGTTCCCCCAGGTGGAAAGATCGAACGGCGGCGATGCCTCCTTTCGTCTCTTGACGACGGCCCCACCTTGGCCTCGTATGAGTCGTACACATCCTCGCCGGCCCCTCGGTCCACTGTGGACACCCGGCGCCCGATGTCCCCCGTTCCCGGAGAGGTACAGCCATGCCGCCGCGCACCGGATCCGTGGCCGCCGCGCTCGTCACCGCCCTCGTGGTGACCGCGTTCGCCGCGCCGCCCGCCCACGCCGCGACCGTCACTATCGCCGTGGCGCCCACCGGCGACGACGCCAACCCCGGCACGCTCGACCAGCCGGTCGCCACCCCGGCCAGGGCGCAGCAGCTGGCCCGCGACCGGTCGGCCGCCAACGACGTCGTCGTGCAGCTCGCGGGCGGCTCCTACCGGCTCTCCGCCCCGCTGACGTTCACCAGCGCCGACTCCGGGCAGAACGGCCACACCGTCTCCTGGCAGGCCGCGTCCGGCCAGACGCCGATCCTCTCCGGCGGCTCGCAGGTCACCGGCTGGACGGCGCAGGACCCGGGCCAGAACATCTGGGCGGCGTCCGTGCCGCAGGGCGCCGACTCGCGGCAGCTGTTCGTGGACGGGTCGCCGGCGCCACGCGCGTCGATCCCGATCTCCCGCAACGACGTGCAGATCACGACGTCCGGCCTGACCATCGTCAACTCCGCGCTGAACTACCTCGCGACGTTGCCGCAGCAGAACCGGATCGAGGTGGAGAGCCAGAACTCCTTCACCGACCGGTACTCCCCCGTCGACCACGTCAGCGGCACGTCGATCGTCATGCAGCAACCGGCGTGGAACAACAACAACTGGGGTTATGACACCCTCGCCAAGCCCTTCGGCGGCGGCCAGCTGTTCCTCGAGAACTCTTACTCGTTCCTCAAGAACACCGGCCAGTGGTACCTGGACCCGCAGGCCGGGAAGCTCTACTACAAGGCGCCGAGCGGCTGGGTGCCCGGCAGCCACGACGTCGAGCTGCCGCGGCTGACGTCGCTGCTGCGGATCAGCGGCAGCTACGACAACCCCGTGCGCGGCCTCACCTTCAGCGGCCTGCACTTCGAGCACACCACCTGGCTCACGCCGGGCACCTCGGTCGGCTACGCCAACCAGCAGAGCGGCACGTTCCTCCCGGCCGCGGCGAGCATGCCGGGCGACTTCCTGAGCTCGTGCCAGTCGGGCTGCCCGCTGTTCGAGGGCGCCCGCAACGGCTGGGCACAGGCGCCGGCCGCCGTCCAGGTCTCGGCCGCCACCGGGATCACGTTCAGCGGCAACACCTTCACCCACCTCGGCCAGGTCGCGCTGGGCATCGGCAACGACGCGAACGCGCACGCGTCCGGGGTCGGCCTCGGGGCGTCGTCGATCACCGTGGACCGCAACACCTTCACCGAGGACTCGGGCGCGGGCATCGTCGTCGGGGGTGTGCGGCCGGACGCCCACCACCCGTCGAACCCGGCGATGACCAACCGCGACATCACGCTGTCGAACAACACGGTGAGCCGGGTCGCCCTGGACTACCGGGAGATGGCCGGCATCCTGTCGACCTACGTCACGCATGCAGTGATCACGCACAACGACGTCTCCAACCTGACCTACGACGGCATCGACGTCGGCTGGGGCTGGGGTGCGAACGACCCGGGCGGCAGCCAGGACTACCGCAACCGCGGCCTGTACAACTACCAGCCCGTGTACTCCACGGCGACGACGTTGCGGGACACCGTCGTCAGCTACAACCGGGTGCACGGCACGAAGAAGCTCATGCACGACGGCGGCAGCATCTACAACCTCTCCGCCAACCCGGGCAGCTCCATCGACCACAACCACGTGTACGACAACAACCGCACGGTCGGCCTGTACCTGGACGAAGGCTCCCGCTACGTTTCCCTGTCGGCCAACGTGATCCAGGACTCCGGGGTCTGGGCCTTCACCAACGCGAGCGGCAGCAACAACACCAACGACAGCACCTTCAGCGGGAACTGGTACAACGGCGGCGCGACGAACGTGGCCACCGGGTCGCCGCACAACAACGTCCTGAGCGGCAACGTCCAGGTGAGCGGCACCAGCTGGCCGTCGGGCGCCCAGCAGGTCATCGCCGCCGCGGGCCCGGGCGGCACCGGGCCGGCCGCGAGCCCCGTGCGCGCGGCCGGCGCGGGCAGGTGCCTGGACGTCAACGGCGTCAGCACCACCCCCGGCGCCCAGGTGCAGATCTGGGACTGCACCGGCGGCGCCAATCAGTCCTGGACGCGCACGACCGCGGGGGAACTGACCGTCTACAGCGGTGACAGCACCCGCTGCCTGGACGCCTCCGGGCAGGGCACCACGCCGGGCACCAAGGTCGTCATCTGGACCTGCAACGGCGGGGCCAACCAGCGCTGGCAGGTCACCTCGGCCGGCGCCGTCACCGGTGTCCAATCCGGACTGTGCCTGGACGTGACCGGCAGCGGCACGGCCAACGGCACCGCCGTCCGGCTCTGGACGTGCACCGGGCAAGCCAACCAGAAGTGGACCTTCGGCTGAACGATCGAGGAGAACCATGAGAATCCGGCTCGTCGCGGCCGCCGCGGCCTTGTTCCTGAGCGCGTTCCTCCCGGGCACCCCGGCGGCCGCCGAGTCCAACGGCGGGGTCCGGGTCATGCCGCTCGGCGACTCCATCACCGAAGGCACGCAGGTGCCCGGCGGGTACCGGATCGGGCTGTGGCAGCGCCTGAGCGCGGGCGGCTACCAGGTCGACTTCACCGGCTCGCAGTACAACGGCCCGGCCGCCCTCGGTGACCACGACCACGAGGGCCACCCGGGCTGGCGCATCGACCAGATCGACGCGAACGTCGTCACCTGGCTGCGGAACACCGGCTCGCACACGGTCCTGCTGCACCTCGGCACCAACGACGTCCTGCAGAACTACGACGTCGGCCGCGCGCCCGCCCGGCTGTCCGGGCTGATCGACCACATCACCGCGACGGCACCGGACGCCGAGGTCTTCGTCGCGACGATCATCCCGCTCGCCAACTCCGGACAGGAGTCCGCCGTCCGCACGTTCAACGCGGCGATCCCCGGCATCGTGCAGAGCAACCGGAACGCCGGAAAGCGCGTGCACCTGGTCGACATGCACGCCGCGTTGACCGCCGCCGACCTGACCGACGGCATCCACCCCACCGCCACCGGGTACGACAAGATGGCCACCACCTGGTTCGGGGCCCTGCAGTCCGTGCCCGGGAGCATCGGCACCCCGGGGACGTCCACGGCCCGGCAGATCGTCGGCACGCAGTCAGGCCGCTGCCTCGACGCCGCGAGTGCGGCCAACGGCACCCAGGTTCGGCTGCAGGACTGCGGCGCGCAGGCCGGTCAGGCGTGGACCCGTACCGGCCAGGAGCTGACCGTCGGCGGGACCAAGTGCCTCGACGCGTCCGGCCAGGGCACGGCCAACGGCACTCCGGTGATCGTCTGGGACTGCCACGGCCAGGCCAACCAGCAGTGGACCGTCAACGCCGACGGCACGATCACCGGGGTCCAGTCGAACCTCTGCCTCGACGCGTACGGGCAGGGCACGGCCAACGGCACCCAGCTGATCCTCTGGGCCTGCGGCGGGCAGGCGAACCAGCGGTGGACGCTGCGCTGAAGCGTCCCTCCCGCCGGCCCTCCCCCGGTCGCAGCACGCTCCCGGTCGTCGAGGCCGACGACGCTTGCGGGACACGACGAGAGCGACGAGACAAGTACGCGTTCCGCGGCCACCACCCGCCCGGCTCGCGGACGACAGATCTCCGCCACGCCCCCGGCTTTCCGACGGGGCCCGGGGAACAGCCCGGCCTCGCCGGGCTGCCCGCCGTGTCCGAGCTGGGACGTCGCCGGAACCGAGGGGTGCCCGTCACCCTCGAGACCCGGGGCCGGGTA